>NZ_JBFAYF010000002.1:0-366104 GCF_040681165.1 Actinoplanes sp. NPDC051851 | reverse complement strand
CTGCGGGCTGCGGGCTGCGGGCCGCGGGCCGCGGGCTGCGGGCTGCGGGCTGCGGACACGGCGGGAAGGGCGGTGTCGCGCACCGGTGGCGGCCTTTTGATCGGGGCGGGGGCGGGAGTGGCGTACCGGAGAAAGCGGCGGCGGAGTCGCTGAGAGCGACCCCGCCGCACGCACCTCGCGCCGTGCCCGGCCCTGCGTCGGAGAGCGCGACGTGAGTCACGATCCGACCGGGCACGGAGCGAAGGTCTGACAGAACCGGACGGGACAGAGCCTGACCGGGGGCGGCCGAGGCAGAGCCTGACCGGGGCGACCGGGACGAGTCCGGCCTCACCGCCGGCCGGGGAGAAGCCCGGCCGGCGGTGAGAGGGATCAGAAGACCGAGACGCCGTAGACGGAGAGGGGCTCGACGACCGGCTGGAAGTACGTGACGCCGCCGGAAGTGCAGTTGCCGCTGCCGCCGGACGTCAGGCCCAGGGCCGTGGTGCCGGAGTAGAGCGAACCGCCGCTGTCGCCGGGCTCGGCGCAGACGGTGGTGCGGATCAGGCCCGTGACGGTGCCCTCGGAGTAGTTGACCGTGCTGTTCAGGGCGGTGACCCGGCCGGAGTGGATGCCGGTGGTGGAGCCGCGACGGTAGACCGTGGCGCCGACGGCCGGGGTGCCGGCCGACGTGATGTCCTGCGAGCCGACCGCGCCGGAGATGGTGACCGACGTGGTGGTGTAGCGGACGATGCCGTAGTCGTTGCCGGGGAAGCTGGTGCCCGCGCGGGTGCCCAGCGTGGTGGAGCCGTTGGTCCAGGTGGCGCCCACGTTGGTGCAGTGGCCGGCGGTCAGGAAGTACTTCACCCCGGCGCTGGTCTGCACGTTGAAGCCGAGCGAGCAGCGGGCGCTGCCGGTGTAGATGGCGTCGCCGCCGGAGATGCGGGTGCCGAGCGTGCCGGCGACGGTCTCGATCCGGGCGGTGTCGCCGAGCTTGGCGACGATGGCCCGGACCGCGGCGAGCTTGGCGCCGGTGACGCTCTCGTCGACGCTGACCACGACCTGGTTGGTGACCGGGTCGACGGCGAACGCGGTGCCCGGGGTCTTCAGGCCGACCTTCAGGCTCGCGTCCGCGGCGGCCAGCGTGGCGCCGCTGCGGGCGACGTAACGCGGGGTGGCTCCGGCGGCGGTGACCTCGGCGGCGGTCGCCGCGTCCGTCACGTTGACCACCAGCGTGCCCGAGGCGTCCAGGTAGGACCCGGCGTCGCGGGTGCCCAGCTGGTCGTCGAGGCGGCTGGCCAGGGCGGACGGCGCGAACGACGGGTCACCCTTCGGCGCGGCCGAGGCGGGTGACGCGCCGATGAGGGCGCTGCCGACGAGAATGCCGACGGCTATGCCGACGATCGGTCGGCGCAGCTTCGGGTTGAGCACGGTTTCCTCCCAGGGGGATTGGGTAGGTGGCGCGCCGGTCCGGCGCACCGTGCTCGCAAGTATTTAAATGGATCAATACCTTCGCAAGTGGAGGGGAAAAGCGGCAAAAACATGGTCAAGAAGCTTCTGACCAGGGAAAATGGAATAGCCATATCGCAGGGATATGACTGTTTCAGAATGAATTCAGCGGTCGATCACGGTGATCGGGGCATCATCCGCGAGGCGATATCCGAGACCGTAGACCGTGGTGATCAATTCCGGGTCGTCCAGTTTGGTGCGCAGCCGGCTGACGTGCACGTCGACCGTACGGTTCGTGGTGTGCCGGTGACCCCAGACGTGGGTGAGCAGCTGCGTACGGCTGAACACCTGACGCGGGTGCCGGGCCAGGAAGAGCAGCAGGTCGTACTCCAGGCGGCTGAGCTCGAGCAGCCGGCCGTCCCGGAACGCCGTCCGCGCCCGCGGGTCCAGCAGGATCGCGCCGCCGCCGTCCGCCTGCGCCGGCTCGTCCACCTCGACCGCGGCGCCCGTACCGGCGGCGTTCACCAGCTCGCGCAGCGCGGCCAGCACCCGCTCCCGGCCACCCGCGTCCCCCGCGATGCTGATCGTGACGGTCACCGGCGCGTCCACCTCGGGCTCCCCCACCGGCGCATCGGAGCCGGAGAGCGGCAGGTCGGGCACCGAGCGCAAGCGGACCGGCCGGGAGTGCGTGGCGTGCGGATGGGCGACGGCGAGCGCGGACATGGCTTCTCCTTCTGCGGGCGGACGCCGTCGGGTGACCGGCGCCCAGCAAGGATATATTTCCTATCTGTTAGATAGGCATACCGCATTGTAGTGGCGGTCGCCATAGTTCGCTATGTTGCAATACCCCATAGGTTTACTAGGATATGCGGGCGGGAGGGGGACGAGAGCCGCCTGACCAGCAGCATCTTCGATCGAGGGGCAGAATGATGACGGCAATCGTTGTGGTGTCCGGCAACCCGCGTGCCGGGTCGCGTACCTCCGCACTCGCCATCGCGGTCGGCGAGGCGATCGCGGACCGGCTCGGCTCACCCGCGCCGACGGTGATCGAGGTCGGTGACCTGGGCGCCGGCCTGCTCACCCCGGGCGACACCGCGGCCAAGGCGGCAGTGGCGGCGCTGACCGAGGCGAACCTGCTGGTGGTGGCCACTCCGACGTACAAGGGCAGCTACACCGGGGTGCTCAAGGTGCTGCTGGACCAGCTCCCGGCGCAGGCGCTCTCCGGCAAGCTCGCCGTGCCGGTGGTCACCGCCGGCGTGGCCCCGCAGGCCGCCGCGGCCGAGTCGCTGCTGCGGCAGCTGCTGGTCGAGCTCGGCGCGATCGCGGTCCGGCCCGGCCTGCCGCTGGTCGAGGCCGACCTGCCGGAGACCGCCACGATCGCGAAGAAGTACGCCGCCGCCCTCGACTGGTAGCCGGCGACTCACAGGATTCGCACAGGGGAGCGACAGCCCCTGCTTAACGCTTGGTAATAACGTTCAGCCCGTTCCGCTACTGCGGTCCGGGAAGCCGGAAGGGCGTCACCGTCCGACGCCACTGCCGGTCCGTCACCGGGCACCCGGCGACGGCGAACCCCGGACCCCGGCGGGGCCGTCACAGGCCCCGTCGCGTCCGGCGGTTTCGCTGCCCCTCGGGCCGCCGGACGCGACGGTCTATCCGCCTCTGATCAGCCCATCCCTCCCAGATCAGCCCATCCTTCCCTGATCAGCCCACGGTCAGCGTGAGCTCGCGGGTCGTCGTGCCGTCCCAGACGTCGGTGAACCGAACCGTGAAGGTCGAGGTCCCGGCGGTCGACGGCACCCCGCTGATCTGACCGGACTCGGACAGGCTCAGCCCGTCCGGCAGCTCACCCGAATCCAGCGCCCAGGTGCCGTCCCGCGCGTCGGTGATCCCCAGCTGCGCCGCGTAGTCGCTGTCCGTGGTCGCATCCGGCAGACTCTCGGTAGCGATCACCGGCGTACCCGAGGCGATCGTGATGGTCAGCGCCCGGGTGATCGACTGCGGCACGTAGTCGGTGAACCGGACGACCACCGCGTAGGTCCCCGGCGTGGTCGGCGTGCCCGCGAGCGTGCCGCCGGAGGAGAGCGTCAGTCCGGGCGGCAGACTCCCGCTCGCCACCGACCAGCTCCCGGTCCGTGCCGATTTCAGAGCGAGCTTCTTCGCGTACGACCGGAAGACCGTCCCGGCCGGCACGGAAGAGGTGGCGATGACCGGCTTCGCCGGGGGCGCCGGAACGAACAGGAGGCGGTTCGGCGAGCCCATCCGGTCGGTGACCTTCCCTGTGGTCGCGTTCGCCACCAGCCGGTTGCGCACCTGGGCCGGCGTGTACGACGGGTTCGCGTCCAGGATCAGCGCCGCCGCGCCCGCCACGTGCGGGGACGCCATCGAGGTGCCGCTCCAGGTGGCCTTCGCCGTGTTGCCGGTCGCCACCGCCGAGGTGATGTCCACCCCCGGCGCGAAGATGTCGACCACCGAGCCGTAGTTGGAGAAGTAGGCCCGCCTGTCCCTGCTGTCGCTGGCCGCCACGGTGACCGCCGCCGGCACGTCGGCCGGGCTGCTCTTCAGCGCGTTCACGTCCTCGTTGCCGGCCGCCACCACGTACGTGACCCCGGATGCGATCGACTCCTCGACCGCGTAGTCCAGGCTCGCGCTGTACGACCCGCCCATGCTCATGTTCGCCACGGCCGGCTTGACCGCGTGCTCGGTGACCCAGTCGACCCCGTCGATGACGTCCGCGAGTGTGCCCTCGCCGTCGCAGTCCAGCACCCGGACCGCGACCAGCTGGACCTTCTTGGCCACGCCGTACGTCGAGCCGCCGATGGTGCCGGCCACGTGCGTACCGTGCCCGTTGCAGTCCGAGGCGTCGCTGTCGTCGTCGGCGAAGTCGTACCCCGAGGTCGCCCGCCCGCCGAACTGCTGATGGGTGGTCCGGATCCCGGTGTCGATCACGTACGCGTGGACCGCGCTCCCGTCGTCGGTCGGCGTGTACGTCTTCGACCGCTTCACCGAGCGCTGGTCGATCCGGTCCAGTCCCCAGCCGGGGTTCTTCTGCGTACCGGCGATCCGCACGACCCGGTCCTGCTCGACCGAGCGGACCGCGGGGTCCCCGGCGAGCCGGTGCGCCTGGAGCTCGGTGAGCCGCGCCGCGAACCCGGCGACCCGGGTGAACCGGTGCGTCACCCGCCCGCTGCCCAGGCTGGCCGCTCGCGGGCCCCGCGCCCCCTCCTTCAGGGTGACGATGTACCGGCCGGGCACCGCGTCCGGCGCGCCGAGGCCGAGGACCGGCCCCATCGCGAAGGCCGGGGCGGGAGCGACCAGGGCCGCCGAGGAGAGGACGGCCGAGGAGAAGAGGGCACCGAGGGTCCACTTACGCATGCCCGCCGAGATCGGTCGTACCCCTCTCCGGTTGAGGAAGGCCCGCAAGGGTGACCACTCCGCACCCGATCGGCGACCGCTGCCGGCTCTGGCTCGTCCTCAAGGGTGTCTTGAGAGGGCCGGACACCCCTGAGGACCAGCCGGAACCGCGCGCCTCATGCCTGCTTCGCGGCGAGCTCGATGACCGTGATGTCGGACGGGGCGCCGACGCGGACCGGCGGGCCCCACGCGCCCGCGCCGCGGCTCACGTAGAGCTGGGTGTCGCCGTACCGCTCCAGGCCCGCGTTGGTCGGGTTGGCCGCCGCGGCGATGTAGGTCGCGGGCCACATCTGGCCACCGTGGGTGTGCCCGGAGAGCTGCAGGTCGACGCCGTACCGGACCGCGTCCTCGATCATCACCGGCTGGTGGGCCAGCAGCACGGCCGTCCGGGTGGTGTCCCGGTCACCGAGCGCCGCGCCGAAGTCCGGGCCCTCGCCGTACGCCTCACCCTGGAGGTCGTTGACGCCGGCCAGGTCGAAGCCGGGCAGGGCGGTCCGCGCGTTCGCCAGCGGCCGCCAGCCCAGCTCCTGGACCTTCTCGACCCACTGATCGGCGCCGGAGTAGTACTCGTGGTTGCCGGTCACGTAGAACGTCCCGTGCCGGGAGGACAGCCCCCGCAGCGGCTCGACGGCGTTGCTGAGCTCGTCCACGTCGCCGTCGACCAGGTCGCCGACCACCGCGATCAGGTCGGCCTGGGTGGCGTTGATGGTGTCGGTGACCCGCTGGGCGAAACCCCGGCCGAGCAGCGCGCTGAGGTGGATGTCGCTGACCACGGCGATCCGGAAGCCGTGCGCGCTCCGGGGCAGCTTGGCCAGCGGCACGGTGACCCGCTTGACGGACGGCCCCTTGAGGACGGCCCGGGTCCCGTAGCCGACGGTGCCGAGCGCCACCGCCGCCGCGGCCCCGCCCGCGACCCGGGACACGAACATCCGCCGGGACAGCCGGGGATCCGGTTCCGAAGGGGCGTCCGGGACCACGGGCGTACGGCGGGCCAGCCACCAGGAGAGCACCGGCCGGAGCGACTCGCTCGCCAGGGTGGCCAGGAGCAGGTAGAGGAAGATGGCCAGCCAGAGGTAGCCCGGCCACTCCAGCACCCGCTTCACCCCGATCGGCAGGTCCAGGGCGCGGTCGCCGACGAGCGCGGCGATGGAGAGCAGCGGCCCGGCGACGAAGACGGCCGTCCCGGCGCGGCGCCAGGGTGAACCCGGCACGGTGGTCCCGGCGATCAGGCGGCGCCAGAGGTACCAGTAGTGGAGACCGCCGAAGAGCGGCACGATCAGTATGGCCACCACCGCGACGACGATCCGCACCAACCAAGGGTAGGCGGTGACCGGATCCGTCCGGGCCCGGGCCTGATGGTGTCTTCAGAGCGCGGGCGGCGCGACGTGGAATGGAGGCATGACGAACGCGCTACTGGTAATCGACGTCCAGGAGTCCTTCCGGGCCCGCCCCCTCTGGCAGGCCGTCGACAACCCGGACGTCACCGACGACGTACGGCGGCTGGTCGACGCCGCCCGCGCCGCCGGTGACCTGGTGATCTGGGTGCTGCACACCGAGCCCGGCACCGGCACGGTCTTCGACCCGGCGAGCGGCTACGTCCGGGTGATGGACGGCCTCGAACCCGCCGCCGGCGAGCCCACCCTCCTCAAGACCGTGCACAACTCCTTCACCGGCACCGACCTGCAGCACCGCCTCACCGTGGCGGGCGTGCGCGGGGTGACCGTCTGCGGGCTGCGGACCGAGCAGTGCGTGGAGACCACCGCCCGGGTCGCGTCCGATCTGGGGTACGAGGTCACCTTCGTCACCGACGCCACCGCCACCTTCCCGATCCCGCACTGGAGCGCCCCCGCCGACTCCAGCGTCGAGGAGTTGCTCGCCGATCCGCGTACGCTGAGCGCCGAGGACGTGGTGGCCCGCACCGAGTACGCGCTGGCCGGCCGTTTCGCCACGATCCGATCGGTCGGGGAGCTGGCGGGGGTGTGACCGGATCGTGAGCCGGGTGGTGTTCCTCCTCACCCCGCAGGTGCATCTGCTCGACCTGGCGGGCCCGGCGCAGGTGTTCTCCACCGCGCCGGGCTACGAGCTGCACTACGTGGCGGAGAGCCCGACCGTGCCGACGTGGCAGGGCGTCTCGCTGCAGGCGTCGCTGACGTGGCCCGCGCTGGTGCCGGATGATCTCGTCCTGGTGCCCGGCTGGCGGGATGGATACGGATATTTCGCGAAAGATACCCTGACAGCGATCGCTGACCATCACCGCTCCGGCGGCGAGGTGGCCAGCGTCTGCGCCGGGGCGGACGCCCTCGGCCGGGCCGGGCTCCTCGACGGCCGCCGCTGCACCACCCACCACGACCTGCAGGACCGGCTCGCCCGGAGCTACCCGAGGGCGATCGTCACCCGCGACGTCCTCTACGTGGCCGACGACCGGGTGGTCACCTCGGCCGGCATCGCCAGCGGCATCGACCTGGCCCTGCACCTGGTCGCCCGGCGGCACGGCCCGGCGGTCGCCGCCCGGGTCGCCCACGAGATGGTCGTCTACGCCCGGCGCAACGGCGACGAGCGGCAGGCCAGCGCCATGCTCCGGCACCGCGGCCACCTCAGCGACGTGGTGCACCGGGTGCAGGACCGGATCGACGCCGGGTTCGCCGAAAGCCTCCCGCTGGGCGACCTGGCCACCGGCGCCGGCGTCAGCGAACGCACCCTGACCCGGCTCTTCACCACGGCGACCGGGCAGACACCGCTGCGCTACCAGCAGATGCTGCGGCTGGAACGAGCCGAGTACCTGATCGGTCACGGCTCCACGGTGGAGTCCGCGGCGCACGCGGTGGGCTTCGGCGACGCCCGGATGCTGCGGCGGCTACGCTCGCGGCGTGATCGTGACAGCTGTTCTCTTTGATCTCGACGGCACGCTCGGCGACCACGACGGGACGGCCGGTGAGGCCCTGCGCGCCTGGCTCCCGACGGTCGGCATCGACCCCACCCCGGAGACCATCCGGCGCTGGGACGAGGTCGCCGAGACCCACCTCGCCGCCTGGCGGAGCCGCGAGATCGGTTACCAGGAGCAGCGCCGGCGCCGGCTTCGTGACTTCGGTTTCACGTACGCCCCGGAGCGGCTGGACGAGATCTTCACGGGTTATCTCGCCGAGTACGAGACCCGGTACCGCGCTTTCGACGACGTCGTGGACGCGCTCGCCGCCGTACGGGAGAAGGGTTTGAAGGTTGCGGTCCTGACCAACGGCAGCCGGGGGCAGCAGCTCAAGAAACTGGCCCGGATGGGCTTGGCCGACCTCGGGCCCGTGTGGACTCCCGACGATCTGGGGATGGCCAAGCCCGATCCGGGCTCGTTCAGCGAGGCGGTCGCTCGCTGGCAGCTGGCACCCGGGGAGGTGCTCAGCGTTGGGGACAGGTACGACTTCGACGTGCTGGCCGCTCGCGCCGCCGGCCTACAGGCGGTGCACCTCGACCGTGTTCAGGCCGGGCCCCTCGACGAACCGCACCGGATCGTCTCGCTGCGCGGCCTCGTGGATCACTTGTAGGTGACGTTCGCGGTGGTGAACTTGCAGTACGTGCCGTCGCCGCCGGTGCTGCCCTTGTAGGTGGCGAGCTTGGTCGGCTCCGCGCCGGTGTTGTTGCCCTTGTAGGTCACGCAGACGGCCATCTTCTTGCTGGTGTCGTCCACGATGGTGATGTTGCTGAACGTCGCGGTGTCGCCGTAGTTGGAGTTGATGCCCACCAGCGACGAGCCCGGGTAGGTGGCGGTGATGCCGCTCAGCACGACCTTGCGCTTGTACTGCGTGGAGCAGTTGCCGCAGGAACGGTAGAGCTTGCCGAAGTCGTCGACCACGAAGTTCTTGACGGTCAGCGTGCCGCCGCCGTTGTGCTGGAACACCTTGTCGTCGGCGCCCTGCGCGCCGCCGCCGCTCACCGTGTAGGTCGCGCTGGAGCCACCCTTGAAGGTGGCCGCGTCCTCACCGACGTTCTCCCACCAGACGTTGGTGAGCGTGCAGGAGCCGAGGCAGTGCACGCCGTCCGCGGCCGGGGAGCCGATGATGACGTTCTTCAGGGTGGCGCCGTCGGCCAGCTCGAAGAGCGGGTCCTGGCCCTCGTCCTGGTCGTCGGTGCCGAGCGCGCCGCTGCCGTAGTAGCGCTTGAGCCCACCGTCCAGCGTGCCGGAGACGGACTTCGTGGCGGTCAGCTTCACCGTGCCGGTGGCGGTCGGCCAGGTCGCGGCGTTGGCGCCCTGGGTGTAGACCACCGCGCCGAGACCCAGGCCCAGGGCGGTGATCGCCACCAGGCCGGCACGCCAGCGCTTCCGCATGTTCTTGAACACGGTCAGCCTCTCTTTGGGGGAAAGATTGGGGGAGCCCGACCATTCTTAAATTCCCCGGGAACGCTTGTCAACTAATGTTTCCGCAGCTCAGAGCCGCTTTAGAATGGCCCCGTCAAAAGCATTAGTGTGCGTTCGAGCCGGAAAGGTTGCGCGCCGATCAAAGAATTTTCTGAGCTACCGTACGGTGACGCGGTGTACCGGGCCGGAGGTCTCCCGCAGCCGGTTCCCGGTGCCGCCGTGCCGCAGCGCGACGATCTCCGCGGCGATGCTCACCGCGGTCTCCTCGGGCGTCCGCGCACCGAGGTCCAGCCCGATCGGCGAGCAGAGCCGGGCCAGCTCCGCCTCGGTCAGTCCGGCCGCCCGCAGCCGGTCCAGCCGGTCCTCGTGGGTGCGCCGCGACCCCATCGCGCCGACGTAGCCGACCGGCAGGCGCAGCGCCCGCTCCAGCACCGGCACGTCGAACTTCGCGTCGTGGGTGAGCACACAGATCACGGTCCGCTCGTCGACCTCGACGCTGCTCAGATAGCGGTGCGGCCAGTCGACCACCACCTCGTCCGCCTCGGGGAAGCGCGCCGCGGTCGCGAAGACCGGGCGGGCGTCACAGACGGTCACCCGGTAGCCGAGGAACTTCCCCATCCGGGCGATCGCCGCGGCATGGTCGGTGGCGCCGAACACGATCATGCGGGGTGGGGGCATGAAAGGGATTTCTAGGCCTTTTTCGCCTTTTATCGTATATCTGCCTTCATGGGCGTTCAGTGTGATCGGCTCTCCGCTTTCGATCGCGGTCATCAGCTCGGGCAACTCCGGGAACGAGTCCCGGTCCACCCGGCCGATCATCAGCTCGACGGTGCCGCCGCAGGGCAGTCCCACCCCGAACGCCTCGTCGTCACTCACCCCGAAGCTCGCCGTACGGGCCCTCCCGGTCCGGCGCACCTCCTCGCACAGGTCGTAGACGGCGGCCTCCACACACCCGCCCGAGACACTGCCGATCGCCGCGCCGTCCGGCCCCACCGCCATCGCCGCGCCGACCTGCCGGGGCGCGCTCGACCAGGTCGCCGTCACGATCGCCAGCCCTGCCGGCTCCCCCGCCCGCCACCAGCGCAGCAGCCCGGGCAGCACGTCACGCATCGACGGCCACATCCATGTCAGTGTCGTCCGCGTCAGCGTCGTCCGCGACGTCCCCGACCGGCACGTCACGCATCGGCGGGCACATCCATGTCAGTGTCGTCCGCGACGTCCCCGACCGGCACCACCAGCACGTCGTGGGCGCGCAGGTAGTCCCGTGCACCCCGGTCCCCGGTCGCGGTGGCGGCCACCCCGGCCCAGTGCTCCCGGCCGAGCAGCACCGGGTGGCCCCGGCGCTCCCCGTAGCCACCCATCACCAGGGCGTCCGGGCTCGCGTGGCCGGCGATCCGGCGTACCGCCTCGGGCGTGACACCCGGCATGTCCACCAGCAGCACGACGGCGGCCTGCGCACCGGTACCCTCCAGCGCGGCCAGCCCGGCCCGCAACGAGGACCCCATGCCGCTGCTCCAGCCGGGGTTGACCACGGTCCCGGCCAGCCCCGGCGCCGCCGCACGAACCCGCTCCGCCGCCGCACCGAGAACCACCACACCGTCGGCCACACCACCCAGCCGCAGCGTCTCCACCGCGTGCTCCACGAGCAGCTTCCCGCGATGCCGGACCAGCGCCTTCGGCATCCCGTAACGGCGCCCTTCCCCGGCCGCCAGCACCAGCCCCGCCGTCATCATCCGCCGAGCGTAGCCACCCTATGTTGCCGTCTCCCACTCCCCGTTTGTTTCCACTTCCCACCCGCCACCGCCACCGCCACGCCCGTCGCCCGTCGCCCCGGGCGTGGTTGATCCCGAGTCCTCGTCGTGCGCTCGTCACCGGCCGGGCTGGGGCTCGCCAAATACCCCGCCGGGTGGGGCCGGGGGCCTTCGGGACCTGCTGGGTGGGGCTGCCGGGACCGTGGGGGTCAGTCGTGGGGGCGGTGGGCGGCCAGGGCCAGGCGGACCCGGTTGGGGCTGGCGGTCTTGGTCATCAGGGCGGTGATGTGGGTCTTCACCGTGGTCACGCCGATGTGCAGGCGGTCGGCGATCTCCGCGTTGGTCAGGCCCTCGCCGACCAGGTCGAGGACGTCCTGTTCGCGAGTGGTGAGGCCCTCGACGCGGTGCGGGGGCTCAGGGCGGGCGTCCACCGCGCGCCGGACCAGGCGCCGCAGCACCTCCTGGCTGAACGGGCTCTCGCCGGACGCGGCCTGCCGGATGCCGGCCAGCAGCTCGGCCGGTGGGGCGTCCTTGAGCAGGAAGCCGCACGCCCCGGCCTGCAGCGCCGGGTACAGATGGTCGTCGTCGCCGAACGTGGTCAGCACCAGGATCCGGGCGGCCGGGCGCTGCGCCGTGATCCGGCTGGTCGCGGTGATGCCGTCGACGCCGGGCATCCGCAGGTCCATCACGATCACGTCGGGGACCAGGCGGGCGGCCTGCTCGACGGCGGCGCGCCCGTCGCCGGCCTCGCCGACGACCGTCATGCCGTCCTCGGCGTCGAGCAGCATCCGCAGCCCGGCCCGGATCAGCTGCTGATCGTCGACGAGCAGGACACGGATCACGTCGCCACCCCCAGAGCGGGAAGAACCGTGTGCACCCGCCAGCCGCCGCCGGACGGGCCGGCCGTGAGGGTGCCGCCCAGGAGGGTGACGCGCTCGCGCATGCCGATCAGGCCGTGACCGCCGCCCGGAACCGTGTCCGGTGGTGTCGTCCCGCCGTCATCGGTCACCGTCCACTCCAGATCTGTATCGGACATGGACACCCGCAGCTGGGCCCGCGCACCGGCTCCGGCGTGCTTGGCCACGTTCGTCAGCGCCTCCTGTGTCAAGCGGAGCACCGCGAGGCCCCGGACCGCGTCCACGCCGCCGATCGCCGGGTCGACGTCGGCCTCGACCAGGACCCCGGCCCGGCGCGCGTTCTCCACCGCGCCGTCCAGCGCCGCGGGCAGGGCGGCGGGGTCGATCGCGGTCAGAGCGGCGTCACCGCGAGCGCCCTCCGGATCGCGCAGAACGGTCACCAGACGCCGAAGGTCGGCGAGCGCCGCGGTGCCGGTCCGGTGCACGTCGTCGAAGATCTCGGTGGCCCGCGGATCCAGGTCGGGCAGGACGTGCCGGGCCACCCCGACCCGCAGGACCATCGAGGCGACGTGGTGGGCGACCACGTCGTGCAGCTCCCGGGCGATCGCGCCGCGCTCGTCGGCCCGCGCCGCGCGCTGCTCCGAGAGTGCCCGTCGCTCGGCCTGGATCCCCAGCTCGTGAGTGGTGCGGACGACCGTGCCGAGCAGGATCGGCAGGCCCAGGTTCACCGCCAGCCCGACCACCGACTCCAGCATCCGGCCCTCGGTGGACGGCCGCTCGGCGATCAGGTAGACCGCCGCGACCAGGCCGGCAGCGGCCCAGGTCCAGCGGGCCCGGGGCGCCCAGAGGGTCAGCTCGGCGAGCGCCCAGGCGGTGCCGACCTGGTTGATCACAGGATCGTCCACGGTCACCAGCGCGGCCACGAAGAGTCCGATCTGGACCAGCAGGCTGATCGGTTGCCGACGGTTCAGCAGCAGCAGGGCCAGGAACGCGGCACCCGCGAGGCTCAGCTGGACCGCGGTCGGCTGCGGGCCGGTGTGCTGCCGGACCGCGAGGTAGCCCAGGCCACTGAGGTCGAGCAGCACCGCGCGGGTGAGGGTGTCCCGCACATTGAGGAGCCCGACCATGCGCATCAAGGGCAGGCGCGTCGGGGCCGGGCGCGTCAGGGCCGGGCGCATCGGGGGCATGCGCATCAGGGTAGGGCCCGCCGACCCCTCGCGAGGACCGCCGCGACACCGGCGGCGGTTCCGGCGACCAGTGCCGCCAGCGCGATCAGGGTGATCCCGTCCGGTCGCAGCAGTGGTTGTGCCCGGAGCGCCTGCCAGGTCAACAGCAGTTCCAGTACGCCGTACGCCACCCCACCCACGAGCACCAGGCCGAACCGGGAGCGCTCACCCACTCGGCGCAACGCGTACGCGAGAAGGGGCAGGGCTTGTAAAGCGTGCAATCCCACGAAGTGACCGATCCGCAGATCACCACCGGCCGTGCTCCAGCCGGTCAGCGGCATCCCGGGCCCGCCGTCGGGGACGCCCACGCTGTGCGCGCCGGTGACGCCCTCGATCCCGGTCGTCTGCCGCACCATCGGGAAGGCCACCGCCATCCCGAGCAGCGAGAGCAGCAGCCCGAGCCGGATCGCCCAGGCCATCGCCCGGTCCGGGATCCGCTGGATCAGCGCGACCACCGCGATCACCAGCTGGGCCACGAAGAGCACCATGATCGACGAGCCCATCGCCGACCAGAGCGCGGCGTTCAGCGGCGTGGTCTCGTTGTAGTGGCTGGTCGTACCCCGAACCACCTGGATCACGATGATCGCCAGCTCGATCACCGACACCCCGACCAGCACGGTCGCGGCCCATCCCGCCGCCCGGCTGCGGCGCGGCAGCATCGTGAGCATCCAGGCCAGCGTCAGCCCGTAGACGCTGAACGACACCGCGAACTTGAACGGCTTCAGCCAGATCGGCACCCCGGTGAGTACCCGCCCGTCCAGGAGCAGCCCGCCCACCGCCACGATCGCCACCACCGCGGCCGCCACGGCGAACCCCACCAGCGGCCGATGCCATCGCCCAGGCCCCGCGAACACCTCGATCGTCGTCATATTCGCAGCGTCGCGGCGTACGGAGATCGATGCGTCCGCCCACGAGCCCGACCCGCGGCCGATGGTCGGACCCGTTCTCCTACCCGGGTAGGAGAACGCCCCGCCCGGATGGACCGGGCGGGGCGTGTGTCGCTGCGGCGAGCGGACTACTGCGGGTAGTCCCGGTAGCTGCCGGTGTAGTAGTCGCCGACCTGGTCGCGGTACGCCGACGTCTCGAAGGTCTCCTTGTCGTACTCCGGGGAGTCCTTGATCTGGTCCTTCGTGCGGTCCACGTAGACCTTGCGCTCGCCGTGGTCCACGTTCTGCACCACGCCGGCCGGGAGCAGGACCTTACGGCCGAAGATCCACGGGCCGGTGTCGACGACCAGGTGGGCGGTGCCGACGTCGTACGTGGCCTTGTCGATCGCACCGATGTGACCGTCGGTCGCCTCGACCTTGTAGCCGACCAGGTCGACGCCGGAACGGCCGGCCTCGTCCACGAGTTCGCCCTCGACCGGCTCGTAGCCACGGGTGAGGGTCTCCGGATCGCGCCAGGACCACGGGGTGAACGGCGTAGGTTGCATCACGGCCTCCTCATACTCGGTATTCGTTTGCCGCTGCTCCTTGACGTACCCACCCCGGCCGACGTTAACCGTTCGGATTAGACGGAACGGCCAACCTCGGTGTCCACAAGGGCGGACATGCAATTGATCTACATCCGTGAACACGGACACCCCGTGAATCGTTGTTGGTGAGCGGAACGCCCACCGACACATCCCAGGGGGGATCCTCAATGTTCCGTACGACCCGAGCCCGTAAGCGCGCGCTCATCACGGCCGGCATGGTCGCCGTGGTCGGCGCCATCGGCACCGTGACGTTCCAGGCCTCGGCGGCCACCAATGCCGAGACCCGTGCCGTCCCGGTCCCCGCGATCGCCGACGCGATCAAGGCGCCGGCGGGTTCCCGCCCGATCGGCACGTTCAGCGTCGTCTCCGGCACGCAGACCTACACCTGCGTGGTTCCGGACGGCAGCACGACCGGTGCGTACACGGGCGCCTCGGTTCCCGAGGCTCAGCTGGCCGGCGCCGCCGGCCGGTTGCACCACTTCGCCGGGCCCAGCTGGCAGTCCACCCGGGACGGCTCGCTGGTGACCGCGACGAAGACCGCGACGGCGGCGAAGACCGGCACCATCCCGGAGCTGCTGCTCCAGGTGACCAGCCACACCGGCAAGGGCATCCTGTCCCGCGCCGACTGGATCAACCGGCTGGCCACCTCGGGCGGCGTCGCGCCGACCAGCACCTGCACCGCCGGCCAGACCGTAGCCGTTCCGTACAAGGCCGTCTACGTCTTCTGGGACGACCCGGCCGTCTGAGCCGGATGGATTCTTAGCCGGATGGATTCTGAACCGGATGGATTCTGAACCGGAAAGATGAGGTCGCGGTCGGCTGGCAGGGGTGTCCGAGCCGGCCGCGCTTCTCCTGACCGGGCTTCGGAGTCCGAGGCTCAGTGGGCTTCGGAGTCCGAGGTCCGGCGCGCCGGTTTCCACCCGCGCCCGTTCGTGGTGTGCATCGGCGCCGGAGGGGTGTCGACGATGCCGAGCTCCTCCCGGATCGCCGCCTCCAGCTGCTGCATCACCAGCGGCACCTGCGCGATCAGCTCCCGGAAGTGCGTCTCCGGCCGTACGCCCGGGACCCCGGCCGGGTTCATCTGCCCGTGCAGCCGCTCCAGTTGCAGATGCACCGCGAGCGCCGCGCTCCGGACCGGGCCGGAGGCGAGCAGCCGCACCGGCATCAGCGCCGGCCCGATCTCGTCGACGTAGGTGAGCGCGCTCGGCGTCTTCTCCCCCGCCTCGTAGGCGGTACGGAGCCGATGGGTGGCCCGCTCGAACCCGGTGAGCAACTGGACGTAGGCCGTCTTCCGCTCCTCGTACCACCGCCGCGTCCGGCGACGGCGGCTGATCAGGTCATTGCCGCGGGCGGTGGCCAGGTGTACCGCCGCGGCCCCGGCCAGCGCGAACACAGCGGCCACGAGGGGCAGTCCCCACCACGGGATCTGAGACACCCGCTAACCGTATCGGCCCGGCCTCAGGCGGTCTGTCACCCCACCGCCTTCACTCACCCTCGGTTCCTCCCTTTCCGGGTACGACCCCGGCCCTTGACCTCAACCGCACTTGAGATCGCAGACTCCTCCCATGAGAGCTGTGGTGTTCGATGGATACGGACCACCGGCCGTGCTGCACCTCGCGGACCTCCCCGATCCGGTGCCCGGGCCCGGTGAGGTGCTGGTCCGGGTGCGGGCGGCCGGGGTGCAGCCGTTCGACACCGGGTACCGGAGCGGCCGGATGTCCTGGGCGAAGGCGGAGTTCCCGGGCCAGACGATCGGTCAGGAGTACGCGGGGGTGGTCGAGGCGCTCGGCGCGGGGGTGACCGGTCTCACTCCGGGTGACGAGGTGCTCGGGTCGGCCCTGTTCACCGGCAACTGCGAGCTGCTCGTGGCGCCCGCCGAGAACGTGGTCGCCAAGCCCGCCGAGCTGGACTTCCCGGCGGCGGCGGCCCTGGTGGCGGCCGCCCAGACGGCGTCCGGCGCGCTGCTGGAGCTGGGCGTGGGCGACGGTGACGTGCTGCTCGTGCACGGTGCGGCAGGCAGCGTCGGCACGATCGCGGTCCAGCTGGCCCGTCGTGCCGGGGCGACCGTGATCGGGACGGCCCGCCCGGAGAACCACGACTACCTGCGGGGGCTGGGTGCCGTACCGGTGGCGTACGGCGAGGGGCTGGTCTCCGCCGTACGCGAAACCGGTCATGAACCGACCGTCGCCCTGGACGCCGCCGGAGGCGTCTCGATCGCACAGTCCGTGGCTCTGGGGATCCCGGGCGACCGGATCGGCACGATCGTCGACGACCGGTCCGCGGCCGAGCACGGCGCCCGGGTGGTCCGCGCGGCACGCTCCCCCGCGCGTCTCGCCGAGGTGGTCGCGCTCGCCGCCCGGGGCGAGGTGGCCCTGCCGGTCCGCACGTTCCCGGTCGCCGAGGTGGTGGCCGCCCACGAGCTGGTCGAGTCCCGCCGCGGGCCCGGCAAGGTGGTCCTCATCCTGTAGCGGGCCCGATCGGCGGAACAGCGGGCCCGATCAGCGCGCCGATGCCGTCCAGGAGCCGGGCCAGGCCGAACTCGAAGAGCACGTCGAGGTCGAACTCGAACTCGTGGGCGGCGGCCAGCTGCGCGAAGTGCGGCGCGTTGATCGTCGTGGCGACCTGCCGGAAGGCCTCCTCCTGGGAGTCCATCCACTCGTCGTCGGTGAGGCCGCTGTCCCGCCGGGCCTCGGCCTCCGGCTCCAGCCCGCTGGCCACCCCGCGGACGAACGTGAAGAGCAGGACCTCGACCAGCATCCGGTGGAAGACGTCCAGGCCGGTGCCGTTCAGCGAGCCCATCAGCCACTCGCCGAGGCGCAGCGCGTTCGGCACCATCTGCGGGCGGGTCAGTGACATGGACGAGGCCAGCCAGGGGTGCCGCTGAAAGACCTCCCACATCGCCCGGCAGCAGACCGCGAGGTCGGCCCGCCAGTCGCCGAGGTACCGGGGCGGCACCCGCAGCCCGCCCAGCGCCGCGTCGATCATCGCGAGCACCAGTTCGTCCCGGCCCGGCACGTGGCGGTAGAGCGACATGGTGGCCACGCCCAGGTCGGCGGCGATCCGGCGCATGGAGAGCTCGGCCATCCCGTCCCGGTCGGCGATCGCGATCGCGGCCGCCACGATCCGGTCCCGGTCCAGGTCGGCGTCGCGGGGCGGGGCGGCCCCGGCCACCACCGTGCCGACGCCGGGGCGGGCCGTGGTCAGCCCCTCGTCGCGCAGCACCGCGTGCGCCTTGGTGGCCGTCGCGATCGCCACGCCCCACTCCCGGGTGATCGCCCGCGCCGACGGCACCCGCTCGCCGGGCCTCAGCTCACCCGCCTCGATCCGGCGCCGGATCTCCGCCACGATCCGCCGGTACGCCGCCTCGGTCACCTAGTACACCACCCCTCCCGTACTAGTGCGCTTTGCCCGATTCCGGCCAGCGGCCCTAGCGTGTAGTACATCGATGTACACAGTACGCAGGGGGAGTCGAGAGATGCGAGTTCTGATTTCCGGTGCCAGCATCGCCGGTCCGGCGCTGGCCTTCTGGCTGCACCGGGCCGGCGCCGACGTGACCGTGGTGGAGAAGGCCCGGGCGCCGCGCCCGGGCGGGCACGCGGTCGACGTCCGGGGCGCCGCCCGCACGGTCGTCGAATGGATGGGCCTGCGCGAGGCGATCCGCGTACGGCAGGTCGACGAGCGCGGCTGGAAGATGGTCGACCACCGGGACCGCACCATGGCCGCCATGCCCGCCGACGCGTTCGGCGGCGAGGGCATCGTCGCCGAGATCGAGATCACCCGGGGCGACCTGGCCGGGATCCTGCTGGACGCGACCCGGGACGCCGCCGACTATCGGTACGGCGACCGGATCACCGCGCTGGCCGACGGCCCGGACGGCGTCGACGTGACGTTCGCGAGCGGGACCACCGGGCGGTACGACGTCGTGATCGGCGCCGACGGCGTGCACTCCGGGGTCCGCGGGCTGGCGTTCGGGCCGGACGACGACTACGTCCGCTACCTCGGCGCGTACACGGCGTACTTCACCATCACCGATCCGGGCGACCTGGACAACTGGTACCTGATGTACAACGAGCCCGGCGGCCGGGTCGCCGGGATCCGCCCGGAGCGCGGCGGCACCGCCAAGGCCCACCTCTCCTTCACCCACCCCACCGCCGACTACGAGCGCCTCTCCCCCGAGGAGGCGGTACGGCTGACCACCGAGCGGATGGCCGGCTGCCGGTGGCGGGTGCCGGAGTTGGTCGCCCAGATGCCGGGTTCGCCGGACTTCTACTTCGACTCGATCAACCAGGTGCACGTGAAGCGCTGGTGGCGGGGCCGGGTGGCGCTGCTCGGCGACGCCGGGTACTGCGGCTCCCCGCTGGCCGGGCTCGGCACCAGCATGAGCCTGGTCGGCGCGTACGTCCTCGCCGGCGAACTGGCCACCGGCGCCGACCCGGAGCGGGCCTTCGCCGCGTACCAGGAGACGATGGCCGACTACGTCGCCGACGGGCTGCAGCTGCCGCCGGGCGGGATGACCATGTTCGCCCCGCAGGGCCGGCTGCTCATCCGGGCCCGGGCGCTCTCCACCACGCTGAGCACCCGCTGGCCGATGCGCGGCCTGCTGGCGAAGCAGTTCGGCAAGGCCGACGCCATCACCCTGACCGAGAACGCGCTGGTCAGTGCAGGTATGCAAGCCCGTCCACGATGACACCCGGCCGCTGCGCGGTCCCCTCCACCTGGATCTTCACGGTGTGCTCACCGGTCGAGGGGAACTGCCGGGTCCAGACGATCTGCCGGTACTTCGTGGTCGGCGAGCGGAGGTCGGCGTAGCCCTGGAACGCGCCGTCCAGGAAGACCTTGATCCGCCCGGACTCCGGCGTACGGCCGACGATCAGGCCCGCGGAGCGCCCGGTGAACGTCCAGGAGAGCGACGCGCTGGCGCCGGTCGCCAGGAAGGCCGAGCGGTCCAGGTGGTTCCGGTCCACCAGCGTCCGCCACGTGCCGGAGCGCTTCGCCATCGTCTCGGTCAGCACGTCCGGCGTACGGGTGACCTCCGCGCTGCGCAGGTTCCCGGCGTGGTCGGCGACGAGCACCGTCCAGCTGTTCGCCCGGCTGACCGTGGCCGTGCCGGGCATGTCCCGGGCCGCCGCGGTCAGATCCGCGGTGCTCGGCCCGGTGACCGAGACGGCCCGCAACCCGGACGGGTCCTTCGCCTCCCAGGTGAGCCGGATCGGCGCGGTGCCGCCCACCGTCCCCGCCGTGAGCGCCACCTGCGGCAGCACGGCGAAGGACGGCGGCACCGGGTCGGCGACCAGCCGCGCGCTGATCGTGGCGGTACGCCCGGAGAGGTGCAGCGCCCGGACCGCGATCGTGTGCTCGCCGGCCGGCAGGCTGAGCCTGCTGAGGCGGTACCCGTTCGCCACCGCACCGGTGTACTTCCCGTCCACGAAGACGTCGAACCGGTTGATCATGCGACTCGGCGTGGTCAGGTCCCAGAGCGCCTGCACGGCGCCCTTGGTGTAGTACTGCCCGGCGTACGCGCTCGCCCCGCCCAACCGCTCGAACCGCAGCCCCGCCGGTGCCGCCCCGGCCAGCGCCCGGATCGCCGGCAGCTGGGCGTAGAGCGCGTTGCCCGGGCACTCGGTCGCCCCGGCGTCCCGGTGCCCGGAAATCCGGTACAGCGTGACCCGTTTCCCGGCCGAGAACTTCGGGCCACCCCCGGAGACCAGCGTGACCTTCCCGGCGGGCGTGTTCCCGGCCGCGCCGAGCTTGTACGCCGCCAGCTGCGCCACCGACCAGCGGGCCGCCGGTGTCAGCGTCGCGGTCCGGTAGTCCCCGAGCACCGCGACCGCGCTGGCGTCGTCGTTGAAGCCGAGCGTGTGCGCCCCCTTCACCGACCGGTGCACGCCGCCCTTGCGCCCCTCGAAGACCGTGCCGCACTTGTCGACCAGGAAGTTGTAGCCGATGTCGTCCCACCCACGGCTCTTCACCTGGTACGCCTCGATCCCCCGCACGATGCTCGCGGACTGCCCGCACGTGTACCGGTTCGTCCCCGCGGTGTGGTGCACGAAGAACACCTGCACCGGCCCGGTGTACACCGGCTTCCCCTTGACGATGGCCTCGTCGGCCCGCCACCCGGCCCGCGTCTGCATACTCGGCACCGGTCGTACCGGAATGGCCGGGGTCTTCTCCTCCCGATCGCCATCGGGCGGCTCGGCGAAGGCGGCCGGTTCGACCACCCGCGCCTCCGGATTGATCAGATCGACCCGCAGCCCGCCCGGCAGGGCCCGCTCCCCCGCCGCGCCCACGACCCGTGCCTGCACGGCGTCCGACGGGCCCACCCAGAGCGGATCACTCGCACCCCGGTCGCCCGGCGCCCGCGCGGCGTCCGGCTCGTCCGCCTCCAGCGCCTGCCAGGAGGTCCACCGCCCACCGCTGCGGGTACGCACCTCGACGGCCCCGTCCACCACCGCCCGCGGATCGGTCCAGGTCACCCCGACCATGCTGAACGGCGCGGTCTCCCGCGGAGCCAGCGAGGCCGTCCGCCCCACCCACGCCGCCACCAGGCTCATGCCGTCGACGGCCGGCGCACGCGACGTCAGCGCGAACGTCTGCAGCAGCGGCCCGTCCACCGCGGGCACCCGCCACACCGGCGCCCTGCTCTCCCACCGCGGCGACAACCCGGCCAGCGCGAGAACCACCGCCGGCGTCACGGCGACCAGGGCGGTACCAAGGCGTGCGGCAGCACGTTTCCGGCGCATGTGAGAGCTCCCCGGCCACCGGGCCTCAGGTCTCGTGTTCACATTCGCGGCGGCCATCGCCCACCTTGCCCCCGCCAGAAGCGACATGTGGCGCTTTTCTGCGAAAAAACCTCGGCACTTCCGGGGTTTACCGCCACACCGCCACCGGGTACAGCCTCGCCGCCCCACCCCCACGGCACAGAGGAGCATCCATGTCCATCCAGGGCGTCTTCTACATCATCGCGGTGATCCTGCTCGTGATCGCCGCCCTCCCGGTCACCACCCGCGGCATCAGCCTGGCCCTGCTCGGCGCGGCCTTCGCCCTGCTCGCCTACTCCTGGGACACGATCACGGCATAGGGCACCGGGGGTTTGGTCAACCTGGGACGGTCGGGGCGGTGGGTGGGCCTGCAGGGCGGTGGAACATTTATGCCCTGCGTGCCCACCCACCGCCCCGGCCTTGCATGGTTTCCTGTCACGCCCGGCGATGGGTTCAGCACGGCTGGGTGCATGGCTGAGCTGGGACCTCACCTTTCGGTAGCCGGTCTGGCTGCCGCGCGGTGTTCGGCCTCGGGGAGCGCGTTACGCGGGCCGGGCCGAGTGGTGGGGCAGGCGAATAGACCGGGCCGGTCACTCTTGTAGACCGGGCCGGTCACTCTTGGCGGCGGTAGACCACCGCTTGCCAAGGGGCCAGTAGCAGGGGGTCGGGGGAGGGGGAAGGGGTGGGGAGGTTGGTCAGCAGGAGGTCGGCGTTGGACCAGGAAGGGGCGTCGGGGATCTCGGCGCGGACCGGGTGGGGGGTGAAGTTGGCGAGGACCAGGAGCTCGGTCTTGTTCAGGCGGCGGGTGAAGGCGTAGATGCGCTCGTCGGTGGGGAGCAGCATGGTGAAGTCGCCGGTGACGACGGTGGGCTCGCAGTGGCGGAGCTCGATCAGGCGGCGGTAGTAGTGGAAGACCGAGGTGGGGTCGGCGCGCTGGGATGCGGCGTTGATCTGCGGGTAGTTGGGGTTGACGGCCAGCCACGGGGTGCCGGTGGTGAAGCCGGCCTGCGGGGAGTCGTCCCACTGCATCGGGGTGCGGGCGTTGTCGCGGCCCCGGGCCCGCAGGACGGTGAGGACCTCCTCGGGGTTGCGGCCCTCGAGGGAGAGCGCCTGGTGGTACTGACCGAGCGCCTCGATGTCGCGGAAGTCCTCGATGCCGCGGAACGGGTAGTTGGTCATCCCGAGCTCTTCGCCCTGGTAGACGTAGGGCGTACCGCGGTGCAGGTGGAGCACGGTGCCGAGCATGGTGGCCGAGGCGACCCGGTGTTCGGGGCTGTCGTCGCCGTAGCGGGAGACGACGCGCGGCTGGTCGTGGTTGTTCCAGTACAGGCTGTTCCAGCCCTCGGTGGCGAGGCCGGCCTGCCAGCGGCCGAGGATCGCCTTGAGGTCGGTCAGCTTCAGCGGGACGAGCAGCCACGGGTCGGGCCCCCGGTCGACCCAGACGTGGTCGAACTGGAAGACCATGTCGACCTCGTGGTTGGCCGGGTCGGTGTGGACCTTGGCCTCGTCGATGGTGACGCCGGGCATCTCGCCGACGGTCAGCAGCCCCTCGCGCCCCGCGAAGACGGCCGCGTGCATCTCGCGGAGGAACTCGTGCAGGCGCGGGCCGCCGACGAAGCTCGCCGAGCCGTCCGCGTACGCCGCCCCGACGGGGAGACGGCCGTCGGGCAGCGTGACGTCCTTGGAGATCATGTTGATGACGTCCATCCGGAAGCCGTCCACGCCCCGGTCCAGCCACCAGCGCATCATGGCGTAGACCGCCTCGCGGACCTCCGGGTTCTCCCAGTTGAGGTCGGGCTGCTTCGTCGAGAACAGGTGCAGGTAGTACTCGCCGGTCTTCTCGTCGTACTCCCAGGACGGCCCGCCGAAGACGGAGCCCCAGTTGTTCGGCTCGGCGCCCGGGGTGCCCGGCGCCATCCCCGCGCGGGCCGGGCGCCACCAGTACCAGTCGCGCTTCGGGTTGTCCTTCGAGGACCGGCTCTCGGCGAACCACGGGTGCTCGTCGGAGCTGTGGTTCACCACCAGGTCCATGATCAGCTTCATGCCCCGGGCGTGCACCCCGGCGAGCAGTTCGTCGAAGACCTCGAGGCTGCCGAACATCGGCTCGATGTCCTGGTAGTCACTGATGTCGTAGCCGTTGTCGTCCTGCGGGGACGGATAGATCGGCGAGAACCAGAGGACGTCGACGCCGAGTTCGGCGAGATGGTCCAGATGGTCGATGACACCGCGCAGGTCGCCCATGCCGTCGCCGTCGGAGTCCGCGAAGCTGCGCGGGTAGATCTGGTAGACGACCGCTTTCTTCCACCATGAATCCGTCACTGGTCTTCTCTAACACGAGAACGCGTCCGGTAACCGGCGGGCATACTATCCACGTGGTTATTACCTTTATATGGCTTTTGTCATGAGGGTGGCGCTGCTGGGGCCGATCGCCTGGCGCACGCCACCCCGGCACTACGGGCCGTGGGAGCTGATCACCGGCCTGCTCGCCGAGGGGCTGGTCGCGCGCGGCGTCGACGTCACGCTCTTCGCCACCCTGGACTCGGTCACCGCGGCCACCCTGGAAGGCGTCGCGGCGACCGGGTACGAGGAGACCGACGCGATCGACGGCCGGGTCTGGGAGGCCCTGCACGTCAGCCACGCACTGGCCCGCTCGCACGAATTCGACCTGGTGCACAACCACCTGGACTGGCTGCCGCTCGCCTTCTCCGCGCACTGCCGCGCACCGATGCTGACCACCGTGCACGGTTTCTCCGGGCCGCACATCGTGCCGGCGTACCGGCGTTCGGACTCGCACTTCGTCTCCATCTCCGACAGCGACCGCTCGCCGGAACTGGACTATCTGGCGACTATTCACCACGGCGTGGACCTGAGCGGGTTGCCATTCCATCCGGACGGCGGGGACGACCTGATCCTCTTCGGCCGGATTCATCCGGACAAAGGGACCGACATCGCCATCGAGATCGCCGAACGGGCCGGGCGGCGGTTGGTGATGTGCGGCATCGTGCAGGATCGCGCCTATTTCGAGGAACGGATCGAACCGCGCATCGACGGGGAACGCGTCGTCTACCTCGGTTCGGTCGGGCCCGGGGAACGGGGCGCCGTCCTCGGCTCGGGCGCCGCGCTGCTGCATCCGATCCGGTTCGCCGAGCCGTTCGGGCTCTCCGTGGTGGAGTCGATGGCCTGCGGGACGCCCGTGGTGGCGTACGCGAAAGGCTCGATGCCGGAAGTGATCGACGAGGGCGTGACCGGGCGCCTGGTCGGGTCGGTCGACGCGGCGGTGGCGGCCGTCGACGGGATCGGGGAACTCGATCGCGCGGTTTGCTCGGCGCGTGCCCGGGAACGCTTCTCGGCGGAACGGATGGTCGACGAGTACCTGGCGATTTACCGAAAAATCATCAGCTGAATACGTAGATCTTGTTAACGTCGCAATGTGAATTGCGCGTTAATCGGGACTTATTCCCGGAACGCCTTTGCGCCGTTCACGCGCGGAGCGTACGACGAGGCCCGCGCGCGCAGTCCGCGCTGCGGGGAGGCAGCCGGCCGAGAGAGAAAGGCCCTGGCATGCCCGCGACATTCGGGTTTTTGAGCACTTATCCCCCCACTCAATGCGGTTTGGCGACATTCAATGCCGCACTGGCGACCCACCTGACCGGCGGCGCCGCGGGTTCCGGGGTGGTCCGCCTGCTCGCCCTGGACAACACCAGCGGGGGGATCGCGCTCGACCGGGCCGCGCCGCGCGTCGTGCATACCTGGCACACCGACCGGGCCGGTGGCTGGAGCGACGCCGCCGAGGCGCTCAACCGGTTCGACGTGGCCATTATCCAGCACGAGTACGGGATCTACCCGGGCGACGCCGGCGCCGAGGTGCTGCCGCTGCTGCGCGCCCTCACCGTCCCGGCCGTCGTGGTCCTGCACACCGTCCTGACCCAGCCCGACGACCTGCAGCGCGCGGTCCTGGAACAGATCGCCACCGAGGCCGACGCCGTGGTGACCATGACCGACACCGCCCGCCGGCGCCTGACCGGCAACTACTGCGTCGACCCTCGCAAGATCACCGTGATCCCGCACGGCGCCGGCAGTCACGCCGGGGTGCCACGGACCGGCCACGACCGGCCGCACCTGCTCACCTGGGGGCTGCTCGGGCCGGGCAAGGGCATCGAGTGGGCGATCCGTGCGCTCGCCGACCTGGACGACCTCGACCCCGCCCCGTTCTACACGGTCGCCGGGCGTACCCATCCGAAGGTTCTGGAGCAGCAGGGGGACGTCTACCGGGACGGGCTCAAGGCGCTCGCCGCGGAGCTGGGCGTGACCGGGCAGGTGCGCTGGTCCGATCTGTACCTGGAGCCGGCCGAGCTGTCCCGGCTGATCCGCTCCGCCGACGCGGTGGTGCTGCCGTACGACTCCACGGAGCAGGTCACCTCCGGCGTGCTGATCGAGGCGGTCGGCGCCGGGGTGCCCGTGGTGGCGACCGAGTTCCCGCACGCCGTCGAGCTGCTGGCGGACGGGCCGGGACTGCTCGTACCGCACCAGGATCCGGAGGCGATGGCCGTCGCGATCCGGCATGTGCTGGCCGAACCGGGACTGCCCGGCCGCCTCACCGGGCTGGCCGGCGGGCCCACCCTGCGCTGGCCCGCGGTCGCCGCGCGCTACCAGGCCCTGGCCGGCCGGCTGCTCGCCGAGGCCGCGCCCGTTCGATTGGCCGCGGCGGCTCCCCTGACCGCGTGATCAGGCCAATCACGACTCGCGAGGCCGTAAGCCGAAGCAGAATGCAGGCATGAGCGACGGCAGGGAGCTCATCATCGAACTCAGCGCCCAGAAAGGCTCATGACGCCATGGAGCGAAGCGGAGTGGTGGCATGAGCCAGGCGTTGCGGCTGCTTCCGCCGCCGATTCAGCTGACCGACGTGCCGGAACCCCGCTGGGATCACGTGCTCCGCCTCTCGGACGACACCGGGTTGCTGGAGCACGCCCGCAACGCGATCGTCCGGCGCGAGCACGGGTACTGCGTGGACGACGTCTCCCGGGGCCTGCTGCTGGCGAGCCGCGAGCCCCGGCCGGCGCCCGAGGTGCTCCGCGCCGCCGAGCGCTACCTCGCCTTCCTCACCCACGCGCAGGCGCCGGACGGGGCGTACCGGAATCGGATGAGCTACGACCGTCGCTGGCTGGACGAGCCGTCGCTGGGCGACTGGTGGGGCCGGGCCCTGTGGGGGCTCGGCACCGCCGCCGCCCGCGCCGCCGCCGGATACCTGCGGCGCGAGGCGCTGGAGGCGTTCCGGATCAGCGCACGGCGGCGCTCACCCTACCCGCGGGCGATGGCGTTCGCGGGGCTGGGCGCGGCCGAGGTGCTGCGCGCCGATCCCCGCGACCGGCAGGCCGCCGAACTGCTCGGCGACGCGGCCACGGTGATCGGCCTGCCCGGCTCGGACCCGCTCTGGGTCTGGCCGGAGCGGGAGCTGACGTACGCGAACCCGGCCCTCGCCGAGGTGGTGATCGCCGCCGGTGACCTGCTCGGCGACGAGGCGCTGCTCGGCGACGGGCTGCGGATGCTCGCCTGGCTCTGCGACATGCAGGGTCACGACGGGCACCTCTCCACCGTCCCGGTCGGCGGCTGGCAGCCCGGCGCGCCCCGGCACCGCCACGACCAGCAGCCGATCGAGGCCGCGGCCACCGCGGACGCCTGCGCGACGGCCGCCGCGGTCACCGGCGACGAACGCTGGGACGCGCCGCTCTTCCAGGCCATCGCGTGGTTCCTCGGCGACAACGACACCGGAACGGTGATGTGTGATGCCGAGACTGGCGGATGTTATGACGGATTGAAGGTCGATGGTCCTAATCTGAACCAGGGGGCCGAATCCACTCTCGCCCTCCTCTCCACCTTGCAGCATGCCCGGACCCTCGCGCACCGCAGCGCGACCAGACCGTCAGGCGGCCTAGGTTGACAGCAACCGTGAACACCACCGACATCACCCGTCACAACATCACCATGGCGCCGGACGGCCGCCGCGTCGTGATCAAGCTGTTCGTCCCCGGTGAGGACGCGCACGCCACGCACAACCGCACCGCCTGCATGATCGAGCGGGTGCTGCAGCTGGACGAGAACGACATCGCCGCGCTGCTGGAGGACGTGCTGACCCGGTTCGCCGGCCGGCACCACGACATCCTCTCCACGTTCCAGCACCACTACGAGGTGGTCCAGCACCGGGTGCCGCCGGAGATCGAGCTGTCACCGTCGGCGCGGACGCTGATCGGGGCGTACTTCAGTCACGAGTTCTCGATCGAGGCGGCGGCGCTCTGCAACCCGTCGATCGTCCCGCACCCGGACCAGAGCGACCTGGCCCCCGGTGAGCTACGGGCGGCGCTGAGCCTGCGGCAGATCGGCGAGGGGCACATCTCGTCGATCGGGTTCTGCAGCGTGATCCTCGGCCCCGGCGCCGCGATCCGGCTGGAGGAGCGGGACGGCCCGCTCGCGATCGGTCAGCGGGTCGGCGCCAAGCACATGAAGCACCAGCTCTTCGCGGCCCTCGGCGACGAGGACATCGACAACGAGGCCTCGGCGTACGTCCTCAACGCGCTCCCGGAGCGCTATGACGACCACGAGTTCGAGGACATCATGAGCCACCTGCCGGCCGAGTTGCTGGCCCGGCCGACCACGCCGATGACGCTGGACCTGATCCGGCGCATCGTGATGGACGACTACGCGATCACCTACCCGGCGACCATGCCGCTGCACCAGCGGGTGATGTGGCCGGCCACCCCGAGCGAGAGCCGGGGCATGGAGGATGCCCGGTTCGTGCAGGTCATCGACCCGGACGGACGGCCGGCGTACCAGGCGACCTACACGGCGTACGACGGGTTCAACATCTCCGGCCGGGTGATCTACAGCCGGGACCTGCGGCACTTCGAGGTGACCGCACTGCACGGGCCGGCGGCACGGAACAAGGGCATGGCGCTCTTCCCGAGGTACGTCAACGGGAAGAAGCTGGCGCTCTGCCGGTCCGACGGCGAGACGCTCGGCCTCGCCGTCCGCGACGATCAGCACCGCTGGCAGCCGGCCGGGCCGCTGCTGGTCCCGCACCGCGGCTGGGATCTGATCCAGGTCGGCAACTGCGGCTCGCCGATCGAGACCGAGGCCGGCTGGCTGGTCCTCACCCACGGCGTCGGTCCCATGCGCCGGTACGCGATCGGCGCCATGCTGCTCGACCTGGACCACCCGGAGCGGGTGATCGCCGACCTGCCGCAGGGCCTGATCGACCCGGACGAGACCGAGCGCGAGGGCTACGTCCCGAACGTCCTGTACTCCTGCGGCGGCCTGGTCCACGACGGCCGTTTCTGGATGCCGTACGCCTCGAGCGACGTCCGGATCGCGTTCGCCAGCATGCCCCTCGACCGATTGCTCCACCGCATGCAACCGATCGAACGCTGAGCCCTACTCCGGGACGTTGGCCGCGACGACCCAGATGGTCAGGACGGCGAGGAAGTCGCCGCGGGCGCCGGCCGCCTCGACCCGGCCCAGCCACTCGTCACGGAGGCCGGGTGGGGTCGCCCAGGTCTCCTCGGGCACCCGCGGGTTGACCATCGGCAGCACCACGGCGGCGGAGTCCGGGCTGCCGAACAGGCAGGTCACCGGGGTCGCGGTCAGGCCGGTCAGGCCGGCCGCGACCAGCCGGCGCCGCAGCGTACGGCCCATGTCCCGCTGTTTCGGGGTGAAGTGGCCACTGACCTGCTCGATCACCGTGGCGCCGAGCGCTGCCGGCACCCCGTCGAAGGCGAGCGAGTCCCAGTCGGTGTCGATCAGGCAGATCCGGCCGCCGGGGCGGGTCACCCGGATCAGCTCGGCGATCGCCCGGTCCGCGTCGTCGACGTGCTGGAGGACCCGTTCGCACCAGACGCCGTCGACCGCGTCGTCCGGCAGGTCGAGCGCGCAGACGTCGCCGGTCACGTACCGCACGTTCGTCTGGTCGTGCCCGGCCCTGGCGACCGTGGTCAGCGCCGCCGAGTAGTCCAGCGCGATCACCTCGCCGCGCGGGCCGGCCTCGGCGGCCAGACGGCGGGCCACCTCGCCGTTCCCGGAACCCGCGTCCAGCAGCCGCTGCCCGAGCGCGGGGCGCAGGGCGTCGAGTCCGGTACGGCGTACCCGCCGGATCTCGGGGTGCTGACCCATTTCGGTCAACGCGGCCAGCACGATCTCGGACATCTCGGCGGTCAGTCCGTCGATGTCGGAGAACGGCGTACGTTCCTTCTGCGCGGGTTCCATGTCGCGATTCTTTCTCCGTCAACGACCTTTCCGACGGCACCCGTCATCCATCCGACAGGGCACCAGGCCACATCGAGACGCTTCTCACCTGCCGTTCTTTTGATCCGTTCCACGTTGGGAGGATGACCTACCCTGAGCGCGCGGACGAGAAGGAGCGCCCATGACCGACCCGGAGCACCGGGAGCCCGACACCCCCGAGTGGCTACTGTGGCCGATCCGCGTCCTGGCGCTGATCATCGTGCTGCCCGTGCGGTTCGTCTGGGAGCTGCTGGACCGTTGCGTCACGGCCGTCTACCGGCACGTTCTCGTGCCGCTGGGCCGGGCGACCGGCTGGCTGCTGCGCACCCTGCTGGTCGTGCCGGCGCTCTGGCTGGCCCGGCAGGTGCTGCGCTGGCTGATCTTCCCGGTCTGGCGGGTGCTGCGCTGGATCGGCGGCAAGCTCTGGTGGGTGGTCCGCGGGATCCTGGGCGGGGTGATCGCCCTGCTGGCCCTGGTCGGGGTCGGTCTCTGGAGCTATCTCCTGCATCCGCTCTACCGCTGGGTGCTCCGGCCGATCGGCGTCGCCCTCGCCGTGGTGCTCCGGGCCGTCCGGGTCCGGGTGGTCGCGGCGATCCGGGTGGTGTACCGCCGGGTACTCGTCCCGATCGGGCAGGGCATCGCCTGGGCGTGGTGGTTCAGCTACCGCCGGATACTGACCCCGATCGGACACGGGCTCCGCTGGGTGGGACGCCTGACGTACCGCCGGGTGCTCCGGCCGGCCGGCCTCGCGATCGCCGGGAGCGCGCGGGTCACCGGGATCGCCCTGCGCTGGACCTGGCGGCACACGCTGGGACCGGTGTTCGAGGCGGTCGGCGCGGCGGGACGCTGGGTCCGCGCCGAGGTCCTGCGCCCGGCGGGCCGGACCGTGCGTGCCGCGTTGGGTCTGCCGCCCAGCAGCTGACCCGTGTTCCGGAACCCGGACTAGCGCATTTTCGCGACGTACGGTAGTGCGGTCGTTATCACAAGTAACGGCCGGGATCGTGTGCAACAGCACGGCAACCGATGTGAAAAACTTCCGGCATGATCGAGCGGGCGAAACTGGGGCTGGTGGGGTATGGCAGCGGTGGACGGATCTTCCACGCGCCGCTGATCGCCTCGGCGGAGAACGTCGAGTTCGTCGGCGTGGTCACCGGATCCGAGGAGCGGCGCAAGCAGGTCGCCGAGCAGCTGCCGGGCGTCGGCACCTTCGACACGATCGCCGCGCTGGCCGCCGAGGGCGTGCAGGCGGTGGCGATCTCCACGCCCGTGACCACCCACGCCGACCTGGCGCTGGAGGCGATCGCTCTCGGCCTCTCCGTGGTGGTGGACAAGCCGTTCGCGATGGACGCGGAGAGCGCCCGCGAGGTCGTGCGCGCCGCCGACGAGGCCGGCGTCCTGCTCAGTGTGTATCAGAACCGCCGCTGGGACTCCGACTTCCGGACCATCAAGAAGCTGATCGAGAGCGGTCGGCTCGGCACGGTCCGCCGCTTCGAGTCGCGGGTCGAGCGGTGGGCGCCGGACCGGCTGCCGCCCGCGGCCGGCGGTGGCAGCCTGCGCGACTTCGGCTCGCACCTGGTCGACCAGGCGCTGCAGCTCTTCGGGCCGGTCCAGCGGGTCTACGCCGAGATGCGCGGCGAGACCGAGTTCGACGACGACTTCTTCGTGGCCCTGCACCACCTCAGCGGCGTCGAGTCGCACCTCTGGGGCAGCTGGCGCCAGGCCGGTCCGGGCCCGCGCTTCCGGGTCAGCGGCACCGCCGGCACGTTCATCTCCCGCGAGCTGGACGTCCAGGAGGAGATGCTCAAGGCCGGCAAGACCCCGGCCAAGCTGGGCGACCGCTGGGGCGTCGAGCCGGAGCACCGCTGGGGCCACCTGTTCCGCGGCGCGACCGGCGCCCCGGTGGAGAGCGAGCGCGGCCGCTGGGACGAGTTCTACCCGGCCTTCGCGGCGGCGGTCCTCGGCCAGGGCAGGGTCCCGGTCAACCCGGCGGACTCGGTCCGCGCCCTGGAGGTCCTCGACGCGGCCCGCGTCTCCGCGACGACGGGCCGCTCGGTCAGCCTCTGACGGCGGACCGATAGACCGAACCCGTTACCGCCGAAGGCCGGTCCCCTTGTGGACCGGCCTTCATATTTCTCGCGCCACGCGCCCTGCCCGGAACACGGTGCGTTCAAGCCGAATCGGCCGAACCTTCCCAGTATCGCCGTGACCGACACCACGGAATCCATTCAGTCGAACAAATACCGCCAATATGGACGAGCGCTCCAGACCTTAATCATTCCCACTTGATCCTGTGATCCTGCACGTGAGAGCCTCCCTCCTACCTCAAACGAAGTTCACAGACGTTCGTTCGAGGTCACTTTCTATCCAGGTGAAGTTTGTGTGCGAAGTTCCCTTGGCGGGAACGGCTTTCCACGGGGTCCTATCGGTATTCATCGCCGCCCGAGGCGACCGGATTCCATACGCCGGATCGTGGCCTGTTGCGCCGTGCTACACCGGGGCGAACCGGCCGACGGTGAACAACCCGAGTCCACAACTCTGGGCGACATGCACCCATGCCAGTGACACCACGGTGAACGCCGACTTCCAGTACGCCACCCTCGACGGAACCCTGTTGGGAACGGAGTCAGTCACCGATGCACCGATCGGCGAGCCCGTGATCGCCTCGATTCCCAAGGACATCCTGGATCTCGACTCGTCGTATCGGTGGCGGGTACGTGCCCGCGACACCGCCGGCATGCGCACTGCGGACTACTCCGGCTGGTGCGAGTTCACCGTTGCGACCGACGACGAACCGGAGATCGACCCGGCGATCGAGTCCGAGATGAAGGTGCAGGAGGCTGTTGACGATGCTCAGCGGTTCGGTACCGTCACGGTCAAGGCCGCCGACTACTCCGACGGGCGCTGGATCCGCCCCGGTCTCCCCCGGGACGTCTGCGGCGCGGTGGACGGCGCGGCTATTCAGGCGATCGACGACCTCCCGGCGGCCACCGTGGTGACCGCGAGCCCCTCAGCCACTCGCTGAGCCCGGGCGGATAGCCTCGTCAACGACCCGCGCCGTGGCGAGCGAGTCGGCGAAGCCCTCCGGCGAGAGGTCCAGGCCACCCGGGATCCAGGAGATCTCCTGGCTATCGGATTCGGTCATGGCGATCAGGATCTCGTCGGGGGTCAGCCGGGCGGACCGCAGCGCTCGCAGCTCCCCCGTGTTGACACCGGCCGGCAGCGGGCCGTTGCCGAGATCGGTGCCGTAGCGGACGCCACCGCCGTACTCGACGAAGCGCCGCAGGTTGCTCACCGCGATCTCCATGGCCGGGTTCCCCCCATCCCGGCCATGGATGTCGAGGGTGCTGATCCAGCGCATCCGCGCCGCGCAGGCCCGCAGCAGGCGGTCGTCGAGCCGCTCCGTCCAGGGCGTGTGCGCGAGCAGGTCGGCCCCGGATTCCAGGGCGGCCGCCACGGTGCCGGGCCCCTCCGCGTGCACGACCACCGGCAGCCCGGAGGCGTGCGCCGCGTCGACCAGCGCGCGCAGCGTCGGCTGCGGCAGCATCGGGCCGCCGGCGTGCGCGGTCACCTTGATCAGCGTCGCCCCGCCGGACCACGCCTCGGCCACCGCGGCGCCCGCGTCCGCCGCCGACCGCACCTCGCGCCAACTGCCCGCAGCCGCCCAGGAGCGGTCGCTCGGATAGCCGCCCGGCGCGATCAGAAACGGACCGGCATAGCGGATCGCCGGCAGCTCAGACCCGGGCTTCCGGGCCCGGGCCGCAAGTTCTTCCACCTTCTCCGGTACGCCGCCGAGGTCCCACACGGCAGCGATCCCCCCGGCTCGCACCGTGGCCAGGTCCACGAGACCCGAGTGCACGTGGGCGTCGACCAGCCCCGGCAGCAGCGTCCCGGGGAACCGCCGCACCCCACCGGCGGGCGCCAGCTCGGCCGGAACCGGCTTGACCACGCCGTCGGCACCGGCCCGCAGCGCCACACCGCCGCGCATCCGGCCGCCCCACCAGACGGTCTCCGCCGCCAGCCACTCGACCCGCCGGTCCTCCCGCGGATCCGGCCGCCGGGTGACCGTCGGCGCACATCCGTCGGCGGCGGCCGTGCCCCGGCTCTTCGCGAAACAGCCCGCGCCGCCACAGACGCCGGCGCACCCGGCCTCGTCGCTCATGGCCGCCTCTCCGGGAGAGTCTGCTTCTCCGCGAGGTCACGCAGCACCGCGAGGCCCTCGTACACCTCGGTGAAGCTCGTGCTCAACGGCGCCGGGCCGATCCGCAGCCCGTCCGGCCGCCGGTAGTCCGGGATCACCCCGTTCTCCCAGAGCGGCTCCAGCAGCCCCTCGAACCCGGCCCGGCGCAGCGTCACGTGCCCACCCCGCCGCTCCGGGTCGCGCGGCGACACGACCTGGACCCCGAGCGGCGCCAGCCACGCGTCGGCGAGCTCCAGCACGTACCCGGTGAGCAGCAGCGACTTCGCCCGGACCGCGTCGATCCCGGCCGACGCGAGCATGTCCAGGTTGGCGTGGAGCGGGACCATCCCCAGGATCGGCGGCGTTCCGCTCAGCAGCGCCCGCGATCCCGGCGCCGGCTCGTACCCCGGGCCCATCTCGAACGACGCCCGGTGCCCCATCCACCCCCAGATCGGCTGCCGCAGCTCACCCTGCAGGCCGCTCCGCAGGTACGCGAACGCCGGCGCCCCCGGCCCGCCGTTGAGGTACTTGTACGTGCACCCGACCGCGAGGTCCACACCCCACTCGTCGAGCCGGACCGGCACCGAGCCCACCGAATGGCACAGGTCCCAGAACGTCAGCGCCCCCGCCGCATGGGCGATCCGGTTGATCTCCGGTACGTCGGCGAGCCAGCCCGACCGGTACGCGACATGCGAGAAGAGCACCAGTGCGGTGTCCCCGTCCACCGCCGCGGCGACCTGGTCGGGGCGGATCCCGGTCGCCGGGTCGGTCTCGATCCAGACCAGCTCGATCCCGCGCTCGGCCGCGATCCCCTCCAGGACGTACCGGTCGGTGGGGAAGTTGTCGGTGTCCAGCACCACGCGGCGGCGCTCCGGGCGGGCGTCCACCGCGGCCCGGGCCAGCTTGTAGAGCAGCACCGTCGTCGAGTCCGCCACCACGGTCTGGCCGGCCGCCGCGCCGAGCGCCACCGCGCCGAGCCGGTCGCCGAGGGTGGTGGGCCAGTCCAGCCAGCCGTCGGTCCAGCCGCGGATCAGCCGGCCGCCCCACTGGTCGCGGACGAACTCCTCGATCAGCCGGGCGGTGGCCGCGAGCGGGCGGCCCAGCGAGTTGCCGTCCAGGTAGGAGAGCAGGTCGCCGCCGGGCGCGGTGAGGAACTCGTCCCGGTGTCCGCCGAGCGGGTCGGCCGCGTCCAGGTCATGGGCGCGGGCGAGCAGATCGTCGCTCAACGAGGGACTCCGATCTCGGTACGGACGGCGTAGAGCTCCGGGAAGAATGTCAGATCGAGAGCGGCCCTCAGGAACGCCACCCCGCTGGAGCCACCGGTGCCCCGCTTGAACCCGATGGTCCGCTCCACCGTCTTGAGGTGCCGGAACCGCCAGAGCTGGAAGTTCTCCTCCAGGTCGACGAGCTCCTCGCAGGCCTCGTACGCCTCCCAGTGCTGCTCCGCGTTCTCGTAGACGCGCTGGAAGACCGGCACGAGGTCAGGGTGGTACGCGTACGGCTCGGTCACGTCGCGCTGCAGGATCTCCACCGGGACGTCGTGACCGTTGCGGGCCAGCCACTGCAGGAACTCGTCGTAGACGCTCGGCGTGCGCAGCGCGTCCTCCAGCAGGTCCCGCGCCGCCGGCTGGTCGTCGAAGATCGCCAGCATCCGCCGGTCCTTGTTGCCGAGGCGGAACTCGATCGCCCGGTACTGATAACTCTGAAAGCCCGAGGAAGTGCCGAGGAAGCTGCGGAACTGGGCGTACTCGGTCGGGGTCAGGGTGGCCAGCACCGACCACTGCTCGGTCAGGGTGCGCTGGATGTGCTTGACCCGGGCGAGTCCCTTGAGCGCCGGTCTCAGCTCGTCCTTGGCCAGGTGCGCCTGCACGGCGACCAGCTCGTGCAGGATCAGTTTCAGCCAGAGCTCGGACGTCTGGTGCTGCAGGATGAAGAGCAGCTCGTCGTGGTGCTCCGGGGCACTCACCGGGTGCTGCGCGCTCAGGATCTCGTCCAGGTGCAGGTACTCACCGTAGGAGAGATTGACCTTGAAATCCTGGACGATGCCCTCTTCCAGCGGCCGCGTTGCCGACATGGGTCCCACCTCCTGCGGCCCAGCCTAGATCGGCCCCCAGTACGACCAGCGGCCGTCGTGACGGACGAAACGGCTCTTCTCCTCCATCACGCCGGGGGTGCCGCCCTCGCGGTAGTGGGCACGGAACGTCACGGTGCCCTCCGCGTCGAAGAGGCCGCCGCCGCTCGACTCCAGCACCTCGAGGCGGGTCCAGCGCAGTCCGGGGTCATCGTCGATCCGGGCGGGCCGCGTCTGCGGATGCCAGGTGGCCAGCACGTAGTCGGCCCTGTTCAGGGCGAACGCGCTGAAGCGCGACCGCATCAGGGCTTCCGGGTCCGCCGCCGGCTTCCCGTCGTGCAGGTCCTTACAGCATTTCTCGTACGCGTCACGGGCACAGGGGCACGCGGAAGAGGCGGACGGTGACACACGCCTGCGGGAAGCCATGTGCCCATCCTGGACTACCCCGCCTGTTGCTCCACGACGATCCCACTGATCACCTTCTGGCACCGGTCCAGCTCTTCGATCAGGCTCTGCATCTCCTCGATGGAGGAGACCGCGTTCTGGGTGTCCGCGCGGATCCCGCCGACCTGGGTGCCGATCTCGTTGGTCGCGGTCGCGGTCTCGTTCGCCAGGTCCTTGACCTCGCTCGCCACCACGGCGAAGCCCCGTCCCGCCTCGCCGGCCCGGGCCGCCTCGATGGTGGCGTTCAGCGCGAGCAGGTTGGTCTGCTTGGCGATGGTCGCGATCAGCTGGACCACCTTGCCGATCTCGGTGCCCTTCGCCTCCAGGCGCTGGATCACCTGTACCGCGGTCTCCGCCGCGTGCACGGCGGCCTGGGTAGCCGTCGCCATGTCGTTGCTGACGTTCGCCAACCGGTGCACGGAGTCCCGCTGGCGGTCCTGCGCGCCCCGTCCGGACTGCCCGCTCTCCTGCTGTGACCAGTCCTGGTCCTCCCCGGACGACCAGCTGTCGTTCTGCTCCCAGTCGGTCATGTCGTGGCGTTCCCTTTCTCACCGGTAGCCCCAACATCCCATCCCGCATACCGGCACCGGGCGGTTTTCGCCCGATCCACGCCCTCCGGTCCCGGTTCTGGCGGGTGCTCATCGGTGCCCCGGTCGGAGCCCGGCACCCCTGACCCCGCTGGTCGATTCCGGCGGGATCGTCGTCGCCAGCGGGGTAGCGGGGTGAGCGTTCTCGGTCACGGTCCGGGTTGGGGGTTATCCACAGCCGGGGTTTGTCCACAGGGCCCCGGGCCAAGATCACTGTTATGTGCCACTGTTCCGTTAGGGATGGGGGTTTCCCCCGGTCGGGGTGGGCCCCGGCTGGCCGGACTTGATCAACATTTAATGATCAACTACGGGGATGATCTTGGTGGCTGGTGCTCAGGGGTGTGTCGGCGGGCTGGAGTGACCCGTGAGCGCCAGCTTTCCCGGCGCGGCTGGCGTTCACGGGTCACTCGGAGCGCCCGAGACACCCCGGATCGCCAGCCGACCGGCCCGAGACACCCCGGATCGCCAGCCGACCGGCCGAGGCACCCCGGATCGCCAGGCAGAACAGCGAGACGCGCCGCGGCCCCGGCCGGGCACGCGGGTCGCGGCGGGGAGAGCTCAGCGCTTGCCGAGGCAGGCCAGCACGTGGCCGTCGTCGGGGGAGAGTATCGGCAGATAGAAGCGGCCCCGCGTGTCACCGAGGCCGTGCACCAGCCCGACCTGCTCGTCGCCGGCCACCGCGAGCGCCCGCAGGAAGAGGTTCCACCCGGCGATGGTGTCGCGCACCTCGCGGGGACCCTGGTACCGGCAGTGGTAGGAGGACATGATCTCGCCGGCCGGCGACCAGCTCACCGAGAAGCTGGCCTGCTCCTTCGGCGTGAGGAAGTCCCGCAGCCCGGCCGCCGCCTCACCGTCGTAGCCCCGCGCCAGTCCCGCCAGCACGGCCCCACTCACCCGGCTGGTCCCGCCGGTCATCCCCGCGGTCAGCCACGACACCTCGACGTCCACGATCGGATGTTAACGCTAACGTCCGCAGTGGACGATCCCCCTTTCGACCCGTCCACCGAGATCAACAGGGGATGGAGAAAGGCACCCGCCGCGCGGACGCGACGGGTGCCGGACGGGCAGGACGGACGAAGCGGGTACGGGCGGTCAGGCCGCTGGGATGATCACCGGGCGCGGGGCCCCGACCTCCGGGTCCACCTCGTACATGCGGGCCTCGGAGAGGTCGAAGTACATGCCGGTCAGCCGGAGACGGCCCTCCGACTCGGCGGCCCGGACGGACGGGTACGTCCGCAGATTCGCCAGCTGCCGCACCACGTTGTCGGCACAGCACTTCTCCTCGTCGGAGGGGTCGGTGAACCGTACGCCGGAGAGCGTCAGCCAGTCACCCAGGCTCGAACCCGGCGAGGCGGCGTCGCTGATCAGCGCCCGCACCGCGCCGCAGCCGGAGTGGCCGCAGACGGTGATGGTGTTGACCCCGAGCACCTCGACCGCGTACTCGATCGACGCGCCGACCGAGGCGTCACCGGCACCGTACGGTGGCACGATGTTGCCGACGTTGCGCACGCAGAAGAGGTCACCCGGCCCGCTGCCGGTGATCAGGTTCGGCACCAGGCGGGAGTCCGCGCAGGTGATGAAGAGCTGCTGCGGGAACTGACCGTCCCGGGCCAGGTCGGCCAGGTGCGGCCGGACCAGCGGCGCGACCGTACGCTCGAACTCCGCGATGCCCGCGGCCATCGCGTCCCGGCGCTGATGGTCCATGTCCTGCCAGCGGGACCAGGAGCCGAGCAGCCGCGGGGTGCTCTTCCCGCCGCCGAGCCGGCCCGAGGTGGCCCGGCTGAACCACGAGTCGTGCACCTCGCGGATCCGGACCCGGCCACCCGCCTTGGTGTACGCGGTCTCCCAGGCCTTGATGGTCTCGAAGGCGCCGTGGTCCAGGTAGTCCAGGTGCAGCTCGACGTCGACGTCGACGTTCGGCGGCAGCGCGCCGAACTCCTTGGTGAGCCGGGCCGACTCGATGAACGCGAGCGTCCCGCTGATGGTGACCAGCCAGTCGCCGGGCGCCCGCTGCACGGTACGGATCTCGCACCGGGTGAGCCGCCAGAGGATCAGCACCGCGGCGGTGACCATGCCGAGGGCCACGCCGGTGAGCAGGTCCACGGCGACCACGCCGACCGCGGTGACCAGGTAGGTGGGGAACTCGCCGTGCCGGAGGTACGTCTTGATCTGGGCGAGGCTGACCAGCTTCAACCCGACCACGATCAGTACCGCGGCGAGCACCGCCATCGGAATGGTCTCCAGGAGGCCGGCGCAGAGCAGCACGAACGCCGCCACCCACACGCCGTGCAGGATCGCCGACCACCGCGTTTTCGCGCCGGCCGCCACGTTGGTCGAGCTGCGGACGATCACGCCGGTCACCGGCAGGCCGCCGAGCAGGCCGGAGACGGTGTTCGCGGCGCCCTGCGCGACCAGCTCCTTGTTGAGCTGGGCCCGCGGCCCGTCGTGCATCCGGTCCACGGCGACGGCCGAGAGCAGCGACTCCACGCTGGCGACCAGCGCGATGGTGAGCACCGCGACGGTGATCTTGTGGATCGGCGCGTCCGGCCAGACCGGGGTGACCAGGTCGGCGAGCGGCTCGGCGGGCAGGTCCACCCGGACCACCTCGGCACCGGTCACCCAGGCCAGCGCGGTCACGCCGACCACCGCCACCAGTGCCGCGGGCAGCACCGAGATCTTCACGACCCGCGGCCAGAGCAGGAGTATCCCCACGGTGAGCAGGCCGAGCATCGCGGAGAGACCGTGGTTGTGCACGATCTGTCCGGGGAGTTCCCTGAGGTTCTCCCAGGCGGAGCTCTGCGGTCTCCCGCCGAGCAGGACGTGAACCTGGCTCAGCGCGATGACCACTCCGATGCCCGCCAGCATGCCGTGCACGACGGCGGGCGAGAGGGCCAGGGCGGCGCGTCCCAGACGGGAGACGCCGAGCAGGATCTGGACGATTCCGGCGACGGCCACGATCGCGGCGGTACCGGCGAAACCGAAGTCCGCCACGGCACCGGCCACGATCACGGTCAGACCGGCGGCCGGGCCGCTGACCTGGAGCGGAGCGCCACCTAGCGCGCCCGCGACGATGCCGCCGACAACCGCGGCGACCAACCCCGCCAAGAGCGGGGCCCCGGACGCCGCGGCGATGCCGAGCGACAACGGGATGGCGATCAGAAACACGACGATGGACGCCGGCAAGTCCCGGCGCAACAACTGCGTCAAGTCGGACATTAGGTAAAAATACCCAATTTCCGTTAACCACGTATTAGGAGACGCGCACTTCCAGGTAAAACACAGCAATATGCCGCCGATTTCCCAGGAAATGGGAGAAAAACGCACACCGTGTGCGTCGTCGCGGAAAAACTGCTTCAGAAACGAGAAAAGGGCCTCGCGGCCCTTTTCTTCGATGAAATACCGGGGTTACGCCTTCCAGACGTCCTGGTTCGCCTCGTACATCTCGCGAAGGATGGCCGGCACGTCGTAGGTGAGCTTCCACTCGGGGTAGTGCTCCTCGAACCGCGCGGTGCTGCTGACCCACCACTGGTGGTCGCCCACCCGGTTCTCGTCGACGTATTCGGTACGCGCCTCGATGCCGGTGATCTCGGAGGCGATGCTGAACGCCTCCAGCACGCTGCAGTGCGAATGACGGCCGCCGCCCATGTTGTAGATCTCGGCGACCCGCGGCGCTTTCTGGAACGCCTCGAAAGCGGAGACCAGGTCGTGCGAGTGGATCGCGTCCCGGATCTGCTTGCCCTTATATCCGTAGATCTTGTAGAGCCGGCCCTCCATCACGCAGCGCATCACGTACGCCAGGAAGCCGTGCAGTTCCGCCGCGGAGTGACCCGGACCGGTCAGCGTGCCGCCCCGGAAGACCGCGGTGGGCATGTCGAAGTACCGGCCGTACTCCTGGACCATCACGTCGGCGGCCACCTTGCTGGCACCGAAGATCGAGTGCAGGCTGTTGTCGATCGACATGGTCTCGTCGATACCGTCGAACCACCGGTGGTCCTCCGGCAGCTCCCACCGCGTCTCCTTCTCGATCAGCGGCAGGGAGTTCGGCGTGTCGCCGTACACCTTGTTGGTCGAGGTGAAGATGAACGGGGCCTCGCTCGCGTGCCGGCGGGCCGCCTCCAGCATGTTCAGCGTGCCGACCGCGTTGACGTCGAAGTCGGTGAACGGCTCGCGCGCGGCCCAGTCGTGGCTCGGCTGCGCGGCGGCGTGGATCACCAGCCCGATGTTCTTCCCGTACTCGGCGAAGAGCCGGCCGAGACCCTCCCGGTCGCGGATGTCCAGGGAGTAGTGCGTGTACTTCGGGCCGATCTCGGTGGTCAGCCGCTCCAGGTTCCACTTCGTGGAACCGTCGGCCCCGAAGAAGTAGCCACGCATGTCGTTGTCGATGCCGATCACGTCCATGCCGAGCCCGGCGAAGTGCCGGACCGACTCGGATCCGATCAGGCCGGCCGAGCCGGTGATGACGACGACGCTGCTCATCAGGACCTCCGCGGGGGTGTGGGCGCCAGTGCCCGAGGTTACCGGTACGGGACACCGCCCCCTCGGGCCGGTCGGAGTGTAGTGATCGTCATGCTTGACCGGAGCGTGAAACGGGCACGTCACGGGTTCGCCACATCAGGTGGGAAGAGTCCGGCGGACACGGACTTGCCGGACTACACGCAGAGGCGGTCTCGATGACGGAGTCCCTCCAGGCCCCGAATCCCCACATCCCCGGACATGACGGCCTCACCCTCGGTGTCGAGGAGGAGCTGCACGTGGTCGACCTCGCCACCCGGGAGCTCGTACCGAACGCGCCGGACGTACTGGACCGGCTCGATCCGCAACACTTCTCGGCCGAACTGCACCGCTCGGTGGTCGAGACGAACACCCCGGTCGCCACCACCCTGGACGACCTGCGCGCGGGCATCGTGTCCCGCCGCCGGACCGCGGTCGGCGTGGCGGAGGGCCTCGGGCTCGGCCTGGTCGCGGCCGGCACGGTGCCGCTGGTCGACGCGGACGCGCTGCACGTCACCCCGACCTCGCGGTACCGGCGGATGCTGCAGGAGTACCAGATGCTGGTCCGGGAGCAGCTGATCTGCGGCGCCCAGGTGCACGTCGGCGTGCCGGACCGGGACGAGGCGGTCGCGGTGGCCCAGCGGGTGACGCCCGCGCTACCGGTGCTGCTCGCGCTCTCGGCCAGCTCGCCGTTCTGGATGGGCGAGGACTCCGGGTACGCCAGTGTCCGCTCGCTGGTCTGGCTGCGCTGGCCGACCGCCGGGGACAGCGGGGTACTGCGCAGCGCCGCCGAGCACGACGCGCTGGTCAGCGACCTGATCGCGTCCGGCACGATCAGCGACCCGAAGATGGTCTACTTCGACGTCCGGCCCTCGGCACACGTGCCGACGGTGGAGCTGCGGGTCACCGACGCCTGCCCGGACGTGGACACCGTGGTGCTGCTCGCCGGGCTCTTCCGTGCCCTGGTGCTGCGCGCCCGCGAGGAGCACCGCGCCGGGCTCCCGCTGCCCGATCCCCGGCCGCCGCTGCACCGGGCCGCGATGTGGCGGGCCGCCCGGTCCGGGCTGGAGGGCGACCTGCTCGACCTGCCCCGCGCGCCGATCCCGGTGCCGGCCACGACCGCCGTCGAGCACCTGGTCGGTGAGCTGCGGCCGTACCTGGAAGAACTCGGCGACTGGGAGCAGGTCTTCGATCTCTCGGCCCGCGCGCTCAGCCGGGGCAGCGCGGCCTCCCGTCAGCGGCGTGCGCTGGCACGCCGTGGCCGCCTCTCCGACGTCGTGGACCAGCTGATCGCGGAGACCCGCGGTGGCGCGGCGGCGGTGGGCCCGGCGGGGACTTCCGCTCCCTCCCGGCTTCTCCCGTACGCCGCCGACGGCGACGAGGCCTTCCCCGGCTGCACGGTCGCCCCGGAGTACACCGGCATCCTGCCCGTCCTCTCCGCGCTCGGCGCTCCGGGCCTGCGGCAGCGGGAGGACGCCAGGGACGAGGAGCAGCGGGCCAACGGCGTCACGTTCAGCGTCGCCGGCGAGGCGGCCACCCGGCTCTTCCCGTTCGACCTGGTGCCCCGGATCGTCCCGGCCGAGGACTGGCGGAGACTCGATGCCGGGCTGATCCAACGGGTCCGGGCGCTCGACGCGTTCGTCAACGACGTCTACGACGAGCGGCGGGTGGTCGCCGACGGGATCGTCCCGGAGTGGGTGATCGACGGCTCGCCGGAGCTGCGGGCCAGCGGCGCCCTGGTCCGCCGTCCGGGCGTCCGCGCCCAGGTGGCCGGGGTGGACCTGGTCCGGGACGGCGACGGGAACTGGTGCGTGCTGGAGGACAACCTGCGGGTGCCGTCCGGTATCGCGTACGCCATGCAGAACCGCCGCCTCACCGAGACCGTCCTCCCCGAGCTGCCGCAACCGCGGGGCCTGATCCCGGTGACCGGCACGCCGGCGCTGCTCAAGGAGGCGCTGCTGGCCGCCGCCGGACCGGCCGCCGGGGACGATCCGGCGGTGGTGGTGCTCAGCCAGGGACCGGACGACTCGGCCTGGTTCGAGCACCGGATGCTGGCCGAGGCGATGGGCGTGCCGGTGGTACGCAGCGTCGACCTCTTCGTCGACGACGGGCGCGTGTACCGGCTCACCGGCGGCAAACGGCACCCGGTCGACGTGATCTACCTGCGGATGGGCGAGGACAGCCTGGTCCACTCCCCCGGCGCGGACGGCATGCCGCTGGGCCCGAGCCTGGTCGCGGCGCTGCACGCGGACACCGTCACGCTGGCCAACGCGCTCGGCAACGGGATCGGCGACGACAAGGCCGTGTACGCGTACGTCCCGCGGCTGATCGAGTACTACCTGAACGAGAAGCCGCTCCTCGCCGACGTGCCGACCTACCTCTGCGGACTGCCGGAGCAGCGGGCCGAGGTGCTCGCCCGCCTGGACGAGCTGGTCTGCAAGCCGGTGGACGGGTACGGCGGGGACCGGATCGTGATCGGCCCGCACGCCACCGCCGACGAGCTGGACGCGCTGCGCCGGCAGATCCGGACCGCGCCGCACCGCTGGGTGGCCCAGGAGCTGGTCCAGCTCTCCACCCACCCGGTCTTCGACGGGCACCAGCTCGCGCCCCGGCACGTCGACCTGCGCGCGTTCGTCTTCACCGGCACCCGCTCGGTGGTCGCGCCCGCCGCGCTCACCCGGGTCGCCCCGGCCGGAAGCATGATCGTCAATTCCTCACGCGGCGGTGGCTCCAAGGACACCTGGCTGCTCGATCACTAGGAGGTTTCTTCATGTGCGGAATCGCCGGAGAACTCAATTACCTCAACCGGGGGTACGGCGACCGACCCGCAGACACCGAGGCGCTCCGGCGGATGCTGCCCTGCCTGGAGACGCGCGGCCCGGACGGCGAGGGCGTCTGGGAGCACGGCCGGATCGCGTTCGGCCACCGCCGCTTGAAGATCATCGACCTGAGCGAGAACGGCCGGCAGCCGATGACCGACGCCGTGCTCGGGCTGACCGTGGTCTTCAACGGCTGCATCTACAACTACCGGCAACTGCGAGAAGAGCTCTCCGGGTACGGCTACACGTTCGCCTCCGCATCGGACACCGAGGTGATCCTGAAGGCGTACCACCGCTGGGGTGCGGACTGCGTCACCCGGTTCCACGGGATGTTCGCCTTCGCGATCGCCGAGCACGACACCGGGACCGTCACGCTCGCCCGGGACCGGCTCGGGATCAAACCGCTCTACCTGGCCGAGACGCCGGGGCGGCTGCGGTTCGCCTCGACGCTGCCCGCCCTGCTCGCGGCCGGCGGGGTGGACACCTCGATCGACCCGGTGGCGCTGCAGTACTACATGACCTTCCACTCGGTGGTGCCGGCGCCGCGCACCATCGTGGCCGGGATCCGGAAACTGCCGCCGGCCACGGTACGGGTGGTCACGGCGGACGGCGCGTCGACCGAGCGGACCTATTGGGAGGCGGGTTTCGGGCGTACCGGGGAAGACGCTCCTGACGTGTGGGCGGAACGGGTGCGGGACGGGCTCCGGGTCGCGGTGGAACGGCGGATGGTCGCGGACGTGCCGGTCGGCGTGCTGCTCTCCGGCGGCCTGGACTCCAGCTTCATCGTGGCGCTACTGGCCGAGCGGGGGCAGCGGGGGCTGAGCACGTTCAGCATCGGGTTCGAGTCGGGCGGCGGCGAGAGCGGGGACGAATTCGTCTACTCGGACCTGATCGCCAAGGAGTTCGACACCGAGCACCACCAGATCAGAATCGGACGGGATCGTTTCCTGCCCGCCGTGGACGCGACCGTGGCGGCGATGAGCGAGCCGATGGTGAGCCACGACTGCGTCGCCTTCCACCTCCTCAGCGAGGAGGTGGCGAAACACGTCACGGTCGTCCAGTCGGGGCAGGGTGCGGACGAGATCCTCGCCGGTTACAGCTGGTACCCGCCGCTCGCCGGGGTGCCCCGCGATCGGGCCGCGACGGCGTACCGGAAAGAGTTCTTCGATCGGCCTTTCACCTCGCTGAAAGAACAGCTCAACCCGGCCTGGATGCTCGATGATGATCACGCGCGGTCATTCGTGGAGGCGAACTTCGCGCGGCCCGGAGCCGAGACCGCCGTCGACGCGGCGCTGCGGCTGGACTCGCAGGTGATGCTGGTCGACGATCCGGTCAAACGGGTCGACAACATGACTATGGCGTGGGGGCTGGAGGCGCGCGTACCCTTCCTCGATCACGAGCTGGTGGAGCTCGCGGCGGCCTGCCCGCCGGGGGTGAAACTCGCCCACGGCGGCAAGGGGGTGCTCAAGGACGCCGCCCGTGGCCTGGTGCCGGACGAGGTGATCGACCGGACCAAGGGCTACTTCCCGGTGCCCGGCATCCGGCACCTGGAGGGCCCGATGCTGGCGAAGGTGCGCGACGCGCTGCTGGCGCCGGAGGCCCGTGCCCGCGGGCTGTTCCGGACCGAGTACGTCGACGCGCTGCTCGCCGACCCGAACACCCCGCGCACCACGCTCGGGGCGAACCAGTTGTGGCAGCTCGCGCTCCTGGAGATGTGGCTGCAGACGCACAAGATCTAGGTCCTAGGGGGTTGTGTGCTTCACCGCGACGACGTGGCCGTCCTGCCCGCCGGATTCGCCCGGCTCACCTCGGAGATCGCCGGGAACTGGTCGCCGGCGCTGTCGCCGGACGGGCGGCACGTGGCGTACGTCTCGGACCGAGGTGGCGCGCCCGCCGTCTGGGTGCAGCCGGTCGGCAGCGAGCTGACCTTCCAGGTCGCGCTGCCGCACCCGGTGAACGCGGTGGCCTGGTCGTCGGGCGGGGGCTGGCTGGCCTGCCAGGCGGCCCCCGGCGGCGCACCCCGGCAGGAGGTCTGGCTGGTCCGGCCGGACGGGTCGGATCCGCACCAGGTGGCCGGGTTCGGGACGGACACCGCGGACAACATGCGCTGGCTGCCGGGGCGGCCGGTGCTGGCGCTGACCGAGAACCTGACCACGGCGATCCTGATCGACGTGGTGACCGGGGAGCGATCGGTCATCGCCTCGGGTCCCCTGATCTCGCTCTGCGACGTGGACCCGACCGGGGAGTGCGCCCTGCTGCGGCACGGGCCCCGGGGCGCCCGCCGGATCGTGCTCCACTCGCCCGAGCCCGCCGCCTCCGAGCCCGTCGACCTCGTCCCCGGGCAGGAGGCGGTCTTCAGCCCGGGCGGCGGGTGCGTGTACGCCCGCAGCGAGGACGAGGAGTTCCCGGCCCTGGTCCGGATCGCCGACGGGGTGGTCGAGCGGATCGCGGCCGGGCCGGCGGAGGTGGAGGCGTTCGCGGTGACCGCGGACGGGCAGACCGCCGCGGTGCTCTGGAACGTGAACGGCGGCGAGTCCGCCCTGGAGCTGATCGACCTCACCTCCCTGGAGGCGGTACCCGTCGCGCTGCCGGATGCCGTCGCCGCCGGGCTGTCCTGGAGTTTCGACGGGTCGGTGCTGGCGTTCACCGTGGAGGGACCGGGGCGGCCGCACGGGGTCTGGGCCTGCGACCGGGACGGCGGGAACCTGCGGGCGATCGCGGCCGAGGCACCCGCGCCCGGCGCGGTCCGGCCCACGCTGGAGAAGGTCACGGCGCACGACGGGCTCGCCCTGACCGGGTGGCTCTTCGCCCCGTCCGGGCCCGGGCCGCACCCGACGGTGATCTGGCTGCACGGCGGCCCCGAGGCACAGGAACGCCCCGGGCACGGTCCGCTCTTCCAGTCGCTGGTCCAGCGCGGCATCGCGGTCTTCGCACCGAACGTCCGCGGGTCGTCGGGGTTCGGGCGCGCCTACGTGGACGCGGACAACCTGGCTCTCCGGTACGGGGCGATCGAGGACGTCCGGTCCTGCGTCCGCTACCTGCGGGACTCGCGGATCGCCGGGGCGGTCGGGGTGATGGGACGCTCGTACGGCGGCTACCTCACCCTGGCGGCGATGACCGGCTTCCCGGAGCTGTTCGCGGTCGGGATCGACGTCTGCGGGATGGCGGACTTCGCGACGTTCTACGAGCACACCGAGCCGTGGATCGCGGCCGCGGCGGTCAGCAAGTACGGCGATCCGGTGGCCGACGCCGCACTGCTGCGCGACCTGTCGCCGATCCACCGGATCGACCGGATCGCGGCGCCGCTGATGGTGGTGCACGGCGAGAACGACACCAACGTCCCGGTGATCGAGGCGGAGCAGGTGGTGGCGGCGCTGCGGGAGCGCGGGGCGCCGCACCGGTACCTGCTCTTCCCCGGCGAGGGTCACGAACTGCTGCACCGCACCGCGCGCGCCACCTACCTGCGCGAGACGGTCGACTGGCTGACCGCCCACCTGCACTGAGACTCCCGGCCGGGCCGGGCCCCGCCTCGTGGACCGCCCCGCATTCACGTGGTCCACGGGGCCGGGCCTAGGTGATCAACGGGAGCAGGGTGGCCAGGAGCGTCAGGAACGCGAGGGCGGCGATCCGGGCGCGCATCTCACTCCGAGTCCGGGGCTGCGGGGAGACGCTGCTCCAGGCGCTCGATCCGGGCGATCAGCGGCTGCAGCGCGGCGGCCAGCAGCCGGGCCGGGTCGGCCGGCGCCGCTCCGGCCGGGGCGGCCCCGGCGGAGAGCGCGCCGGCCGGTGCGCCGCCGGCGAGCGGGGTGCCCCCGGCAGCGGACGGGACGGTCAGCGCCGCGGCGGTGTTGGCGCGCAGGTGGACGTAGCCGGCCAGGGCGGAGGCGACCGAGCGACGGGTGAGGCGCGGGTCGGCGCCGGCGCCGCGCAGGATGTGGCCGGCCGCACCGTCGGGCTCGGCGACCAGGCCGAGGAGCAGGTGTTCGCAGCCGACGTAGTTGTGGCCCAGACCCGTCGCCTCGGTGACCGAGAGCTCCAGTGCGGCGGCGGCCGAGAAGCTGAAGTGCACGGCGCCGTCCTCGGCGGGATCGGCCGGTTCGGTGCCGCGCTGGCGGTCCAGCTCCCTCATCAGCTGACCGGAATCGATCTCGATGGCACGGAGCACGTGCAGGGCCAGATTGCCGCCCTCGGCGATCATCCCGGCGAGCAGGTGGGCGGTGCCGACCGAGGCGGAGCCGGCGGCGGCCGCCCGTTCGACGGCGAGGCTCAGCACCGCGCGGGCACGGCCGGTCATCTGCGGGAACGCGGCCTCCAGGTCGGCACCGGAGAGCTCGGTCAGCGAGGTCTCCCGGATCGCGGTGACCCGGCGGACCGCCTGCTCCAGGGCGCGCTGGCAGATCGCCGAGACCGGCACCCCGGTGGCGCGGACCGCCTCGGACAGATCGTCCGGGAGGTAGACGTTGATCTTGGGCATGAGCCACTCCTCTCGACATGGGGTTATCACCATATACCCCCAAGGGGGTTATGTGGCCAATCCCTCAGTGAGGATCCGCACGTTGCAGGGCGGCGACGTGCGGAGAAAGCTGGGAAACGGCTGAGCGAAAAACCCCAAAACGGAAAGGCGGACCATGCCCCTGCGACCCGGAGCCCGGGCCTGGGCGGTGTGGGCCGCCGGCCTCGCCGCGTACACGATCGCGATCCTGCACCGCACCTCGCTCGGGGTGGCCGGGCTCGACGCACAGCACCGGTTCCACGTCGGTGCGAGCGCCCTGGCCAGCTTCGCGGTGCTTCAGCTGCTCGTCTACGCCGCGCTGCAGATTCCCGTCGGACTGCTGCTCGACCGGTTCGGATCAGTGCGGCTGGTGGTCTGCGGTGGGCTGATCATGGCGGCCGGGCAGACCCTGATGGCGTTCGCGGACGGCATCACCGGGGCGGCGCTGGCCCGGGTGCTGGTCGGCGCGGGCGACGCGATGACCTTCATCAGCGTGCTCCGGCTGGTGCCGCACTGGTTCCCCCCGCGCCGGGTGCCGGTGCTGACCCAGCTGACCGGGCTCGTCGGGCAGCTCGGCCAGATCATCTCCGCCGTACCCCTCGCCGCCCTGCTGGAGGGACCCGGCTGGACCACCGCGTTCCTCAGCGCCGCGGGCTCGGGGGTGTTCATCGCCCTGGTGACGCTCGCGACGCTGCGGGACACACCGGAGCGCCGGATCAACAGCGGCACCGCGGTCAACCTGCGGAAGCTCGGCACCGACCTGCGCGAGGCGTGGGGGCACCCGGGCACCCGGCTCGGCTTCTGGGCACACTTCAGCACCCCCTTCGCGGGCACCGCCTTCGCGCTGATGTGGGGCATCCCGTTCCTGGTCGCCGGCGAGGGCCTGTCCCGCACCCGGGCCGGCTCGCTGCTCACCCTCTTCGTGCTGGTCGGCATGATCACCGGCCCGGTGCTCGGCACGCTGGTGCAGCGCTTCCCGCTGCGCCGCTCGTGGCTGGTGCTCGGCGTCGTCGCGGTGAACCTGGGCGCCTGGGCACTGGTGATCTCCTGGCCGGGGCGGGCGCCGATGCCGCTGCTGGTGCTCCTGGTGGTCGCGCTCGGCACCGGCGGGCCGGGCTCGATGATCGGGTTCGACTACGCCCGGACGAACAACCCGCCGCACCGGCTCGGCGCCGCGACCGGCGTGGTCAACGTCGGCGGGTTCGTCGCCTCGCTGCTGACCATCGAGCTGATCGGGCTGATCCTGGACGCCCGAACCGGCGGCAGTGCCGACTATCACATCGACGACTTCCGGGTCGCCATGTCGGTGCAGTTCCTGATCGGGGCGGTCGGCCTGGCAGGCATCCTGCGCAGCCGCAGACTGGCACGCCGCCGTCTGGAGGAGGAAGAAGGCATCGTCGTACGCCCGCTGCGGGAGCTGCTCGCACAGCGACGCGGTTTAGCGCTGAGCCGAACGGTAAAGGGGGAAGGCTGGCGCGACTGAGAGGGGGCACATGACCGAGCACGCGCAAGCCCGGATCTGGGGCGGCATCGACGTCCCGAAGACCATCGCCGGCACCCTGGCCGCGGTCTCCGCCGCGGTCGTCGGCTCGTTCCTCGGCGTCGCCGGCACGGTGATCGGCGCGGCGGTGGCCAGCCTGATCAGCTCGGTGGGCACCGAGATCTACCACCGGTACCTGGACCGGGGCACCAAACGGCTGCAGGCGACGTTCATGGCGGCGCCGGCGGCGGTCGGCACGCCCGAGGTGGCGGCCGCGCAGGAGCCGCCGTCGGGTGAGTCCCGCGACGCCGACCGCCACGGCCCCGTCGAGCGGTTCCGGTGGAAGCGGATCGCGATGGTCGCCGGTGCGCTCTTCGTGCTGGCGATGGGGACGCTGACCACGGCGGAGCTGCTCGCCGGGCGCTCGGCGGCGGACGCCACGAGCGGACGGCACGGCGGCAGCCCGACGATCTTCGACTGGTCCGGCGACGGGTCGTCGTCCCCGGACGAGACGCCGGGCACCGCGACCGTCTCCCCCACGCCGGACGCCACCGCGACGGACGGCGCCACCGAGCCCGCGGAGACGGCGACCACCGGAACGACGGGGACGGCGACCACCGCACCCGCCGACGAGGGCACCGCCACGGATCCCGAGCCGGAGCCCACCGCCACCGGGGACACCGGGGGCGGCGCCGAGACCGGCGAGACCGGTGAACAGGGCACGGATCAGGACGGCGTGACCGGCCAGAGCACGGCAGAGTAGGGGCATGGACGCCAAGGACATCCTCATCGACGCGTACGGCCGGCTGCCCGAACTGGTCGCCGACGCCGTCCGCGACCTCACGCCCGAGCAACTACTCTGGGCACCGAAGCCCGGGGCGAACACGATCGGCTGGCTGGTCTGGCACCTGGCCCGGGTGCAGGACGCCCAGATCGCCGGCATCACCGGCGGCGAGCAGGTCTACCTGACCGGGGACTGGGCGGGCCGGTTCGGCCGCAAGCCCGACCCGGCCGACCACGGGTACGGCCACAGCCCCGCCGACGTGGCCGCCGTCGTCCCGGAGAGCCGGGAGGCGCTGATCGAGTACTACCACGCGGTGCACGCGAAGACGCTGGAGTACCTGGCCGGGATCACCGAGGACGAGCTGGACCGGGTGGTGGACCGGAACTGGGATCCCCCGGTCACCGCCGGCGTCCGGCTGGTCAGCATCTACGACGACGACGCCCAGCACGCGGCGCAGGCGGCGTACCTCAGGGGCCTGCTCTGATGCGGGAATCGATCGATGAGGGGTGACATGTGTCAGCGGTGCCCGGCGTGAACCGGCACTAGCATCGAGCGCAAGTGGGGCGGCGAGCCGTCGCCCGGATAGGCCGAAGGTCGGGGGATGACCGGGTACAGGGCCAGCCGGACGGCGGTCATCGTCTGTCAAGGACGGGCGACAGCGGACGAACGCATCGCGCCGGGCCGGTTCTCCGACCCCGTCGCCATCGATCTGCTGCTCCCCGACGAGCAACGGCCGGTGCGCTGGGCCCGCGACGAGACCCCACCCACCGAGTGGGCCGACCGGGTCGAGTACGAGTCCGCCCGGGGCTGCGCCGAGATGATGGTGCCCCGCACCGTGGCGATCGACGACGCGGTCCGGGAGCGCCCCGGTCACCAGGTCGTGGTGCTCGGGGCCGGGCTGGACTCGCGAGCCTGGCGGATGCCGGAGCTGGGCGACGTCCCGGTCTTCGAGGTCGATCAGCCCGCCTCCCAGCAGGACAAGATCTCCCGCGCGGCCGGACTCGACGGCACGCCGCCGGTCTACGTCCCGGTCGACTTCGGGCGGGACGACCTCGGCGAGGCGCTGGAGAAGGCCGGGCACCGCGCCGACCTCCCCACCACCTGGATCTGGGAGGGCGTGGTCCCCTACCTGACCCCGGCGCAGGTCCGCGCCACGGTCCGCGCGGTCGCGGCCCGCTCGGCGGGCGGCAGCCGGCTGGTGGTGAACTACCAGGCGCCCTCGCTGCGCGGGACGCTCGGGCGGTGGGTCGTCCGGGCGATGGCGTCCACCACCGGGCGGGCCAACCCGTGGGCGCAGGAGCCGTGGCGCTCGATGTGGAAGCCGGCAGCGATGGCCCGGCTGCTCGGCGCCGAGGGCTTCGCCGTGGCCCGGGACGCCAGCCTGCTGGAGCTGGCCGGGAGCCTGGACCTGCCCCCGGCCAACGTCACGTCCCTGACCTCGGGTCGCGTGGTGGTCGCCGACCGCGCCGTGTGACCGCGCTGCTCACGGCGTACGGGAGAAGGATCTAAGCGGAAGCGGGCTCGCTCAGCGGAAGCCGCACCAGGAAGCGGGTGTCGCCCGGCCGGGACTGCACCGAGATGTCGCCGCCGTGACCGTTGACCACGATCCGGTAGGAGATGTCCAGGCCCAGGCCGGTGCCCTCGCCGACCGGCTTGGTGGTGAAGAACGGCTCGAAGACGCGCTTCCTGATCTCCTCGGACATGCCCGGACCGGTGTCGCCGACCGAGACGACCACCCGGTCGTCCTCGCGGTACGTGCGGATGGTCAGCGTGCCCGCGCCGGACATCGCCTGGACCGCGTTGTCGATCAGGTTGGTCCAGACCTGGTTGAGCTCGGCCGGGTGGACCGGGACCTGGGGCAGCGAGCGGTCGTACTCCTTGACCACCCGGACCCCGTCGCCGATCTTGTGGGAGAGCATCACCAGCGTGCTGTCCAGGCCGCCGTGCACGTCGATCCACTGGTGCGCGGCCCGGTCCAGGTGCGAATACTGCTTCGCGGCGTTGACCAGCGACGACACCCGGCCGGTGGCGTCCTCGATGTCGCTCATCAGCTGCTCGGTCTCGAGCGCGTACCCGATCCAGTGGATGGCCTGGTCGAGCAGCTCCGGCGACTCCAGCCGGGACTCGATCTCGGTGAGGCAGTCGGTGTCGATGCCGCCCTGGGCGAAGACCGGGGCGACGTCCCAGCCGCCGGTGACGTCGTGCTCGTCCATCCAGTCGCCGAGCTCGTCCTCCAGGTCGGCGATCTGCATCGCGGTGCGCACCGGCGCCTTCGCGGCCCGCTCGATCACCTCCTCCTGGAGGTTGAGCAGGGCGATCAGGCGGTCCGGCGGCACCTTCCCCTTGGCCAGCTTGCCGAGCTTCATCCGCATCCCGGCGACCCGCTCGCGCAGCGCCCCGGTGGCCCGGGAGGCGGCCGCGGCCGGGTTGTTCAGCTCGTGCATCAGGCCGGCCGAGAGCGCGCCGAGCGCCTGCAGCCGCTGCCGCTCGCCGATCGCCGCCTGCGAGTTGCGCATCCCCAGCGCCAGGCCCTCCAGCAGGTGGATCGCCATCGGGAACCACTCGCGCATCAGCCACCCGAAGTCGGCGGCGGAGAGCACGAAGAACTCGGAGTCGGAGAGGGCGCGCATCGAGCCCATGTACTTCCGCGGTACGCCGTCGTCGCGCAGGTACGCGTTGGTCGCGCCCATGTACACGCCGCGCTGCTCGGTGCGGACCGTCTGGACGTCGTCGTCGCCGACCCGGCGGGTGAGCGCGATCGTGCCGGTGAGCAGGATGAAGAACGAGTCGGCCGGATCGCCCTCGCGGAGCACCAGGCCGCCGCCGGGCACCCGCATCGTGCAGCCGTGCTCGGCGATCCAGGTCAGCTGGTCGTCGCTGAGCTTCTCGAAGAGGAACAGCGTCCGCAGCTCGCCGATGGTGAGCCGGCCCGGCTCACAGGGCTCCAGGCGGATCTCTTCGGATTCGACGGTCATGGCTACTGCGCCTCCAGGTAACGATGCACCAGTGCGACGGCCATCGCCCCTTCGCCGACCGCCGAGGCCACCCGCTTGATCGAGTTGGCCCGGACGTCGCCGGCGGCGAAGATGCCGGGAACACTGCTCTCCAGGTAGAACGGATCCCGCTCGCGATCCCATCCCCGCGGGCGCGCCCCGTTCGTCAGCAGATCCGAACCGGTCCGCACGAAGCCCTTCTCGTCCCGGTCCACCGCGTCGCCGAGCCAGTCGGTGCGCGGCTCGGCCCCGATGAAGACGAAGAGGTAGCCGCACTCGACCTTCGCCCGGGTGCCGTCCTTGCTGTCACAGATGGTGATCGCCTGCAGGTGGCCTTCGCCGTGCGCGCCGATCACCTCGCACCGGGTCCGCACCTCGATGTTGGCGACCTGGGCCAGCTGCTGGATCAGGTAGTACGACATCGACGACTCCAGCGAGTCGCCGCGGACCAGCAGCGTGACCCGGCGGGCGTACTTCGCGAAGAAGAGCGCCGCCTGCCCGGCCGAGTTCGCCCCGCCGACGATGTAGACGTCGCTGCCGGAACAGGCCGGGCCCTCGGTGCTCGCCGAGCCGTAGAAGACCCCCGACCCGGTCAGGCCGTCCACGCCGTCGGCGACCAGCGGGCGGTACGACACCCCGGTGGCCAGCAGGATCGCGTGCGAGGAGATCTCCCGGCCGTCGTCGAGGACCAGCGTCCGGGCCGAGCCGTCGGTGCGCAGGCCCACCACCGCGCGGGTGTTCAGCGTCTCGGCGGCGAACTTCTCCGACTGGCGCCGGGCCCGGTCGGTGAGCTGGGCGCCGGAGATACCGTCCGGGAAACCCAGGTAGTTCTCGATCCGGGAGCTCTGGCCCGCCTGGCCACCGACCGCCTGCCGCTCGATCAGCAGCGTCTTGAGGCCCTCCGAGCCGCCGTAGACCGCCGCGCCCAGACCGGCCGGGCCGCCGCCCACGATGACCAGGTCGTAGAAGTCGCGCCCCGGGCTGGTGGAGAGACCGGCGGCCTCCGCCACCTGCTGCACGCTCGGCCGGGTCATCGCACGCCCGTCCGCGGTCACCACCAGCGGGATCGATTCGGGCCCGGCGTCTGCCGCCTCCATCAGGCGGCGCCCCTCCGGCTCATCGGCGCCGAAATATTTGTACGGTACGAGGTTGCGCGCCAGGAAGTCCCGGATCTGGAACGACGGCTCGCTCCACCGGTGGCCGACCACCCGGATGTCCGGCAGCTCGGTGTCGCCGGTCGCCTGCCACGCGTCGAGCAGCGCGTCGAGCACCGGGTAGAGCTTCTCCTCCGGCGGGTCCCAGGGCTTGAGCAGGTAGTGGTCGACGTCGACCACGTTGATCGCCTGGATCGCGGCGTCGGTGTCCGCGTACGCGGTGAGCAGGGCCCGGCGGGCGTGCGGGAACAGGTCCATCGCCTGCTCCAGGAACTCGATGCCGTTCATCTGGGGCATCCGGTAGTCGGCCAGCATCACGGCGACCCGGCCGCCGCGCAGCTTGAGCTCGCGGAGCACGTCGAGCGCCTCGGCGGCGCCGGAGGCCCGGATGATCCGGTACCGGTCGCCGTACCGGCGGCGCAGGTCACGCGCGATGGCACGGGAGACCGAGGGGTCGTCGTCGACGGTGAGGATCGCGGGTTGGCCCATGGTCTCGGCTCCTCAGCTCGAAAGGTCGGTGAACTCGGGGTGGCGTTCCAGATAGCCGGCCACGAACGGGCACTCGGCGACGACCGGCGTCTTCCGGGACCGCGCGTCGGCGAGCGCCGCGGAGGCCAGCCGGCCGGCCAGCCCGCGACCGGAGAACGCCTGGTCGACCTCGGTGTGCAGCAGTTCGACCCGGTCGTCGTGGCGCCGGTAGTGCAGCATCCCGGCCACCTCGCCGCCGAGCAGGATCTCGTACCGCTGGTGCTCGAAGCTGTCGACCACCACGGCGGCCGACGCGTCGTGGTCGCCGGCCTGGGCGCTCCCCTCGACCCGCAGCTTGCGGCGGGCGCGCTCGTAGAACGTCGTCCGCCCGAACCGGATCACCTGGGCCGCGTCGGTCAGCGACTCGATCTCCAGGGCCGCGCCCGGCTCGGCGTACCCCTCGATGATCCCGTCCACCTCGATCGCCAGCCGTCCGCTCGTCGGCAGCACCTCCAGGCAGAGGTGCTCGGAGGTGTCCAGCACCAGCGACCGGTTGAACGACGAGTGCGCCGCGGCCGCGCTGACGATCAGCCCCTGCACGTTCGGCGAGACGATCGGCCCGCCCGCCGAGAAGCTGTACGCCGTCGACCCGGTCGGCGTGGCGACCAGCACGGCGTCGGCCGCATAGTTGACGAACCGCTTCCCCTCGACCCGGATCCCGACCGCGGCCAGCCCGTGCCCCGGCACCCGCACCAGCGCGATGTCGTTGAACGCGGTCACCTGCCGCCCGTCCGGCAGCGTGGTCCGCACCGCCGTCCGCGGCTCGATGGTGTAGCGGTGCTCGTCGATCGCGGAGAGCGACTCCTTCAGATCGGGCAGGTCGACCTCGGCGAGGAAGCCCAGCCGCCCGACGTTCACCCCCAGCACGGGCGTCTTGTGCCCCTCGACCAGGCGCATCGTCCGCAGCATGGTGCCGTCGCCGCCCAGGCTGACCAGCAGCCCGGCGCGCTCGACCATCTCCTGCGGCCCGACCGGCACCGCGCTGCAGTCGATCCGGGTGATCTCCTCCGGCAGCCCGAGAACGGTGACGCCCCGCGCCGCCGCCCAGCTCACGATGGTGTCGACGGCCGACCCGCAGTCCCGCCGCGGATGCAGCACGAGCCCGACCACTTTGACCATGCCCACGACGCTCCCCCTCCGGCCGCAACTCCGCTACGCAGCCTCCCACGCCGACATGACAATCGACGACCGCCACGACCGTGGCAGAGCACACGTCGGCTCATCCCCGGGTCAAGCGAGGCGCAGCTCCTGGACGGAATGGATTCTGTGCTCCCGGCCACCGGCGAACGTGACGCTCGTGACCTCGACATCGGCGGTGACACGCTTGTCGAAATACCTGCCGAGTTGCGCCGTCAGCTCGTCGCCGGTGACGGCCTGGATGACGTCGCCGCTGTCGGTTCTGATCTCGATCCTTCCCCGGAGGGAGCTGGCAGATACCAGCAGTCCCGTCACGGGGATCGTCTCCACCTCGTCGAATTCGCTGTGCTCGCACAGAAAACGAACTCTTTGCACACCCGGACCGGTCCAGACGCTTCGTCGTACCCGCGTGCCGGGCACGTGCCACGAGACCCGCACACCGACACCAGCGCCGTCGAGGCCGGCGGTCAACGCCCTGATGTGTTTTATCGACCGGGGCCCGAGCGGCACCAACTGCTCCGTCAGCAACTCGTCGGTCAAGTCGCCGCCCTCGGAGATGTCGATGATCGCGAGCAACTTCTCCACGGCTTCGTCCAGGATCACCCGGCTGACCCCCGCCGACTCCGTTTCCGGTTCCACCGGCGGACCAAAAATGGTCAGCCCGAACGACGACGGGAAAATGGCCGCCGCACTGAGAACCGTGGCGTCACGAATCTCACGCGGAATCGCCGCGGAATTGGTGGGCCGCCCCGAGAGGGCCTGCGCCACCGCGGACACCGACTCCTGAAAGTTGGTAAGAAACGGACCCAGCGTCGCCAGGCCGACGACGTGATCCACCGTCACCGATCCGGTCAGGGCGACGTCGATCCGCCGCCTGTCGTCCTCCCTCACGTCCGCCCCGGCTGCCTGCAACAACCGACGGCGCTGAACCGCCGCGAACTCTTCGGGGGTAGCCGGGTATTCACGCATTTCGTGCGGGTGGGAATCTCTGATCTGTTTCATCCACCGCAGAACGGCATCCCTGTCCGACGGATCAGGCATAGGAACGTTCGGTGTCACAGCAACACCTCCACGTATCCTCGACGCTTGTCGCCCGGAGTGTCGTTCACGGCCGCCGGCTTGATGCACTGCCAGAATTCATCGTAGAGCCCGATGTCCCGGAACGACCCGCTGGCGTGCGGGGTCAACAACCTCGGAAGCATCTGCGAGACCGGCATCGCCTCGGGAAGCCGGATCAGGTAGGCGTCCACACGCATGCCGCGCGCCACGCACCACCCGCGCTCGGCAAGGTCATCGAGGCCGGCAAGCGTGTCACGGTCAAGACGGTCATGATTCTGCGCAGGCAGCAGGTACGTCACATCGACGTCGCCCGGTTCCGTCTTCTCGCTGACGAAGCTACCTCCGACCCACATCCGCGCGATGGCACCTGCGAGACATTCGACCAGCGTCCGATGGATCGCCCACTCGTCCCAGATCTCGCGTCGGACATTCGAGCCCGCGGACTCCACGAACCGTTCGTGCAGTTCGTCAAGCGAAGCCGCATACCGCCCGGGCGGGAGAAACCCGGTTTTCGCCTCGAATTCCGGCAATGGACTCACGGTATCGCTCAGCTCCGGGGCCGACGGACCAGAGGTGTGGTGTCGACGGCAAAGGGGAACGGAACGTCGGCGGAAAGGATCTCGCCGTCGGCGGCCACGGCCTTCTCGACATAGTGGGTGCCCTCAAGACCGTACAGGCGCAGGGTGACGGAAGACGGGCCGCCGGGCTCGACGAGGAGGTACCAACCGATGCGGGCGGCGGCGTAGAGGTGCATCGTGGTGACGCGGTCGGTGCCGGCGTTGGACGGGGAGACGATCTCGGCGACCAGGACGACCTCGCCGGCATCGGTGACAGAGCCCTCGTCGTCGGTATCGGCAACCACCAGGTCAGGGATGACGATGCGGCCGGCCTGCAGCCGGATGTTGATCGCCTCGAAGGCGGATAGGCCGACTGCGTCGGCGGCCGGCTCGATCGCCTGCATCAGACGATAGGAGATCCGTTGGTGCCGTTTGCTCGCTGCCGGGCTCACCCACAACGTCCCATCAACGAGTTCGACACGGTCGCCCGTCTCGCCGAGTGCAAGGTAGTCGGACTCGGTCCACGGGCCGATGTGGCCGGTTACGGCGACGCTCATCGGAGAACCCACCTCCCCTTGCGGTTGGGACGACTCTTTCATGCCCCTCCCGCTAGTTAACTGCCTAGATACGGGTGGCGAGGGCCAGGAAGCGGGCCGGGGTGTCCTCGTAGCCGTCCAGCTTCCAGCCGGAAGCGGACAGTGAAACGGTGAGCTGGTCCTCGTCCAAGGGCTCGCCGGGGCGCAGGGCGCGGCCGTGCCGGGCCGCCAGCTGGGCGCGGCCGATCGGGTGGAAGATGGCCAGGCGGCCGCCGGGACGGGTCACGCGGGCCAGCTCGGTCAGGCCCGCGAGAGGGTCCGGGAGGTGGTGGACCAGGCCCGCGGCGAAGATGACGTCGGCCGCGGCGGTGGCGAGCGGCAGGCGGCGGGCGTCGGCCAGCAGGAGGGTGGCGCAGGTGCCGCGGCCGGCGCGGTGGGCCTCGGTCAGCATCGCCGGGGTGAAGTCCAGGCCCAGGGCGCGGCCGGACGGGCCGACGGCGGCGGACAGGGCCGGGAGGGCGCGGCCGGTGCCGCAGCCGACGTCGACGGCGATGTCGCCGGGGCGGACACCGGCCAGGCGCACCGCCTCGGTGTAGGCCGGGAGGTCGTCGCCGAACTTCGTGTCCCAGGTGGCGGCCTTGGCGGCGAAGAAGGCGCGGCTCTCGGAGAGGTACCACCAGTCGGCGGGGGCCAGGGACGGGTGGATGTGGCGGATCACCGGCCAGTCGGGGTCGCGGGTGTCGATCACGATCTGGGCCCGGCGCTCGCCGTCGCCCTCGGCGAAACGGTGACGGGGGCCGCCGCGGAGGTAGACCAGGACCTGGTCGGTGGCGGGCTCCAGGACGTTGAGTGCGGAGTCGAAACCGCCGGGGCCCGGACCGGTCAGGCCGAGCACGGCGTCGATGCTCCACGCGCGGGACGAGGCCGGGAAGGCGGCGGCCAGGCGGGAGGCGAAGGCCGCGGCGGCACCCGGGTCGCCGCCGTCGACGATCACCGTGAGGGGGGCGCGTGGCGCCAGGACCTCGGCGAGCAGGGCGGTCACTTCGGTGATGCGTTCCGGCACGCCCATCAGGATGCCGCCGGGGGTGTGACGTGCGCAACGTTTCACTCATGCGCGAGCGAGGGGGACGCTTGTCTAGCGTTCGAGGCATGGAAGCACTCGAACTGGCCGATTACCGGGCCCGCGTCGCGCGGATGTATCAGGACGCGACGGACCTGGAGGACTTCCGCAAGCGGCGGGATGAGCTGTTCGCGCGGCATCCGCAGGCGCCGGTCAAGGGCGGGCTGCGGTACTTCCCGGAGAACCCGGACGCGATCGTGGAGGCGCGGGTCAGGGCGGCGGAGGGGGAGCTCTCGATCGACACCGGCGGGCCGGACGGGGTGATCGCGTACCGGCGTACCGGGATCCTGGAGACGCCGTTCGGGGAGCTCACGCTCTGGTGGATCGCGGCCTACGGGGGTGGGCTCTTCCTGCCGGTGCAGGACACGACCTGCGGGGACGAGTCCTACGGCGGCGGGCGCTATCTCACCGACACCGTCAAGGGCACCCACGGGCGGGGTCTGGAATGGCTCGGCGGGGACCGGGTGAGGCTCGACTTCAACTACCTCTACAACCCCAGTTGCGCGTACGACGACCGCTGGGCGTGCCCGCTCGCGCCGCCGGAGAACAGGCTGGGCGTGCCGCTGCGGGCCGGGGAGCTCACGTACCGCTAGCCTGACCGAACCTGACCGGCCGGTTGGCGTGCGGCAACACGACAACCGGCCGGTTCTTCAGGCGGCGGAATCAGAGCGTGGCGAGCGGAGCCCGGCAGGCAAGGGCGGGAGCGCGGCGGGCGAAGGCGTCAGTGGGCCTCGCCGTCGGGACCGAAAGCGGTCAGGAACTTGTCGCGGAAGGTGTCCATCCGCCAGACCGGGGCGGCCGCGGCCGGCTGGATGCTGCTGGTCCAGCCCCAGGACGTGATCCGGTCCAGCACCTTCGGGTCCTTGGCGACGATGGTGATCGGCACGTCGTGGCTGGCGTTCTGGCCGACCACGACCGAGGCGGGCTGGTGGTCACCGAGGAAGACCATCACCAGGTTGTCGTCACCGTACTTGGCGACGTAGTCGACCAGGCTGTCCACCGAGTACGCGATCGAGCGGGCGTACTCGTGCTGGATCCGGGCGTCGTCCTGCCAGATCTTGGTGGACTTCTCGGCGCTCGCCACCATCGGGCCGTACACGCTGCCGTCGCCGAGCTGGTCCCAGTCGATCATGGTGGGGACCGGGGCCCACGGGGTGTGGCTGGAGGTCAGGGTGATCTCGGCGAGCAGGGAGCCGCGGCCGGTCCGGGCGTACTCGAACTTCTGGAACTGCGACATCACGTACTGGTCCGGCATGGTCGACCAGCTGAACGACGGGCCGTGGTAGTCCAGCGTGTGCGAGTCGTAGACCTGGTCGTAGCCGTAGAACTCGGCCTCGGGCCAGGCGTAGGTGACGCCGGGCTCGACGCCGACCGTACGGAAACCTGCGCTTTTAAATGCTTTTGTCAGGGTCATCCGGTCGGTGGCCATGAGACTCCGGTACCGCTGCTCGTTGTTGATCCAGAGGCCGGAGAGGAACGTCGAGTGGGCGAGCCAGCTGCCGCCGCCCGCGGTCGACGAGGTGAGCCAGCCGCTGCGGGCGGAGAACCCGGCGGCGGTGAGCTTCTTGTCGCCGGCGGCGAGCGCGGTGACCACCTGGGAGTTGAAGGCCGGGTTCTCGATCGCGTCCCGGCCGTAGCTCTCCACGAACGAGACCAGCACGTCGTTGCCGCGCAGCGCGGTGAGCACCTGGTCGGCGGGCCGGTCCCGGAACGCGTCGACCTGCACCTCGGCGGCGAACTTCCGCTTGTCGGCGAGGTCCTTGGGCAACGCGAGCGCGGTGTCCCGGGCCAGGTCGGCGGCGCTGTGCGCGGCGACCGGGATGCCACCGATCAGCTGGTAGCTCATCGCGAACAGGGCGATCCAGGCGGCACCGGCCGCGCCGAGCCCACCCCAGGCCCACCGGCGGTGACCGTTCGCCACCGTGGTCAGCCGGAGGAAGGCCCAGGTCATCCCGGCGATCAGGCCGACCGCGAGGAGGATCGCGCCGGCCGCGACGCCGATGGCCGAGGGCTTGCCGATCGAGTCGATCAGGAAGTTGAATCCGTCGTCGAAGAGCACCCAGTCGAGCACCGGGTCGAAGCGCCGGGCCAGCACCGCGAAGAACCCGATGTCGACCAGCTTGATCACGGTGAGCAGTCCGAGGATCATCCCGAGGCTCGCGGCGGCGATCGAGCGGATCCGGCGCCGGCGCGGCAGGAGCAGCAGGACGGCCCCGGCGATCAGTCCCTCGATCGGGAGACGGACGAGAGCGGTGTGCCAACTGTTGCCGGGCGGCAGCCGGGTGATCTGGTCGGGAACGACGAGGGCGAGGAAGACCAGAATCGCGGCGAATCCCGTGGTCAGATGACGGACGGACCGGCGTATCAGCTTGCGTGGGCTCACGTCATCTTCATACGCCAGGGCGACGCCGGGGGTTCGACCACGGGGGCATGACAAAAGTCAGTGGATGAGTGAGTGCTCGCTCATTTAGGGTGTGCGGTGTGGAACCCAGACGCAGACGAGTGCCGGCCATGGCGCCGGACGAGCGGCGGGCCGCCCTCATCGCGGCGACCATCCCGCTGCTGCACGAGCACGGCACCGAGGTGAGCACCCGGCAGATCGCCCACGCCGCCGGGGTCGCCGAGGGCACCATCTTCGGCGTCTTCGAGAGCAAGAGCGAGCTGGTCGTCTGCTCGGTGGTCAAGGCGCTCGACCCGCAGCCCACGCTGGACGCGCTCGCCGCCATCGACCCGGGCCTCCCACTGCGGGAACGGGTGGTGGCCGCGGCCGAGTTCGTCTACGCGCGGATGGCCGAGGGCGCCCAGTTGATGCACGCGGCCCGGCGCCTGATCTTCACCAACGAATCCACCCCGGAAGCGCGGGAACAGATGCACGCGACCCGGGGGCGGCTGCTGGAGGCGGTCACCGCGGTGATCGCCCCGGACGCCGCGCGGCTCCGGATCCCGCCGGACAAGGCGGCTCAGGTGCTGCTGCTCTACTGCGGCGCCAACACCTACGGCCCGTGGGGCGACGAGACCTTCAACGGCGCCTTCCTGGCCACACTCCTACTCGACGGCATCCTCATTCCTGATTCGGGGGAGCAAGCGAAGTGTTGATCAAACTGCTTCGCGTGCATCTGCGCCCGTACTGGAAAGACATCTCTCTCGTGGTGCTCTTCCAGTTCCTGCAGACGCTCGCGACGCTCTATCTGCCGACGTTGAACGCCGACATCATCGACAACGGCGTGATCAAGGGCGACACCGGCTACGTGCTCCAGGTCGGCGGCGGGATGCTCGGCATCACCGTGCTGCAGATCGCGGCGCAGATCGTGGCGGTCTACTTCGGCGCGAGGACGGCCATGGCGGTCGGGCGCGACGTCCGTACCGCGATCTTCTCCCGGGTGCAGACCTTCTCCGCCCGGGAGGTGGGCCAGTTCGGCGCGCCCTCGCTGATCACCCGGACCACCAACGACGTGCAGCAGGTCCAGATGCTGGTGCTGCTCACGTTCACGCTGATGGTCTCGGCGCCGATCATGTGCGTCGGCGGCATCGTGCTGGCGCTGCGCCAGGACGTGCCGCTCAGCTCACTGCTGCTGGTGGTCATCCCGGTGCTGATCGCCGTGGTCGCCCTGATCATCACCCGGATGCGGCCGCTCTTCCGCCAGATGCAGGTCAAGATCGACCGGGTCAACCAGGTGATGCGCGAGCAGATCACCGGCATCCGGGTGATCCGGGCCTTCGTCCGGGACGAGCGCGAGCGGGCCCGCTACGGCGCCGCCAGCCAGGATCTCGCCGACGTCGCGCTGCGGGCCGGCAAGATCATGGCGTTCATGTTCCCGACCGTGATGATGCTGGTGAACCTCTCCAGCATCGCGGTGCTCTGGTTCGGCGGGCACCGGATCGACGCCGGCCACATGGAGGTCGGCGCGCTCACCGCGTTCCTCAGCTACCTGATGCAGATCCTGATGTCGATCATGATGGCCACCTTCATGTTCATCATGATTCCGCGGGCCGAGGTCTGCGCCGAGCGGATCCAGGAGATCGTCGACACCGAGTCCAGCGTGGTGCCGCCCGCGTCGCCGGTCACCGACGTGACCGTGCACGGCGAACTCGAGCTCCGGGACGTCAGCTTCCGCTATCCGGGTGCCGAGGCCGCGGTGCTCTCCGACGTACGCCTCGTCGCGCACCCGAGGCAGATCACGGCGATCATCGGGTCCACCGGCAGCGGCAAGACCACGCTGCTCAACCTGATCCCCCGGCTCTTCGACGCGAGCGAGGGCACCGTGCTGGTCGACGGCGTGAACGTCCGCGACCTCGACCCGGACCTGCTCTCCCGGATCATCGGGATCGTGCCGCAGCGGCCGTACCTGTTCAGCGGCACGATCGCGTCCAACCTGAAGTACGGCAACCCGGACGCCACCGACGAGGAGCTCTGGGAGGCGCTGGAGATCGCCCAGGCGAAGGAGTTCGTCGAGCGGATGGAGGGGCAGTTGGACGCCCCGATCGCGCAGGGCGGCACGAACGTCTCCGGTGGACAGCGGCAGCGGCTGGCGATCGCCCGCACGCTGGTGCACCGGCCGGAGATCTACCTCTTCGACGACTCGTTCTCGGCCCTCGACTACGCCACCGACGCGGCGCTGCGGGCGGCCCTGACCGAGCACGTCGCGGACGCCACGGTGGTCATCGTGGCCCAGCGCGTCAGCACCATCCGCGACGCGGACCGGATCGTGGTCCTGGATGACGGGAAGGTCGTCGGCACCGGCACGCACGACGAACTTATGGACTCCAACGAGACGTACCGGGAAATCGTACTGTCGCAATTGACGGAGCAGGAGGCCGCCGCATGACCGCGCCTGGAAGAGGCCCTGCTGGAAGAGGGCCCGGCGGGCCCGGCGCAGCCGGAGGCCGGCCGGGCGGACCGCCGATGGGTGGACCGCCGGCCGCGAGAATGATGATGGGAGCCGGTGGGCCGCCGGAGAAGCTGGAGGACTTCAAGGGGTCGCTCAAGCGGCTGCTCGGGCTGCTCAAGCCGTACCGGATCCTGGTCGGCGTGATCCTCGCCTTCGGCGTGGCGAGCGTCGCCCTCTCGGTGCTCGGGCCGCGACTGCTCGGCCACGCCACCGACGTGATCTTCAACGGCGTGGTGGGCCGGATGCTCGGCCAGTACCTGCCCGCCGGGACCAGCAAGGCGCAGGCCGTCGAGGCGCTGCGTGCCCAGGGGGAGACCGCGCAGGCCGACCTGGTCGCCGGGATGAACGACGTGGTCGTCGGGCAGGGCATCGACTTCGACAGCCTGATGCACGTGCTGGCCTGGGTGGTCGTGGTCTACGTCTTCGCCTGGATCTTCGGCGTCTTCCAGGGCCGGCTCACCGCCCGCGTGGTGCAGAGCGCCGTCTTCGACCTGCGCGCCCAGGTCGAGGCGAAGCTCTCCCGGCTGCCGCTGTCGTACTTCGACAAGCAGCCGCGCGGTGAGGTGCTCAGCCGCGCCACCAACGACACCGACAACATCGCGCAGACCCTGCAGCAGACGTTCGCGCAGCTCATCACGGCACTGCTGACGGTCGTCGGCGTACTCGGGATGATGTTCTGGATCTCTCCGCTGCTGGCGCTGATCGCGCTGGTCACCATCCCGGTGTCGTTCCTGCTCACCACCCGGATCGGCAAGCGGGCGCAGCCGCAGTTCGTCGCACAGTGGAAGACCACCGGCCAGCTCAACGGGCACATCGAGGAGATGTTCACCGGGCACACGCTGGTCAAGGTCTTCGGGCGGCAGCACGAGGCGGAGGCGACCTTCCACACCCACAACGAGAAGCTCTACGCCTCCAGCTTCCGCGCCCAGTTCATCTCCGGCCTGATCCAGCCGGCCATGATGTTCATCAGCAACGTCAACTACGTGCTGGTGGCGGTGGTCGGCGGCCTGCGGGTGGCGTCCGGCTCGCTGACCCTCGGCGAGGTGCAGGCGTTCATCCAGTACTCGCGCCAGTTCAGCCAGCCGCTCACCCAGGTGGCCAGCATGGCGAACCTGGTCCAGTCCGGGGTGGCCTCGGCCGAGCGGGTCTTCGCCCTGCTCGACGCGGAGGAGCAGACCCCGGACCCGGCGCCGGTCACCATGCCGGAGGTCCGCGGGCGGATCGCCTTCGAAGACGTCTCCTTCCGGTACGCCCCGGAGAAGCCGCTGATCGAGAACCTGTCGCTCAGCGTCGAGCCGGGACAGACCGTGGCCATCGTCGGGCCGACCGGGGCCGGCAAGACCACCCTGGTCAACCTGCTGATGCGGTTCTACGACGTGACCGGCGGGCGGATCACCCTGGACGGGGTGGACATCGCCACCATGCCGCGTGAGCAGCTGCGCGAGGAGATCGGCATGGTGCTCCAGGACACCTGGCTCTTCGGCGGCACCATCGCGGAGAACCTGGCGTACGGGGCCGACGACCACGATCAGGCGGCGATCCTGCGGGCCTCCGAGGCGGCGCACGTCGACGGCTTCGTCCGGATGCTGCCGGACGGGTACGAGACGACGATCGACGAGGAGGGCTCGAACGTCAGCGCCGGGCAGAAGCAGCTGATCACCATCGCCCGGGCGTTCCTCGCCGAGCCGAGCATCCTGATCCTCGACGAGGCGACCAGCTCGGTGGACACCCGTACCGAGGTGCTGATCCAGCGGGCGATGAACACGCTGCGCACCGGCCGGACCAGCTTCGTGATCGCGCACCGGCTCTCCACCATCCGGGACGCCGACGTGATCCTGGTGATGGAGAACGGCTCGATCGTCGAGCAGGGCACCCACGACGAGCTGATCGCGGCGGACGGGGCGTACGCGCGGCTCTACTCGGCCCAGTTCGCGCAGGCGGTGGCCGAGGTCGACTGACCTGGGCTTTTTCGGTCACAAAGAACGGGGGCGGCCATCCGGCCGCCCCCGTCTCGCTTACCTCAGCCGATCGTCACTTCTTGTCGACGGTGACCTTCTTGCTGTCGCTCCAGCCGTCGTTGATCCCGACGGCCGACTTGCCCTCGACCCAGGCCTTCAGGGTCCACGTGGAGCCGGCCGCGGCCGACGCGGTGGCCTTCCAGACACCGCTGCTGTTCGTGGTGCCCTTCCAGGTGGTCTTGACCCACTTCTTGCCGCTCAGCTTGTAGATCACCACGTCCGAGCCGGACAGCTTCGGGTCGGACGTGACCGTGAGGGTCACCTTGCCCTTGGCGTTGGACTCCGCCTTGAAGGCCGGGTCCTGGGTGATCTTGACGGTGATCTCCTTCGAGGGCACACCGTCGAGAGAGGTCTGGAAGCGGTAACCCGCCGTGGTCAGCGAGCGCTTGAACGAGTAGGCGCCGCTGCTGCCGGCCTTGGCCGTGGCCAGCCAGACCAGGGCCTTCTTGGTGGACGCGATCGGGGCACCCCAGAGCTGGACCTCACCGTTCGGCGGCACCTTGCCGCTGATCGTCGCGGTGCCGGGCCCGTCGATCGAGGCCGACGACGAGATGGTCGGCGCGGGGCCGTTCTCGGTGTCGTCCGACTCGATGGTGACCTTGCCGGTGTCCCGCTCGACCGTGGTCCCGGACGGTCCGGGCACGCCCAGCTTGATCCAGAAGGTCTCCGCGGACTCCTTCAGCTTGTCGTCAATGATCTTGACGCTTGCCATCGGCTTCTCGCCCGGCTTGACCTCCAGGGTGCCCTTGGCCGCGATGTAGTCCTGACCGGCCTTGGCCGTGCCGTCGACGGTCCACCACGGGATCATCAGGGTCTGGGTGGTGGAGGTGGCTGCGTTGGCCGGCAACCACTTCTCGTCGATCGGGACCTCGATGGAGCCCTCGTCCTCGTTGATCGACCCGTCCTGGATCGCCAGCGCCGGCGGCATGTCGTCCGCGTCGTCGATGATCTTGAAGGTACCGGTCGACGACTTGAAGCCGATCTTGGTGGTCTCGGTGGCCGTGATGGTGAACCACTCGAGCGGCTCGTCCACGTCGTCCGCGTTCAGGTAGACGTTCGCCAGGTTGGTGCTGCTGACGCTGTTGGCGTCCACCACCGTGCCGGTCTTGCCCGCCGGGACGGTGAAGTTCGCGATCTCCGGCGTCTCGAAGTCGACACCGGGCGTGGCCGGCGCCGAATCGGTGGCCTGGCTGCCGGTCTGCGGGCCGACGGAGAAGCCGAGCGTGTACGGGTCCTGTGCTACGCCGACGATCGTGCCGCCGACGCGGATCGAGCCGCCCTCGGCCACGCTGGACTCGTTGAACTTCATCCACGGCGGGGTGTCGTCGTTGGTGACGGTCAGCCGGGCCGTGTGCGTCTCACCGCTCGCCGGGGTGCTGTTGATCAGCGGGTTGGTACCGGAGAGCGCGACGGTGATGTCCTCGAACTCGTCCTTCTCGAAGACAGAGTCCCCGTTGACCATGATCTCGGCGTAGCCCACGGTGTGGCCGGCCGGAACGGTGACGGTGCCGCTGTTCCCGACCGTGCTGACGTCACCCATGCCCGGGGTGTCGGCCGAGTTGGTGCCGGCCGAGTCCAGCGTCGCGTTCTGCGTGTCCACGGTCGCGGTGAACGTGGTGTCCTGGTCGACCGGCGCGCTCAGGGTGACCGGGAACTTGACCATCTTGGACCCGGTGTTGCCCTCCATCACGCTCACGTTGGAGACCGAGAAGGTGGGCATGTCGCTGCTGTCTTCGTCGTCCTTGATGCGGAAGTACGTGGCGTTGTCCTCGCCGAGCGCGCTCTCCGCCACCGAGCCGTTCGGGCTGGTCAGCACCAGCTTGAAGTACTCGCCGTTGACCGCGCTGTTCGGCGGGTTCGCCTGGCCCATCTCACCGGGCTCGTACAGCGTGTCACCGATGATCGGCACCGGGATCGTGGCGGTACGGGTACCGGCCGGGATGGTGAGGCTGCCGGCGACCCCCTTGTAGTCCTTGCCATTGGTGGCCAGGTAGTTCTCGCCGTCCGTCGGGTGGTTGTCACCCGGCAGGAAGTCGTAGTTCAGCCGGACCGGGATCGTCGACGTGTTGGTCCCGGTGAGCCGGACGTTGATGGTGAACTTCTTCTCCCCGACGTCGCCCTCGGGGTCGAAGATGTAGTTCGACGTGGTGTTGTCGTCGGCGATCGCGTCGACCGAGAGCTTCACGCCCGGCGCGGTCTCGTTGTCCTTGATCTTGCCGAGGCCCTTGGCCGGGTCGCCGAGGTCGGCGTTGACCGGGGCGGCGATGCTCAGCCACATCTTCTCGGGGCTGGCCTCGACATCCGTGTCGTCGGTCGTGTTGACCAGGACGATGCCGGCCTCAGAACCCGCCGGGATGGACACCTTCGACTTGGTCAGCGCGGTGTAGTCGGAACCCGCGGTCGCACCGTAATCGTCACCCTGAGTGGCACCGTTCGCGGTGCTCGCCTCGACCGTGACGATCTTCTCCGACGCCCCGGAGAGGGTCAGCGGGAAGACCAGGTCGTCGCCCTCGGTCACGGTTCCCGCGTCGCCGACCGTCACCTTAGGGGTGGGCTCGTCGTCCGCGATGTAGACCTTGGTGCTCGCCGCGCTGGTCGACACCGGCATGAGGGCGGTGGCCGCGCCAGTCGGGTCGAGAACCGCACTGGCGACGCCGACCGTGAAGAACTGTGACGGGTCCTCGTCGAGTTTGTCGTCGTAGATGAGGATCGTCTTGGTCGCGCTGGACTGGCCCGATTTGATGGTGATCTGGTCGCTCTCGGGGTTGTCCGTGGTGGCATCCGTCGAGGTGATCAGCGAGTCGTAGTCGCGGGTCTCGTCACCACTGGTGATCAGAGCACCCTTCGCGGTGTCCGCGGTGCCGTTGTTGGCCAGGGTGACGAGGACGTCCGCGGTCGCCGGCGACGTCAGGGTGACCGTGACCGTGGCCGAGGCCCGCGTGACCGTCTGGGTGTTGCCGGTGCCGGTGGTGACCTGGGTCTCGACGATCGGGGTCGAGCTCGTGGTGATCGCGTACGTCGGATCGACCAGGGCGTAGGCCGGTGAGCTGACCAGCACCACGGGCGCGAGGCCGATCGCGCCGGCGACCGCCGCCGACAGGATCGTTCGCACCGATTTCGGGCCGCGCAGGGCAAACGGCACCAGACCGCCTGAATCTGCGCGACGATTGTGATAGTGCATTCCTTCTGTCTCCTTCGGCGGCTGGGCAACCTCCGGCGGGGAGGCCCCTGGCTTTGCGTCCCCGCCTCGCGACGGGTTTGCCTGTTCGGGTACCGCATCTGGGCGGTCGGGGGGTGCCGGAAAACGGCCCCTCAGCTGCGCCAACGCCGGATGTGAAGATCCGTCGTGAGGCCGCGCCTTCCGTAATCTAACCGGCGTACTGCACGCTTACCGGCGGAATGCGTTTTTCAGGCTAAATCCCCCGCGAAACCCAGACAGTGAAGGTCTTCACTGACGAGTTCGCCCAGCGGGCACCGGACGGCAACCTTCCGGACGTCCGGGACTGATGGCCTGGGGCTTCACGTCGGACACATATCGGAGTGCGCATCCATGAATGCATTGCGTTCCACGCGCCGGCGGGTGGCCCTGGCTGCCGCCGCCGTCGCGGTCGTCGCCGTACCGTCGGTCGCCGTAGCCGGTGACGCGCACCAGGACCGGACCCGGGCCGCCGCGCAGGCGATCAAGGGCGGATCGGCCCGCAACGTCATCCTGCTGATCGGGGACGGCATGGGCGACAGCGAGATCACCATCGCCCGCAACTACCAGGTCGGCGCGAACGGCCGCCTGGCGATGGACACCCTGCCACTGACCGGCGCGTACACCACGTACGCGGTCCAGCAGGACGACCCATCGAAGCCGGAGTACGTGACCGACTCGGCCGCCTCCGGGACCGGCTGGGCGACCGGCAACAAGACCTACAACGGCGCGATCTCGGTACTGCCCAGCGGGAAGTCCGTGCCGACCATCCTGGAGCTGGCGAAGAAGGCCGGCTACCGGACCGGCGACGTCACCACCGCCGAACTGCAGGACGCCACGCCGGCCGTGCTCGGCTCGCACGTGGTCTCGCGCAACTGCAAGGGCCCGCAGTCGATGACCGACTGCGCCGTGAACGACAAGGTGAACGGCGGCGCCGGCTCGATCGCCGAGCAGCTCGTGCAGACGAGGCCGGACGTGCTGCTCGGCGGCGGTGCGCAGTACTTCGACCAGACCGTGCAGGCCGGCGCGTACGCCGGGAAGACCGTGACCGACCAGGCGAAGGCGGCCGGCTACCAGGTCGTCACCGACGCCGCTGGTCTCGGCGCGGCGTCGGCGAGCAAGCCGATCCTGGGCGTGTTCGCCAAGAACAACATGGATCTGGAGTGGGTCGGCCCGACCCCGGCGAAGACCGGCACCACCGCGGCGAAGTGCGCCACCAATGCCGCGCGGACCGCCACCCAGCCGCACCTGGTGGAGATGGCGACCAAGGCGCTCGACGTGCTGGACAAGCAGACGAAGCACTCCAAGAAGGGCTTCTTCCTGCAGATCGAGGGCGCGTCGATCGACAAGCAGGACCACGCGGCCAACCCGTGCGGCCAGATCGGTGAGACCGTCGCGTTCGACGCCGCCGTGAAGAAGGCGCTCGCCTACCAGAAGTCGCACCCGGACACCCTGGTGGTGGTCACCGCCGACCACGGCCACACCAGCCAGATCGTGGAGACCACCACGCTCGGCTACACCGCCACGCTGATCACCGCCGACGACGCGGAGATGACCATCAGCTACGCGACCGCCGACATCACCGGCTCCCAGCAGCACACCGGCACCGAGGTCCGGATCGCCGCGGGCGGCCCGCAGGCCGCCAACGTCCTCGGCGTCACCAACCAGACCGACCTCTTCTACACCATGAAGCGCGCCCTGGCGATCAGGTAGCCCTACAGGATGCCGTGCCGCATCGCCGTGGTCACCGCGGCGGTGCGGTCGGCGACGTCCAGCTTGTTGAAGACCCGGAGCAGGTGCGTCTTCACGGTGGCCTCCGAGATGAAGAGGCGCTTGCCGATGTCGGCGTTGGTCAGGCCGGACGCGACCAGCGTGAGGACCTCGGTCTCGCGGGCCGAGAGCGACGGCGGTGCGGGCGCCCGCACCTGCCGGACCAGGGTCGAGGCGACGCTCGGGGCGAGCACGGTCTCGCCCCGGGCGGCGGCGCGCACCGCGTCGGCAAGCTCGGCCGGGGTGGCGTCCTTGAGCAGGTAGCCGCTGGCCCCGGCCTCGATGGCGCGCAGGATGTCCCGGTCGGACTCGTACGTGGTCAGCACCATCACCCGGATGCCGGGGTCGGCCGCGAGGATCCGGCCGGTCGCCTCGACGCCGTCGCCGCCGGGCATCCGGAGGTCCATCAGGACGATGTCGGGGCGCTCGGCGAGCGCGACCTCGACGCCCTCGGCGCCGGAGGAGGCCTCGCCGACCACGGTCAGGTCGGGCTCGGCGTCGAGCATGCCCTTGAGGCCCATCCGGACCACCGGGTGGTCGTCGACCAGCAGGATCCGGATCACAGGGGTACCTCCAGCTCGATCGTGGTCCCGGTGTCCGGGTCGCTGTGCACGGTCAGGGCGCCGCCCACCTGCTCGGCCCGGGACCGCATGCCGGGCAGGCCGAAACCGCCGGTCAGGCCTGCGTCGAAGCCACGGCCGTCGTCGCGGACCACGATCCGGACCGACTCCGGCGCGTACGCGAGCAGCACCGCGACCTCGTTCGCCGCCGCGTGCCGGCGGACGTTCGTCAGGGCCTCCTGGGTGGCGCGCAACAGCACCACCTCGACCGCGGTCGGCAGGTCACGCGGGGCGCCGGTGGTGCGGAAGGACGCGGGGACACCGGTCTCCTCGGCGAAGCGGGAGGCTTGCCGCCGTACCGAATCAAGCAATCCGGAGGCGAGCGCGGCGGGTGAGAGGGCCGCCACGATCGCGCGGCTCTCGGCCAGATTCTCCTTCGCGGTGCGGACCGCGAGCGCCAGGCGCTCGTCGCGCAACTCCGGATCGGCGGCCTGGACCAGCGTGATGATGCTGGTGAAGCCCTGGGCGAGGGTGTCGTGGATCTCGCCGGCCAGCCGGGTCCGCTCGGCCGCGACGCCCGCCTCGTGGGAGAGCCGGGCCACCTCGGCACGGCTCGCCGAGAGCTCCTCGATCAGCCGGGCCCGCTCGTTGCTCTGCTCGATCACCCGGATGATCCAGAGGCCGAACCAGACGCCGGCAGCCGCGGAGATGCCGGAGATGATCAGGTCGCCGGCGACCGGGCGGCCGGTGAGCAGGTCGACCGCCGACGGCACCAGGTTGATCAGGATCACCAGGCCGATCGCGACCCGTACCGGCGCCATCTGGAAGATGATCGGGATCAGCGCGAAGAGCAGCCAGTTCGTCAGCGGCTCGGCGGTGAGCGCGACAGCGAAGAGCACCATGTGCACGATCAGCACGCTCACCGACACGGCGTCCTCGGTGTTGCGCCGGATCAGCGAGCGCCCGATCACCCCGTGCAGGAGCACCATCCCGGCGATCGCGCCCAGCGCCGTCCAGCGGCGGGGCACGGTGTCGCCGGAGATGAGGACCGCGACCGCGATGGCGGCCGCGATCACCGCGAAGTAGACGTCCCAGAACCGGGCGAGCGGACTGTGGACCTCGGTGGGATCGGTCATCGGTCCCGGTCGCTCCACCGGAAGGTCGTCAGGCACAGGACCAATCCGATCACACACCACGCGCCGAGCACCAAGGCCACCCTGCCGAGCTCCCACTGGCCGGCCGCCTCCAGGGACTTCATCGAGTCCGGCAGGAAGACGTACCGGAAGCCCTGGGCCATCCACTTGACCGGGAAGCACGACGCGACGGTGACCAGCCAGGAGGGCAGCTGGGTGATCGGGTGGATGAAGACGCCGGAGATGAACTGGAGGACCACCACCGGCACGTTCAGGATGGTGCCCGCGCTGGCCGCGTGCCGGACCAGGCCGCTGACCGCCACGCCGAGCAGCGAGCAGGCGACCACCGCGAGCGCGAAGAGCCAGGCGAAGGTGAGCCAGTGGGTCGCGTCCGGCACCGGCATGTCGAAGAGCAGCACGCCGACCAGGATCAGCACGGCCGCCTCGGCGAGGCTCAACACCAGGACCAGAAGGACCTTCCCACCCAGGTACGCCGCGGCGGGCAGCGGAGTCCCGCGCAGCCGCTTCAGGGTGCCGTCCTCCCGGTCGGTCGCGAGGCCCGCGCCCATCGTCACGAAGCCGGTGGTGAGGATGCCGTACGCGAGCATGCTGGCCGCGTAGACCTGGCTGGCGCTCACCCCGGCCTGGTCGTAGGAGTCGCCGAAGATGGTCCCGAAGAGCAGCAGGAGGATCGCCGGGAAGAGGAACGTGAAGATCACCGCGGTACGGTCCCGGAAGAACTGCAGGACCTCGACGCGGCCACGGCTCAGGCTCAGGGCGGTCATCGCTGTGCTCCGATCAGGGTCAGGTAGGTGTCCTCCAGGGTCGGCCGGGTGATCGTCAGGGTGCTCAGGTCCGCCCCGTCGGCGACCAGCTTGCGGACCAGGTCGCTCGGGTCCTCGACCCGCTCGGTGCGGTACCCGCCCTCCTCCCGCCAGCTGACCTTCGCGCCCGCCGCGGCCCGCCCGCCGAGCGTGGCCGGGGTGCCCTCGGCGACGATCTCGCCGCCGGCCAGCACCGCGAGCCGGTCCGCGAGGGCCTCGGCCTCGTCCAGGTAGTGGGTGGTCAGCAGGATCGTGGTGCCCTCGCCGGCCAGGGTGCGGATCAGGTCCCAGAACTGCCGGCGCGCCTCCGGGTCGAAGCCGGTGGTCGGCTCGTCGAGGAAGAGCAGCTCGGGACGGCCGACGATGCCGAGCGCCACGTCGACGCGGCGCCGCTGGCCGCCGGAGAGCGTACGAATCCTGCTGTCCTTCTTGGCCGCGAGGCCGACCAGCTCGATCACCTCGCCGGCGGGCCGCGGCGCCGGGTAGAAGCCGGCGACGTGCCGGACCATCTCGGCGACGGTCAGGTCGGCGGCGTCCGCGGCGTCCTGCAGCACGATGCCGATCCGGGTGCGCCACTCCCGCCCGGCCTTCCCCGGGTCCTCGCCGAGCACCCGGACGTCCCCGGCGTCCCGGCGCCGGTGGCCCTCCAGGATCTCGACCGTGGTGGTCTTGCCCGCGCCGTTCGGCCCGAGCAGCGCGAAGATCTCGCCGCGGGCGACGCTGAGGTCGACACCGCGGACGGCCTCGCGCCCTTGGTATGTCTTGCGAAGTCCGGTCACCTCGATGGCTTGCATACCGTCGATCGTGCCGAGTTCCGGAGAAAACCGGGACGACCGTGCGGCCGTCAACCTCTGTCCACCGATCGGTGGATGTTTTTTAAAAAGATCATTCCCAGCGGAAGTTACGGGCGGCCGCGGTCAGCCAGACCACCGCCCAGAGCGCCAGGCTCAGCCAGATCGAGAACGGGACGTGCTGTCCGTAGAGGAGCGTGTCGCGCAGCGCCTCGGCGTGCGCGGCGAGCGGCAGCAGGAACCAGCCGGCCGTGCCCAGGTCCGGCGCGGCGAACATGATCCCGCCGACCGAGAGCATCAGCACGTAGATCAGCGTCGCGGCGCCGGTCGTGGTCTCCGGCTTGAGCACGCTGGCCAGCAGCAGGGCCAGGCCGCTGTAGCCGGCCGCGGCGAGCACGGTCACCCCGGCGGCGGGGAGCAGCATGTCCAGGTGCGGGCGCCAGCCGACCGCGACGCCGACCGCGGCGAGCACCAGGATCTGCACGACGATCTGGGCCAGCACCGCGGCGGTCTTGGCGAGCAGCAGGCCGGGGCGGGTCAGCGGGGAGGCGCCGAGGCGCTTGAGGACGCCGTAGCTGCGTTCATAGCCGGTGGTGATCGCCTGGCCGGTGAAGGCCGACGACATCACGGTGAGCGCGAGGACACCGGGGACCACGAAGCCGAGGCGGTCGTCGGTGGGCAGGTTGGTGACCTCCGTCAGGCCCGCGCCGAGCAGCACCAGCAGCGGGACACCCATCGCCAGCACCACGGCCTCACCGCGGCGGGCGGTCAGCAGCAGCTCCATCCGGATCTGCTTGCCGATGATGGTGCGCATCGGGGCCCGGCCGGGCGCCGGGGCGAAGGTTCCGGCGCTCACTGCGCGGCTCCAACCGTGGTGTTCTGCGTGGTCAGGGAGAGGTAGACGTCTTCCAGCGTGCGCCGGCGGCTGCTCACCGCGGTGACGTGCGCGTCCGCGCTCGCGAAGCAGGCGAGGACGTCGGCGAGCGACCGGGTGTCCAGGGAGCCGGTGACCGCGTACTCCCCCGGGGAGGTCTCGACGACCCGGTGGTCCTTGAAGAAGGCGAGGTCGAGGCCGGGATCGGCGCGGACCTCCAGGGATTCGATGCCGGCCGCGGCGGTCAGCTCGGCCGGGGTGCCGGTCGCGGCGACCCGCCCGCTCCGCATGATCACCACGTCGTCGGCGAGGCGCTCGGCCTCGTCCAGCAGGTGCGTGGTGAGCAGCACCGAGACGCCGTCGGCGCGCAGCTCCTCGATCAGCTGCCAGGTGGTGTGCCGGGCCTCGGTGTCCATCCCGGCGGTCGGCTCGTCCAGGAAGACCAGCTCGGGGCGGCCGACCAGGGCCACCGCCAGGCTCAGCCGCTGCTGCTCGCCGCCGGAGAGCCGCCGGAACCGGGTCCGCTCCACCTTCCGCAGGCCGAGCCGGTCCAGCAGCATCTCGGTGTCGAGCGGGTTCGCCGCGAACGAGGCGAAGAGCCGGAGGATCTCCCCCGCGGCGGCCCACGGGTAGACGCCGCCGGACTGCAGCATGATCCCCAGCCGGGGCATCAGCGCGTCGTGGTCGGCGACCGGGTCCAGCCCGAGGATCCGCACGGAGCCACCGTCCGGTTTACGGAAACCCTCGCAGACCTGCAGCAGGCTGGTCTTACCGGCGCCGTTGTGGCCGAGCAGGGCGAGCACCCGCCCGCGCGGCGCCGTGAGGGACACCCCCTCGACGGCCGTCGTGTCGCCGTAGCGCACCACGACGTCTTCCACCTCGACCGCGGCCACGTCGCCACCCACCATGAGATCCGCCCATCCGATCCGCGCCTCCGGCCACCATACGGCGGCGTCCCGGCGCGGCGGTCGCGGCGGTCGCCTCGATGGCTTCGCTCACCCCGGATAGGGTTCCGTCATGGCCGGCGTCGTGGAGATCTACACGGATGGGTCGTGCGCGCCCAACCCCGGGCCGGGCGGCTGGGGCGCGGTGCTGCGCTACGGCAGCCGGGAGAAGGATCTCTGCGGTGGCGAGGCCGGCACGACCACGAACAACCGGATGGAGCTGATGGCGCCGATCCGGGCGCTGGAGACGCTGAACCGGGCGCCGCTGGTCGTCGATCTCTACACGGACAGCGTCTATGTGCGGGACGGGATCACCAAGTGGATGCCGCGCTGGCGGGCCAACGGGTGGCAGACCTCGTCCCGGCAGCCGGTCAAGAACGTCGACCTCTGGACGCGTCTCGACGAGGCGGTCCGCCGGCACGAGGTGCGGTGGCACTGGGTGAAGGGGCACGCCGGCCACCCGGAGAACGAGCGTGCCGACCGGCTGGCCGCCCAGGGTCTGCGTGAGGCGGTCAGCGCACGAACCGCGACGCCGCGGTGACCAGGGCGGCCTGCAGGGCGGTGTCGTCGCGGGCGGCCGACCACGCGGTGAGCGCCTGGTTGACCGCGGACTGCCAGCCCTGGGAGCAGGCGGAACCGTGTGCGCAGGACGGGACCTGGGTCGCGGACTTCCAGTCGGCCATCGCGGACTGCTGGTAGAGGGAGAGGCCCGCGGCCGAGACGTCGGTGCGCGCCGGGATGGAGCCCTTCGCCGCGTTGAAGGCGCGCTGGCCCTCCGGTGAGGCGACCGTGCGGAGCCAGCACCGGGTGCCGTCCGGGTTCGGGGCGCCGGTCGCCAGCGTGAACGAGTCGGCCAGCCACTGGAACGTCGCGCCGTTGCCGGGGAAGGTGAACCACGAGTAGCCGGTGAAGCCCTTCGCGGTCAGGTCGGCGGCCTCCCAGTCGCCCATCACCTGGTAGCCGGCCTTGCCGTCGATCAGCAGGCGCTCGGCCTGCGGCCAGTCCAGCGCGTCCCGGTCGGCGTTGCCGTAGGCGACCAGCCTGCCGAAGTCCGCGATCGCCGCGGCGACGTCGGCGCCGGACCACGGCGTGGCGCCGGTGAACAGGCCGGCGAACCGCTGCGCGCCGAGATCGCTGATCAGCACCGCCTCCAGGACCATCAGCTGGGTCCAGTCCCGGCCGAGCGCGAGCGGCGCCTCGACCCCGGCGGCCTTCAGCGTCGCCAGGTCGGCCAGGAAGGCCGGGAGGTCGCGGGGCACGCCGCTCACCCCGGCCCGTTTCAGCACCGCCGGGTTGGCCCAGACCACGTTGGCCCGGTGCACGTTCGCCGGCACCGAATAGATCTTGCCGTTGACCGTGAGATCGTCGATCAGGCCGGTGGGGAACGCCTGCCGCAGGCCCCAGGAATCGTATGCGGACGTCAGATCCTGGACCTGACCGGCGTCGATGTAGTCGAGCAGTTCGGCGCCGGCGTGTGCCTGGAACGTGTCCGGCGGGTCCTTGCGGGTCATCCGGCCGGTGAGCTCCTGCTTGGCGTTGACGCCCGCGCCGCCGGCCACCGCGCCGTTCTCGAAGCGCTGACCGGCGCAGTCCTGCCCGAACCGGTCGATCAGGGCGTCCAGGCCCGCCTTCTCACCGCCCTCGGCCCACCAGGTGAAGACCTCGACGGTGTCGGGGGCGGCCGGACGTCGCTCGTCGCCCGACCCGCAGGCCGAAACGGTCAGCAACGCGGCGACGGCGAGAACGGCCACCATGCGCATGGCGCCCAGACTATTACCGAACGGTGGAAAGTGCCGGTAGGTCACGGCAAGCGCGAAACGGCCCGAAAACCATGATCAGGCCGGCGAGCGCATAGGTCACGGTCATTGCCGCTATCGCGGTTCTGTTCCCGTACGCCCCGGCGAGCACTCCGCCGAGCAACGCGCCGACCGGGATCGCCCCGAAGTTGACGAACTGCATCGCGGTGAGCACCCGGCCGAGCAGCTCGGCGGGGACGTAGGACTGCCGGAAACTGCCGGCGATCACGTTGCCGATCACCACGAAGAAGCTGACCAGGAGGTAACCGGTGACGAAGAGGATCAGGCCGGGGCCACGGGTCGTGAGAGGAAGCAGCAGGGCCGAGATCCCCGCGGCGATCTTGCACCAGACCATGGTGCGGGCGGCGCCGCAACGGCGTACCAGAAAAGGAGCGGAAGCGGCGGCAGCCAGGCCGCCCACCCCCGCGGCGGAGAGGAGGAGCCCCACCGTGCCGGACCCGACGCCGACGTCGCGGACCAGGAAGACCACGGTGAGCGCGCCGTAGCCGTTGAGCGCGAGATTGCAGATCGCGCCGTGCAGGGCGAGCGAGCGCAGGTACGGGTCGCGGGCCAGCCAGCGGATACCGGCGGCGATCTCGGCACGCAGGTCCCGCCGGGCCGCGCGGGCGGCCACCCGGGGCTCGGGGCGGCGGATCAGCGCGAGGCCGAGCAGCGAGGCGGCGAAGCTCGCCGCGTCGATCGCCAGACCGGTGACCGCGCCGACGGCGGTGGCGAGCGCCCCGGCCAGCGCGGGACCGGCGATCTGACCGGCCGACTCGCTGCCGGAGACCAGCGCGTTGAGCCGGACCAGCCGATCCGGCGCGAACATCGCCGACAGGTAGCCGGTGTAGGCGACCGAGAAGAAGACCGAGGCGACGCCGGTGAGCAGGGCGACCAGCAGCAGGTGGGCGACGGTGAGACGGCCGAGCCCGGCGGCGATCGAGACGCTCGCCACGAGCAGGGCGCTCGCGGCGTCGCAGGCGAGCATCACCGGGCGCTTGGCGACGCGGTCGACCCAGGCGCCGGCGGGCAGGCCGATCAGCAGCCACGGCAGCCAGGCGGCGGCGGTCAGCAGGCTCACCGTGAGGCTGCTCGCGTCGAGCACCTGGACGGCGATCAGCGGGGTGACCACGGCGGCGACCGAGCTGCCCAGCCGGCTGATCGTCAGTGCGGTCCAGAGCTTGCCGAATTCCCCGGTCACGGCCGCGCCGGGAAGCCGCGGCCCAGGACGAAGACCGGCTCGCGGTCGGGGGTGTCGGGGCGGCCCCGATAGCGGCTGATCAACGCGTTGATCTCGTCGCCCAGCTCGGCCAGCTCGGCCGGGGTCAGTCGCAGCCAGACATCGGTGGTGAAGGCGCTGGGGCCCCAGGGCTCCGCGCGCGACGCGGGGCTGCCCAGCCAGGTGTTGATCAGGTCGAGCTGGCGCTGCAGGCCGATCGCGGCGGCGGCGTCGGCGGCCTCCGGTGAGAAATCCGCCGCGCTCCAGGAGATCCGCGGGTCGCTCATCCGCCACCAGTGCTCCTTGCGGTTGCGGGCGAGCTCGGGCGCCTCCTCGATCAGCCCGGCGTCGGCGAGGACCCGCAGGTGGTGACTGACGTTGGCGACCGCCTGACCGGTGACTTTGGCCAGCGCGCTCGGCATCGACGGGCCGTCGACCCGGAGCGTGTCGAGCAGGCGGCGGCGGAGCGGATGGGCGACCGCGCGGAGGGCGGCCTCGTCCTTGAGTTCTGCCATGCGCTCCAGCATGGATGGTAAAGAGTTCTTGCGCAACAGCTATTTACTTTAGGTACGGCTTTGTTGACAAGATCGTCCACACGGCACTTATCCAGGACATAGCTACCCGACAGTAGGTGCATAAGAGTCGATGGTCTTCTCTGCCGGTCACACAGATCCACTCAGGAGGGCGGCACACCCTTGACCGAGCAGCACATGGACAACGCGGCATTCGTCCGCGAGGTCCACGACAAGGGGCTCGCATTCGACCTCGGCACCATGAGCCGTCGCCGGATGCTGGCCGTGGTCGGCGGCACCAGCGCGGTCGTGGCCGCCGGTGCGCTGATCGGCACCAGCGGACCGGCGATCGCGGCGCTCGAGGAGATCGAGTCCGAGACGGCCGGACCGTACCCGGCGGACGGCTCCAACGGGATCGACGTACGCACCGAGGACGGCATCGTCCGCAGTGACATCCGGTCGTCGTTCGGCACCTCGACGACCACCGCCGAGGGCGTCCCGTTCGAGTTCTCGATCACCGTCGTCGACCTGGACGGCACGGCGCTGACCGGCGCGGCCGTCTACGCCTGGCACTGCGACCGGGACGGCAACTACTCGCTCTACTCGGACGGCATCACCGACGAGAACTACCTGCGCGGCATCCAGGAGACCGACGACTCCGGGACCGTCACCTTCACCAGCATCTTCCCGGCCTGCTACTCCGGTCGCTGGCCGCACATCCACTTCGAGGTCTACTCCTCGCTGGCGAACGCGACCAGCGGCGACGGGCCGATCATCAAGACGTCCCAGATCGCGATCCCGGAGGAGGTCGCCGACACGGTCTACGCCACCGACGGCTACAGCCAGAGCGTGACCAACCTCAGCCAGATCACCATCGCCACCGACAACGTGTTCAGCGACGACTCGGCCGCACGCGAGATGGCCACCGTCACGGGCAGCGTGGCCGCGGGCTACGTCGCCACCCTGACCGCCGCGGTCGACCCGTCCGGCACCGAGGAGAGCGGTGGGGCCGCCCCCTCCGGCGGGCCGAGCGGCGAGCCGCCGTCCGGCAGCCCCTCGCCCGTCCCGTCCGACTCGGCATCGGCATCGGCATCGGCCAGCGCCTCCGCGTCGGCCACCGCCACGGCCACGGCCAGCGCCTCGGCCGGCTCGGCCGCGGCGTCGCAGCCGCACCTCGCCGCCAAGAAGCACGAGAAGAAGCACCGCCACTGGTGGTGGCCCTTCTCCTGGTGACCGGCGGGTAGACGTGGGGGCCTCCCCCAGAGGCCCCCACGTCGCCCCTCAGACCTCGGTCGTCAGCTCGTAGACCTGGGTCGTCGGGTGGCCGGCGCGCTCGTGCACGCGCATCACGGCCTCCTTGCTCGGGCCGGTGCTCAGGCAGAACACCTTGCCGGCCTCCGGGTCGAGCCAGGCGCGCTCGAAGTGCACACCCTCCTCGCCCTCGATCTTCAGGTCCGCGTCGTGCGCCGCGTTGAGCTGCTCCGCGGTGACGCCGTAGAACCCGTCGTGCACGTCCATGAACTTCGCCATCGAACCTCTCCCCTTCCACGGGTGTGCTGTGTCGCCTGCTCAGCGTCCCGCGCCGGAGTCGGTCGTACATCGGTCTTAACACCTAGGAAGCCCGATCGGACCTCCTACAGTCACGGCATGTCCCTGCGCAGCCCGGTCCTGATCGGACGCGGTGACCTGCTCGCCCTCGCCGGGCGGCGCCTCGACGAGGCCGCGGAGAGCCGGGGAGGGCTCCTCTTCCTGGCCGGCGAGGCGGGCATCGGAAAGACCCGGCTCCTGTACGAGATCAGCGCGCGGGCCGCCGCCGCCGGATTCACCGTGGTCACCGCGGCCGCCGCACCGGGCGACGCCGAGGTGGCCGCGGGCCTGCTCGCCGACCTCGGCGCCGGGCTGCGCCGCGCGGAGGCGACCGCCGTCCCCGGCGAGCGGATCGGCCGGCGCCTGCGCGAGCCCGCGGGCGACGACCCGGACCGGCAGCGCCGCCTGCTCGTCACCGACCTGGCCGAGCTGGTCGAAGCGGCCGTCACCGGTCCGCTCCTGATCACCTGCGAGGACCTGCACTGGGCCGACGAGCTGAGCCTGGACGTGCTCGCCCGGCTCGGCCGCCGGGCCCGGGAGCTGCCCCTGCTGATCGCCGGGACGTACCGGAGCGACGAGCTCTACCCCCGGGTGCCGATGCGCGCCTGGCGGACCCGGCTGCTCACCCAGCGGTACGCCGAGGAGGTCCGGCTGCCCCGGCTGAACCCGGACGAGACCGCCGACCTGGCCCGCGCGATCACCGGCACCAGCCCGCCCGGCCTACACGCCCGCAGCGACGGCATCCCGCTGCACGTCGAGGAGTTCCTGGCCGCCGCGCGGGGCGTACCGGACACCCTGGCCGACGCCGTGCTGTTCCGCGCCGAGCAGCTCGGCCCGCGGGCGCGGGCGGTGGCCGGGGCGGCCGCGGTGCTCGGGCGCTCGTTCGACCCGCACCTGCTCACCGCGATCGCCGGGGACACCCCGGAACGGATCGACGCGGCGCTGCGCGAGCTGACCGAGCGGTTCTTCGTGCAGCCCGGCGGGGACGGGACGGTGTACGACTTCCGGCACGCGCTGATCCGCGACGCGCTCTACGCCGACCTCACCCCGCACCGGCGCCGGGAGCTGCACGAACGGGCCGCGGAGGCGGCGGCGGGCGCCGGGTTCCCGGCCGCGTTCCTCAGTGATCAGTACGAGCGGGCGCACCGTACGGCGCGGGCGCACGCGTACGCGGAGAAGGCGGCCGCCGAGGCCGTCGCCCTCTCCGCGCACCGGGAGGCGGCCGAGCTCTACCGCCGCGCCGAGCGGACCCTCGACCGCGGCGCGGCACCGGCCGAGCGCGCGACGCTGCTGGCCGCGCTCGCCGCCGAACTGGCCGCCACCGACGACAACGGGGAGGCGGACGCCGCGTACGCCGAGGCGTACCGGATCCGGATCGCGGCCGGGGAGGCGAGCGCGGCGGCGGCCCTGCTGCCCGGCTGGGTCGCGGTCCGGCACCTGCTCGGCGACGACCTGGAACGGCGGACCGCCATGCTCCGGGGCGGGCTGCCGCTCGCCGCCGGGCACCCGGAGATCCGGGCCGGGCTGCACGCGGCGCTGGCGGCGGCGTACATGCTGGACCGCCGGCTGGACGAGGCGCTCGAGGACGGCGCGACGGCCCGCGAGCACGGCCCCGGCTGCGAGCTGGACGCCACGGTCGGCTCTGTGCTGCTCTTCGCCGGGCGGCTCGACGAGGGGCTGACGCTGCTGGAGGGCGCGGTGCGGCAGGCCACCGAGCAGCGCCTGGAGGGTCCGGCGGCACGCGCGTACCGGATGCTCGGGTCGTCCTGCTCGGTGCTGGTCGAGTACGACCGCGCGGAGCGATGGCTGCGGGAGGGGATCGCGTACGCCGACCGGGTGGAACGCTTCAACGACCGCCACTACATGACCGCCCACCTGGCCCACGTGCTCTGGGCGACCGGTGCCCGCGCGGAGGCCGAGACGCAGGCCCGGCTCGCGCTCGCCGACGGCCGCGGCGGCATCACCACCCGGATCACCGCGCTGCACGTGCTCGGCTATCTCGCGCTGGCCCGGGACGCCGCCGAGGCCCGCGCGCTGCTCACCGAGGCCGCCGACCTGGGCACCGGGATGGCCGAGCTGCAGCGCGTCTCGCCGGCCTGGTGGGGCCTGGCCGAGCTGGCCCTCCAGTCCGGGGACACCACCGCGGCCGTCGCGTGGTGCGAGCGGGGATGGGCGGCCTCCGCCCCGGTCTCCGATGCCGCCTACCTCTTCCCGTACGCCGTGACGGGTACCCGAGCGCAACTCTCCGCCAGCGGCCCCACCGCCGCCCGGGAGTGGATCGACCGGCTGGCCGGGCCGCTCACCGCCCGCGCCATCCCGGGCACCCTCGGCGCGCTCGGCCACGCGCGCGGGCTGATCCACCTGGCCGAGGGCCAGACCGGCAAGGCCCGCACCGAACTGGACCGCGCCGCGCGCTTCTGGTCCGCCCGGCGCCGCGTCTGGGAGGGCACCGCCGCCCTGCTCGACCAGGCCCGCTGCGCGCACCGCTCCCGCCGCCCGGCCGAGGCCGCCACGCTGGCAGCCGAGGCCCGCGCGGTCTTCGGCGATCCGCTGCCACCGGGCTGGAGTACGGCGTACCCGCCCCCGCCCCGGTCCACCACGCCGGTGCTCACCGCCCGCGAACTCGAGGTGGCCCGGCTGATCGCCGCCGGCCACACCGATCGGGTGATAGCGGGTCTGCTGACCATCTCACCGCGTACGGTCTCCGCCCACGTCGAGCACATCCGTGCCAAACTCGGGGTGTCGAAGCGTACCCAGATCGCCGGCTGGCTCGTCACCGTTGAGCCGCCCCGCTCATTCCATCGTGGTACGTCAAACGGCCCATAGCTCCCGGTCTATCCCGTTCGTCACAATCGAGGCATGACCGCTCCGGGCAACTCCGCCATCCTGCTCTCCCTGCTCGCCGCGTTCATGCTCTGCCTCGGGTACGCCGCCGGACGCCTGCACGAACGCCGCCAGACCGGCTCGGACCGCGAGGAGGCATACCTCGACGGCTACGACACCGCCGCCCGCCGCGTCTTCAGCATCGCCGCCCGCATAGCCGGCCCGAAGCGCGGCTCCGTCCGCGCCTCCGCCGCCGCTTCCGCCGCTTCCACCTCTCCCGCCGCCGCGCCCTCCACACCCGCCGCGCCCTCCACACCCGCCGCGCCCTCCACACCTGCCGCGCCCCCGCCCGCAGCCCCGGCATCCCTCCCGGCCGACCACTCCCCGGCCAACCCCCACTCCCCGGCCGGCACTCCCGGCATCGTCGTCCCCTCCGGCAGGGGCGGTTCACACCGAGCGGAAACCCCGGCCCCGTCTCCGGCGGCCCCCGAGGAGTTCTTCCCGGTCTTCGTCCCGGCCGGCACCTCCCCGCACTCCGCCCCCGCCCTGCCGGCATCCCCCTCCGCCGCGCTCCCCCCACACCCGGCGCCCGCCCCGGACGTGCCGGCGCCGCCCACCGCGCCGGTCTCACCGGGACTGCCACTCCCCTTCGCGGCCAGGACGGAGAACCTCGGGTTCCCGGCCCCCGCCGCCCCGAGCCTGCCGGGAATCCCGCCACCCGCCGCCTACGGCGGTGTCAGCTACTCCTCCCTCCCCGACCCGCAGTGGTCCACCACTGCACACGCCCCCGAACTCCCCCAGCAGCGCGAATCCCCCCAGCACACCGAGCAGCACGAGCCCGCCCAGCGCACCGAGCAGCACGAGTCCACCCAGCGGACCGGCCGCCACACCGCTCCCGACGAGCTTGTCCAGGCCGCCACGTACCGTCTTCCGCCCGACCGCATCGCCCGCGCCCGCGTCTACGCCGACCCGCCACGCCACCCCGACGACCCGGACAGGACCCGCCCTGTCCCCCGCCCACGCAACACCTGAACTCCACCGGATCTCCGTGTCGCGACGCCGGCCGGGGACGGAGAGCCGGCACTGAGACCCGGAACGGCGAGGGCATTCCGTAGTTGACCGCCGGCCGCCGATCGGCGGCCGGCGGTGCGGCAGGTGACCGCGGGTGGGTCTCGTGGCTGGTTGCCGGCTCGCGCTCGACCAGGCGGCGAACGGCGCGAGCACGGCGGTCAGGGCCGCGGGAAACGGTGATCGGGAGTAGGGGGTCGGGCAGGATAGGGGTGGCTACCGCGGACGCGGGCAGGTGGCTGCGAAGCGTCAACCCGGCACCGCAACCGCGGGCAGGACCGGGACCGTCCCGCCGCAAGGCGGGACCACCAACCGTGTGCTTGCTCAAGCGCACTGAGAGGTACCGGATGGGTGAGGAGCGGGACGGGGTTGGGCTGACGAACCTGGAGCAGGAGCTGTTTCCCGGGGCCGGGGTCACCAAGCGGGATCTCGTCGACTATCTCGATGTGATGAGCGGGCGACTGGTCGGGGTGTTACGGGACCGGCCGCTCACCGTGACGCGGGTGCTGCGGGGGCAGGAGCAGTTCGTGCAGAAGAACCTGCCGAAGTACACGCCGGAATGGGTGCCGCGTGTCGAGGTGTGGGCGGAGGCGTCGCGGCGGAAGGTGGTCTACGCGCTCGGGAACGATCGGCGGACGCTGCTCTGGTTCGGGAACCAGCGAGCGGTGGAGTTGCACCCGGCGCTGTTCGTGAAGGATCGGCCGTACCGGCAGACGCACTTGATCCTGGATCTTGATCCGCCGGAAGGGGGCGAGTTCCGGACGGTGGTGGACGCGGCGCGGCTGGTGCGGCGGGCACTCGATGACGCGGGGATGTCAGGAACGGTCAAGACCAGTGGCTCTAAAGGGGTGCACATCTATGTGCCGTTGGGTGGGGACCCGGAGCCTGAGGATGTGGCGGCGGCACAGCGAGCCGTGGCGGCGCGGGCCGAGCGGATCGATCCGTCGTTCGTGACCACGGCGTTCATCAAGGAGGACCGGCACGGGAAGGTGTTCCTGGACGCGACCCGGGCCGGCGGGGCGACCGTGGCAGCGGCCTACAGCCCGCGGATCCGGCCCGGTGTACCAGTGTCGTTTCCGGTCGCCTGGGAAGAGCTGGATGACGTGACGCCGGGGGACTTCACCCTTCGCAACGTCGCCGGGCTGCTCGGGGACCGGGATCCGTGGGCCGAGGGCATGCCGGGGCCGCAGGTGCTGGATCCGGGGCTGGTCGCGGAGGGGCACACCATTCCGGTGGCCCGGGTACAGGCCATGCACGAGGGGAAGCGCCGGAAGGCCGCGGCCGCCTCGGGTGAAGTGGCCGCGGAGGCCTCAGACCAGGGCGCTCCAGAACGGGACGCTGGGGCGGACCCGGCGGGGTGACGGCGAGCCGAGGCCGAACTCGCGGTACAGCCAGTCGCTGAGGTCGGCGCCGTAGACGATCACGTCGGTCTGGTGGATCGAGAGCACCGGATGGGCCTCGACCTTGGCCGGGAGGTAGCGGTGCCCGTACACCGGGATCATCCGGGGCGCGATCATCAGGCCCGCCCGCGCGGTCGCCAGACGATCGCCGAAGGGAGCGCCCCACCCCTCGTACCAGAAATCGTTTTCGGACACGTCGAAGAGGACGCCCTCGACCGGAGCGGTCAACGACGCCCGCAGCGCGGTACGGTCGGGACCGCGCCAATCCGGCCAGCCGGGGCCGGTGGGCAGGCCCGCGGCGAGGAAGGCCCGGTGATCGGGGGCGAACGTGAAGGCGAACTCGGCCTCGATCTCGGAGATCTCGGCATCGGACAGGCCGGGCGCGATGGTGAAGCGGCCGGAGGCGGCGAGCAGTTCCGCGGCGGTCACTCCGCTACCTTAGCGAGCGAATACATCGAATGGTGTAGCTCGTACGCGGGAGGCGTCCATGAGAGGGACAGCTCCGGGACGACGCGCCGGGCCGTACGCCGCGCCTAGCGTCGCCGACATGAGAATCGTCTATCTCCTCGTCGCCGCGACCCTCGTCGGCGTACCCGCCGGGCTCGCCATGACCGGCGGGAACACGCGCGCCGAGATGACCGTCTCGCTGGCGGCCAGCCTCGTGCTCCTGGTACTCGCCGCCCGCCGGTGGCCGCGGACCGCACTGATCCTCTCGGTGCTGCTGATCGCCGCGTGGCGGTCGGCCCGGCTGATCGACACCGGCTGGGTCTGGCCGGCCACCGCGATCTTCGTGATGACGGTGCTGGCCGGCCGGATCCGCACCGCCGCCGGTACCGCGGCGATCGCGCTGGCCTACGGGCTGACCTGGGACTGGGTGGTCTCCCGGCACTCCTCGGACTGGGCGTTCGCGCACGTCGGCGGGGAGGCGCTCTGGCTCGCGGCGGTGCTGGCCGGGGTCGTCGCGTACGTGAGCAATCGCCGGGAGCGGGAGGTGAACGCCCGGCGGAGGCGCGCCGAGGAGCGGGTGGAGATCGCTCGCGATCTGCACGACGTCGTCTCGCACACCCTCGCCGTGGTCGGTGTGCACCTGAACGTGGCCCTGGACGCCTTCGACGACGACCCGGAGGAGGCTCGCGAGGCACTCAAGCTGGCCCAGGAGGTCCGCGGCGGGGCGATGACCGACCTGAAGACGCTGATCGGGGTGCTGCGGGCGGACCGGCCCCCGGCTCTGGAGCAGCTGGTCGACCGGACCCGGGACGCCGGGCTCGCCGTGTCGATGGAGGAGTTCGGCACCCCGGTCGAGCTACCCGAACCGGTCACCACCACGATCTACCGGGTGGTCCAGGAGGCGCTCACCAACACCGTCCGGCACGCCGGGGCGAGCCGGACCTGGATCACCCTCCGGTACGCGCCGCACAGCGTCCTGGTCGACGTACGCGACGACGGCCGAGGATCCCCCGGCCACCAGGACGGGAACGGCATCACCGGCATGCGGGAGCGGGTGGCGGCGCTCGGTGGGGCGCTCACCGCCGGGCCGGGCGACTCCGGGTTCACCGTCCGCGCCACCCTGCCCCTCGGGAAGTGACCGATGCCGATCACCCTGCTTCCGGCCCGGCTCCGAGCCCCGCTCCCCAGGAGGTGACCGATGCCGATCACCGTGCTCCTCGCCGACGACCAGCATCTGGTGCGGGCCGGGTTCCGCAGCCTGCTCCGGCGCGGGCGGGACATCGAGGTGGTCGGCGAGGCGTCCACCGGCGACGAGGCGGTCCGTACCGCCCGGGCGCTGAACCCCGACGTGATCCTGATGGACATCCGGATGCCCGGCCTGGACGGCATCGAGGCCACCCGCCGGATCCTCCGGGCGGACGCCCGGCCGCGGATCATCATGCTGACCACGTTCGAGACCGACGAGTATGTCTTCGCCGCGCTCGCCGCCGGCGCCAGCGGCTTCCTGACCAAGGAGATCGATCCGGAGGGGCTGCGGTCCGCGGTCCGGGTGGTGGCCGGCGGCGACGCGCTGCTCTCCCCCAGCGTCACCCGCCGGGTGGTCGGGCGGTTCGCGCACCGGCCGGTGGTCGCGGCCGAGCCCGGTGGCGACCGGCTGGCCGTGCTCACCGAGCGGGAGCGCGAGGTGGTCACGCTGGTCGCGACCGGCCTGTCCAACGAGGAGATCGCGGTGCGACTGGTGATCAGCCCGCTCACCGCGAAGACCCACATCACCCGGGCGATCAGCAAGCTCGGCGTCCGGGACCGAGTCCAGCTGGTGATCGTGGCGTACGAGGACGGCCTGATGAACCGGTAACACAACCGCATTGCACCCGGGCTGCCCTCAACCCGGCCCGGTACGGCCCGATACCCCGTTTGATCACCCAACCGGGGTGGTGGACGGAGGCTCGTCGGTATGGCAGTCAACGTTGCGGGCCACTGGGCGCGCCTCTGCTCGGCGGTCGCCGCGGTCGTCGCCGTGCTCGCGGTGCTGATCGACACCGGGGTGGGTGGGCCGGCGGTGGTCGGCTGGGCGATGGCGGTCACCGGCGCGGGCGCGACCGGCGCGTGCCTGTGGCGGGCCCGCGGCTACACCGGGCGGGCCCGGTGGGGCTGGGCCACGCTCGCCGCGGGTGTCGCGGCCTGGTGCACCGGGCAGCTCCTCTGGATCGTCCCGGAGTGGGCGTCGGACGGTCCCGCGCTGTCGCCGTCGTACCTGGGCATGGCGGTCCTGGTGCCGGCCGGGCTGCTGATCCTGCCGAGCGCGGCCCAGCCGCTGCTCAACCGGGTGCGCAGCGTCCTCGACGGCATGCTCGTCGCGGCCTCGGTGGTACTGGTCAGCTGGGTGTTCGTGATCGACCCGCGGACCGGGACCGAGTCCAACGACCCGGCGTTCTACCTGAACCTGCTCTACCCGCTCGGCGACATCGTGATCGCCACGATGATCGCCTACATGTGGCCGCGGCAGCGCCGCTTCCACCGGTGCGCGGCCGACCTGGCCTTCTTCGGCGCCGGGATCGCCGCGTTCGCCGCGGCCGACATCTCCTGGGTCTACCAGCGCCTGATCCACGACGCGGACAACTCGCCGCTGCTCGCCCTCGGCTGGATCGGCGGGTACGCCCTGATCATGCTGGGCGCCGCGCGTCCCCGGAACGACGCCGAGCCGCTGCTCGGCGAGATCCGCCCGAGCGTCCGGCTGACCGGCACCATGGCGCCGTACCTGGCCGTCTTCGCGGCACTCTGCGCCACCGTGTTCTTCCACGTCACCACCGGGCACAGCAGCCAGTTCGTGGCGTACACGAGGTCGGTCCTGATCCTGCTCCTGATCGGGCGGCAGGTGCTCACGCTGCTGGAGAACCGGGAGCTGACCCGGACGCTGGAGGACCGGGTCGCCGAGCGGACCGCCGAGCTGCGGGACCGGGAGCAGCACTTCCACGCGCTGATCCAGCACAGCTCGGACGTGATCACGGTGATCGACGCCGAGGGCGTGGTGCGCTATCAGAGCGACTCCATGGAGCGGGTCTTCGGGTACGCCCCGGAGGTCTTCCTCGGGCACCGCTTCACCGATCTGCTCCACCCCGAGACCGCGATCCGGCTGGCCGGTGCGATGCAGCAGGTCGAGGCCCGCCCGTACGCCACGGTCACCATGGAGATCATCCACATCCACCAGGACGGCCGGCTCCGCCCGTCCGAGATGATCCTGACGAACCTCCTCGACGACCCGCACGTGGCCGGCTTCGTGCTGAACACCCGGGACATCAGCGACCGGAAGGAGCTGCAGGACCAGCTGGTGCACGAGGCGTACCACGACTCGCTGACCCAGCTCGCCAACCGCGCGCTCTTCCGGGAGAAGACCGTCACCGCGCTGCAGAAGGACCCGGCCGACGTCACCGTGCTCTACCTCGACCTGGACGGCTTCAAGCGGGTCAACGACAGCCTCGGCCACCTCGCCGGTGACCAGCTGCTGGTGCAGGTCGCCGAGCGGATCCAGTCCTGCGTCCGCGGCGAGGACGTGGTCGCCCGGTTCGGCGCGGACGAGTTCGCCGTGCTGATCCAGGGCTCGGAGGGGATCGAGGAGGCCGAGGGCGTCGCCCGCCGGATCCTGGAGGACCTGGAGGCGCCGGTCGAGGTGGGTGCCAGGCTCATTCACGTACGGGCGAGCATCGGCCTCGCCGCCGCGTCCGACGCCGCCGTCGAGGCGGACGAGGAGCACGCCGACCGGGCCGAGCAGATGATCCGCGACGCCGACCTGGCCATGCACCACGCCAAGGCGGCCGGCGGCGGGGTCTTCGCGAGCTACCACCCGCGGATGCGCGAGGGCCTGCTGGAGCGCCTGGAGCTGGAGAACGACCTGCGGATCGCGCTGGAGAACGGCGACCTGCGGCTGCACTACCAGCCCACGATCGACCTGGACACCAACGCGGTGGTCGGCTTCGAGGCGCTGGTCCGCTGGCCGCACCCGACCCGCGGCATGATCAACCCGCTGGACTTCATCCCGATCGCCGAGGCCACCGGGCTGATCGTCCCGCTCGGCCGCTGGGTGCTGCACGAGGCCTGCCGCCAGGCCGTGGAGTGGAGCGCCGCCTCCGGGGGCCGCCCGCTCAAGATGGCGGTCAACGTCTCGGTACGCCAGTTCGACCAGCAGGACTTCGCCGAGACGGTCGCCGCGGTCCTCGCCGAGACCGGCATGTCCGCCGACCGCCTCTGCCTGGAGATGACCGAGTCGGTGCTGATGACCGACACCGAGGCGAACCTGGAGCAGCTGGTCCGGCTGAAGGCCCTCGGGCTGACCCTGGCCATCGACGACTTCGGCACCGGGTACTCCTCGCTCGCGTACCTGCGCCGCTTCCCGGTCGACACCCTGAAGATCGACCGCTCGTTCGTCGAGCGGCTCGGCGTGCTGGCCGGGGACACCGCGCTGACCGACACCATCGTCCGGCTCGGCAAGAGCCTGGGCATGGCCACGGTCGCCGAGGGCATCGAGGAGTTCGGGCAGCTGGCGGCGCTGCGGGAGATGGGCTGCGGCTTCGCCCAGGGTTACTACTTCTCCCGCCCGGTGCCCGCCGCGGAGGCCGGACGGCTCTTCCTGGAGGGTGCCGAGGTCCCCGCGGGTCAGACCTGGTAGATCCGGGTGGGGGTGATCGTCGGGCGCACGACGGGCGTCGTCGGTGGAGCGAGAGCGGGGACTCCGCGCGTACGGATGAAAAAGAAGGGCCAAGGTTTGCCTGTGACCGGGGTTGTCGCACCGCGAGTCCTCAACCCGGTGCGGGTGGGAGGTGAGCATCGGGCCGAAAGGGATCACCGACGGTGAAGAGGAGCCGACATGACTCATCCGGCAGGGGAGCACGGGGTCGAGCGGGCGGTGATACCGCACGATCCGGGGCCCGAGGAGCGATGGGCCGGGGAGCCGGTGCCCGATCCGTGGGAGGAGGAGTCCGATGGCGTCCTGGGTTCTGGTGCCCTGCCTGATCACTCTCCGGAATGAGTTCAACCAGCTGGCGCCGGGCCGGGACCGGGCCAGCGACGGCTCGGTCGGCGACTCGGCACACGCGCGGGAGAAGTCAGACCACAACCCGGACGAGACCGGGGCGACGCCGTACGAGGACGCGGACCGCCGCAACGAGGTCCACGCCATCGACGTCGACGACGACCTGCGCAAGGCCGGCTGGACCATGCGGAAGGCCGTGGAGGTCATCGTGATCCGGCACCGCGAGGGCCGGGACGACCGGCTGCAGAACGTGATCTACGACCGCACCATCTGGTCCCGGTCGTGGGGCTGGACGGCGCGACGGTACACCGGGAGCAGCCCGCACACCGAGCACGCGCACTTCTCCGCGCGATACACGACCGGCCAGGAGAGCGACACCCGCCCGTGGGGGCTGTTGGAGGAAGACGTGACGAAGAGCGAGTTCACCGCCTGGATGACCGAGTGGGCGAAGAGCAGGGCCGGCCGGGACGCGCTGGCCCAGGCGCTGCTCACCTACGACCCGGGCAAGGACGCCGCCGGCAAGGTGATCGCCGGTGGGGTCACCAACCCGGGCACCGACGCGCCGGCCAACCCGACGGTGACGCCGTCCTGGGCGCTGAACCGGGCGGTGGTCGGCACCCAGCTCGGCTACGACATCCGCGCCAAGGTGGACAAGTTGCTGGCCGAGGTGGAGCAGTTGCTGGCTCGCGGACCGGGGAAATCGGTCTAGTTTGATCGCATGCTGATCAGTTTCGGCCTGCCGGTCTCCGGCGCGTGGGCCCAGCCGGACACCGTGACCGCGATCGCCCGGCAGGCCGAGGAGCTCGGCTACCACGGGCTCTGGACGTTCCAGCGGCTGATGGTCGGCGCCGGGCAGGACCTGGCGCCGATCTATCAGAGCGTGCTCGACCCGATCGTCGCGCTGACCTGGGCGGGCGCGGCGACGAGCCGGATCCGGCTGGGCGTCTCGGTGATCAACCTGCCGTACGTCTCACCGGCCGTGCTGGCGAAGCAGGCGAGCACCCTGGACCTGCTCACCGGCGGCCGGTTCGACCTGGGACTGGGCACCGGCTGGTCGGCACCGGAGTTCCGGGCGACCGGCTCGGATCCGAAGCCGCGCGGCCGCCGGGTCGAGGAGTACCTCGCCGCGCTGCGCACCTACTTCACCGACGAGGTGTCGGCGTTCGACGGCGAGTTCTACCCGGTGCCGCCGGGACGGATGCTGCCCAAGCCGGTCCAGCCCGGCGGTCCGCCGATCCTGCTGGGTGGCACCGCCGAGGTCGCGCTGCGCCGGGCGGGCCGCCTCGCCGCGGGCTGGGTGAGCAGCAGCCGGACCGGTCTCGCCGAGTTCACCCAGGCCGTTCGGGTGGTTCGTGATGCCGCCGCCGCGGCGGGCAAGGACCCTTCCACGGTACGGGTGATCGTACGAGCCCCCGTTCAGGCCGGCCGCCGTGACGAGGACGTACCGCTCTCCGGCTCCTGGGCGCAGATCCGGGACGGCGTCCAGCGATACGCCGAGGCCGGTGCCACCGAGCTCTTCTACGAGCCGAACTGGGACCCGCGGATCGGCGGCCCGGACGCGGACCCGCGGGCGGCCGCCGAGCTCGGCGCCGAGATCCTGACCCGTCTCGCCCCCGTCCCCTGACGGCTCGCATCAACGCCTGTTTACCCTTGGCGGGTGGACCAGAGCACCCCGAGCGTCTACCGGACACGTTCCTGGCGGACCCGCAACCGCGCCCTCTTCGGCCTCGTGGGTCTCGGCCTCCTCGCCGTCGGCTACCTGATCGGCCGCTGGCAGGACACCCCGGCCGAGACCCCCGCCGCGGCGGCCGTCCTCTCCGCCGTGCCCTCCCCCAGCGCGTCCGCGGCCCCGTCGCCGTCGGCCACCACCAAGGCACCGGTGGCGACCAGATACGCCGTACTCCAGGCCGAGTCGGCGAACGAGCTCTCCGGCATCGAGGCCCAGGACACCGAGGACGAGGGCGGCGGCCAGAACGTCGGCTGGATCAAGCGCGGCGACTACCTGCGCTTCGACAATTTCGCGTTCGGCGAGGTCCCCGCGACGAAGGCCCAGGTCCGTCTCGCCTCGGGCGCCGGCGTCACGGGGCGGCTCGAGATCCGTCTGGACAGCCTGACCGCCGACCCGGTCGGCGAGCTGTCGGTCAGCAACACCGGCGACTGGCAGGTTTTCCGTACGGACACCGCGGCGCTCTCCCCGGTGACCGGCACACACACCGTCTACGTGACGTTCACTGCCCCCGACGACAGCGAGTTCCTCAACGTCAACTGGCTCCGGTTCCAGCACTGACCCCGCCGCCGCCCAGAGCGACGTCCCCTGGGCGACGGAGAGACGGAACTCCAGGCCTGTGGCCACACTGAGCTTGGCCAGGTCTTGAGCTCCGGCACGACCTCGCCCAGTTCCAGCCGGGCGATGGCAGGGCTGGGTGATGCCCGTCAGCGTGGCCAACTGCCGCTATCGGCACAAGAATCACCCTTCAGGCTGTGCGGAACCAGGTGGAACCGCTAACCCGCCGCGTGGGAACGGATGCGGCGGGTGTGGTCGCGGATGCCGGCGATCAGGTCGATCTTGCCGTCGGAGAGGACCCACTGCAGCTGCAGGCCGTCACTCACCGCTATCGACTGGCGGGCCAGCGCCACGCAGTCCGTGTCCGCCGGCAGGTCACCCCGGGTGACGCAGCGGCGGAACATGCCGGCGAGTTCGTCGACCGCGCGCTCGTAGCGGGCCGCGAACGTGGCGTGGGCCGGGCTGGACGGGTCGGCCGCCTCCGCCGACGCCAGCACGGAGAGCTCGATCAGGCCCGGCTGGCGCAGGAAGCGCTCGGCCGAGAGGACCATCTGGTCCAGCACGCCGGCGAGCCCGGCCTCCTCGGGGATCTGCGCCCACCAGTCGGCCTCGGAGGCGATCCGGTGCTCGGCGACCGCGAGGAGCAGGTGCTTCTTCGACGGGAAGTGATACAGCAGGCCACCCTCCGTGACACCGACGGACTCGGCGATCTCAGCGAGTGACGTTCGGTGATACCCAGCGTCGGCGAATCGGGCGGCGGCCGCCTCGATGATCCGCTCGCGGCGTTTGCGGCCCACCGCATAGGTCCCCGTCTTGGTTCGTGGCACTCGTTCACTTTATCGACCCCGTACGAAAACCTTGTGTCTCAGTTTTTAACACGTATGGTCGCCGTCACACCTCGCGGACCTCTCCCAGGAGCACTCCATGGCAGCCAATAACCCCTGGAAAACGGCCATATTGGCCGGCATGGCGTCATACCTCGACGCGGGCGCGCTTGTTTCGGCGGGAGTCGCGGTGGGCGCTCTCTACGCGCCGGCCCTCCACCTCAGTTCCGGCGCGATCGGTGCGATCATCGGGCTCCAGACCTTCATGTTCGCGATCGGTGCGCTCTTCGGCGGGCGACTGGGCGACAGGTACGGCCGCCGCAAGGTCTTCACCCTCTCGATGGTCGGGTTCGCGATCGGCGCGCTGCTGCTCACCATCGCCTCGTCGGCCGCGATGCTCTACGCCGGCGCGATCGTCATCGGCCTCGCCATCGGCGCCGACCTGCCGGTCTCGCTCGCCATGGTCAACGAGGACGCGCCGGAGGGGAAGAAGGGCAAGATGGTGGCCTTCTCCCAGATCCTCTGGCTGGCCGGCATCCTGGTCACGGTGATCCTGACCGCGGGCACCGCCGCGCTCGGCGCCACCGGCGGGCGGATCCTCTTCGGTCACCTGCTGGTCGTCTCGCTGCTGGTCCTGGCGCTGCGCCTGACCATGAAGGAGTCGGCCGAGTGGACCGCCGCCCGGTCCCGCGCGGCCAGTGCCGACAGCGTCCAGTTCAAGCAGCTCGGCCAGCTGTTCCGCGGCCCGGTCGCCGCGACGGTGCTGGCCATGGCGCTCTACTACACGACGTTCAACCTGGGCGCGAACACGATCGGCCAGTACGGCTCGTACCTCTGGATCAACCTGACCGGCGGCACCGCCGAGGGCTTCTCGATCTACAACCTGGCCAGCCTGCCGGTCGGCCTGATCGCCGGTGCGGTCTTCCTGCGGATCGTCGACACCGAGTCCCGGCGGGTCTGGTTCGCCGTCGCGGCCGTCCTCAACGTGGTCGTCTGGGCGCTTCCGATCGCTCTGGGCGTCACCCAGACCACGCTTCTCGTGGCCGTTTTCATGCTCGGCGTGAACGGCGCCTTCTGCGGCGAGACGATCTACAAGGTGTGGTCCCAGGAGCTGGTCCCGACCCTGTTGCGCAGCACCGGCCAGGGCGTGACGATCGCGGTCGCCCGCGTGGTCGCCGCCGCCTTCGCCGTGGTCACCCCGGGGATGGCGCTCTCCTCCCCGAACGCGCTCTTCGGCATCATCACGGCCGCCGCCCTGGTCGCCGCGGTGGTCGGCATCTACTGGATCCCGCGCCTGCCGCGCGCCACCGATCTGGAAACCATCCCGACGATCCTGGAGAAAGTCCCCGTATGAACCCCCGCGTCGAGCATCTGGACCACGCCTTCGGCATCGGTGAGCGGACCCCGCGCCTCTCCTGGCGGCTCCCTCCGGGCGCCGGCGGACAGAGCGCCTACCGGATCCGTTCCGCCGAGGGCGCCGACACCGGCTGGATCTCCGGTACGGGCCACGTCCTGGTCCCGTGGCCGTTCCCGCCGCTCGGCTCCGCGGAGCGCGTCACCTGGCAGGTCCGGGTCCGCACCGAGCGGGGCGAGAGCGACTGGTCGGCGCCGTGTGCCGTGGAGACCGGACTGCTCGACGCGCAGGACTGGACCGCCACATGGATCCGGCCGGCCGAGGGCGCCCTCGCGCCGGCCGGCCGCCGGCCCGCTCACGAACTGCGTGGCGGCTTCACGGTGACGGCCCCGGGCACCGCCCGCCTCTACGCCACGGCGCACGGCCTCTACGAGGTCTTCCTCAACGGCGTCCGGGTCGGCGATCAGGAGCTGACCCCGGGCTTCACACAGTACGTGTCCCGGCTCCAGGTGCAGGCGTACGACGTCACGGACCTGCTCCGCCCCGGCCACAACGAGATCACCGTGCAGCTCTCCGACGGCTGGTTCCGCGGCCAGGTCGGCCTGCTGCGGGCCGCCGAGCAGTGGGGTTCCCGGACGGCCTTCCTGGCCCAGCTGCACGTGGACGGCGCCGTGGTCGCCACCACCGGCCCGGACTGGACCAGCCACCGCTCATCGATCGTCGCCGCCGACCTGATCGAGGGCCAGACCACGGACTTCACGGCCACCCCCGGCGCAGCCGGAACGGCAGGCACAGCCGGAACGGCAGGCACAGTCAGCGCAGCCGGAACGGCAGGCACAGCCGGAACGGCAGGCACAGTCAGCGCAGCCGGGGCGGCGGGCGCAGTCGGAACGGCAGGCGCAGTCAGCGCGATCGGAACAGCAGGCGCGGCACAGACCGGAGCCCACCACGACAACGCGGACAGGAACGGTGCGGAACGGACCGGCGTGCGGGAGGCCGGTGGGGGAACGCCGGTCGAGACGGCGCCGGAGATCGGGTTTGACGGGTTCGTCTGGCAGGTCGCGCCGCCGGTACGCCGGATCGAGGAGTTGCGGCCGGTCTCGGTGACCGAGCCGGTGCCCGGACGGCAGGTCGTCGACCTGGGCCAGAACATCAACGGCTGGGTGCGCCTGAACAACCCCGGTCCGGCAGGCACCACGGTGACGTTGACGCACGGCGAGACCACCGGCGCCGACGGGGACGTCGACATGCGCCACCTGCAGCCGGACATGCCGTTCCTGCCGCATCCGCTCTCGGCCGGCCAGGTCGACCGGGTGATCTCGGACGGCGGGAGCGTCTTCGAACCCCGGCACACCACGCACGGCTTCCAGTTCGTACGCGTGGAAGGTATTGATCATGACGTTGATCTGACCGGTGTCGTGGTGCACACCGACATGACCCGGACCGGCTGGTTCGCCTGCGACGACGAGCGGATCGAGCGGCTGCACGAGGCCGTGGTCTGGAGTTTCCGCGACAACGCGTGCGACATACCGACCGACTGCCCGACCAGGGAGCGCGCCGGCTGGACCGGTGACTGGCAGCTCTTCATTCCGGCCGCCACCTTCGTCTACGACGTCGCGGGGTTCAGCACGAAGTGGCTGCGCGACCTGATCGCCGACCAGTGGGACACCGGTGTGGTCGCCAACATCTCACCCACGCCGCCCTCCGAGGGACGGCACGGTCCGCTCGGCGGCTGGAACGGCTCGGCCGGGTGGGGCGACGCCGCGGTGATCGTGCCGTGGGAGGTGTATCGGGCGTACGGCGACGAACGTCTGCTGGCCGAGCAGTGGGAGTCGATGGAGGCGTGGCTCGGGTTCGTCCGGCGGAGCGCGGCCGAGGGTCACCACCCGGAGCGGGAGCCGAACCCCTACCTCTGGGACACCGGCTTCCACTGGGGTGAGTGGCTGGTGCCCGGCGAGGTGATCGGCGAGATGTCGGCATACCAGGCCAGGGACAAGGCGGACGTGGCCACGGCGTACTTCTACCGCTCCGCCTCGCTGATGGCCCGGATCGCGACCGTGCTCGGGCGGACGGAGAAGGCCGCGTCCTACGCCGGACTCGCCGCGAACGTCCGGGCGGCGTGGCAGGCCGAGTTCATCGCCGACGGCGCCGTCCGGCCGGACACGCAGGCCAATCTCGTCCGGGCGCTGACGTTCGGCCTGGTGCCGGACGAACTGCGGCAGCGGACCGCGGACCGGCTCGCCGCGCTGGTCCGGGAGGCGGGCACGCACCTGGCCACCGGGTTCCTCGCGACGCCGGACCTGCTGCCGGCGCTCGCCGACCACGGGCACGTCGATCTCGCCTATGAGCTGCTGCTCCGGGACAGCGAGCCGAGCTGGATGACCATGCTGGACCGCGGGGCGACCACGGTCTGGGAGTGGTGGGACGGGATCGACGCGGCGGGCACCGCGAAGAACTCGCTCAACCATTACTCGAAGGGCGCGGTGATCGGCTTCCTGCACCGGTATGTCGCCGGGCTGCGGCCGGGCGACGGCGCGGGCTATCGGCGCTTCCGGGTCCAGCCGGTGCCGGGTGCGGGGCTCAGCCGCGCCGCGGCGGAGCACGACAGCCCCTACGGGCGGATCCGCGTGGCGTGGCAGCGGACCGGCGACACCCTGACGCTCGACGTCGACGTGCCGCCGGGCAGCTCGGCCGAGGTGATCCTGCCAGGGGTTTCGCCCAAGGAGATCGGCCCGGGATCGCATTCGTTCGAACATGTGTTCTAGAGTAGCACCGTGATTCTGCACGCCGACCTGGACTCGTTCTACGCGTCGGTCGAGCAGCGCGACGATCCCGCGCTGCGCGACCGGCCGGTCCTGGTCGGCGGCGGAGTCGTTCTGGCCGCGTCCTATCAGGCGAAGGCCTTCGGGGTACGCACGCCGATGAGCCTGGCCGATGCGAAGGCCCGCTGCCCCGGGGCGATCGTCGTCCCACCCCGGATGCGGGCGTACGCGGCGGCCAGCAAGGCGGTGTTCGCGGTCTTCCGGGACACCACTCCGCTGGTCGAGCCGATCTCCATCGACGAGGCGTTCCTCGAGGTGGACGGCCTGCGACGACTCAGCGGGACGGCCGAGGAGATCGGCCGTCGGCTGCGCGCCGAGGTGCGCGAGCGGACCGGCCTGCCGATCACGGTCGGTGTCGCGAGCACGAAGTTCCTGGCCAAGGTGGCGAGCGGGGCAGGCAAGCCGGACGGCCTGCTGGTGGTGCCGCCCGGTGGCGAGTCGGCGTTCCTGCACCCGCTGCCGGTCGAGCGACTCTGGGGCGTCGGCCCGGTGACCGCCGCCCGGCTGCGGGAACGCCGGATCCACACGGTCGGGCACGTGGCCCGGATCGGCGAGGCGGCCCTGGTCGCGATGCTCGGGGCACACGCCGGGCGGCACCTGCACGCGCTCGCCCACAACCGTGACCCCCGCCGGGTGACGACGGGCCGGCGGCGCGGTTCGATCGGGGCACAGTGCGCGATGAGCCTCTCCGAGCGCGCGTTCGCCGATGTCGAGGCGGTGCTGGCGGCGCTGGTGGACCGGGTCACCCACCGGATGCGGCACGCGGCACGGGCCGGGCGGACGGTGACGCTGCGGCTGCGGTTCGGCGACTTCACCCGGATCACCCGGAGCCGGAGCCTGGTCAAGGCCACGATGGGGACCGGCACGGTGCTGCGGACCGCGGTCGAGCTGCTGCGGGAGGCCTGGCCGCTGATCGAGCAACGCGGCCTGACCCTGGTCGGGGTCGCGGTCGGCAACCTGGACGGGGACGGCCACGTGCAACCGGAGCTACCGTTCGCGCCGCCACGCGACGAGGGGCTGGACGCCGCGGTCGACCGGGTACGGGACCGCTTCGGCGCGAACGCGCTGCGCCGGGCCGACATGATCGGCCGCGACCTGCACCCCTCGGTCCCGATCCTGCCCGACTGAGCACGGGCCGCCCCGCAGCGCGGCGCACGGGTCACGGCCCGGCGCGGCAGGCCGCCGCCGAGCCGCGCCACGCGTGACGCGCCGCCACCACGCCGCGTGACGGGCCGCCGCGTGACGGGCCGCCGCGTGACGGGCCGCCGCGTGACGGGCCACCGCATGACGGGCCACCGCATGACGGGCCACCGCATGACGGGCCACCGCATGACGGGCCACCGCATGACGGGCCGCCGCATGACGGGCCGCCGCTGGGCCGTGAAACGCCGGTTGGCAGACTGCTAGACGTGCGGAAGATCTATGTCATCGGGATCGGCGCGGGCGATCCGGACCATCTGACCCTGCAGGCGGCCAAGGCGATCGGCCGGACCGACGTCTTCTTCCTGCTGGACAAGGGCGAGGCCAAGCAGAGCCTGATCGACCTGCGCGAGCGGCTGATCCGCGGGTACTCCCACCCGCGCAAGCGCGTCGTCGAGGGTCGCGACCCGGACCGCGACCGTACGCCCGCCGACTACACCGGCACCGTCGCCGACTGGCGGCACCGGCGCTCGCTGGTCGTCGAGGAGCTGATCGCCGAGCACCTGAAGGACGACGAGCTCGGCTCGATCCTGGTCTGGGGCGATCCCTCCCTCTACGACTCCACCATCGCCATCCTGGACGAGATCCTGGCCCGCGGCGAGACCACCTTCGAGTACGAGGTCATCCCGGGCATCAGCAGTGTCTCGGCCCTCGCCGCGAAGCACCGGATCGGCCTGAACCGGGTCGGCCGCCCGTACCAGGTGACCACCGGCCGCCGCCTCGCCGAGGGCTGGCCCGACGGCGTCGACGACGTGGTCGTCATGCTCGACGCCCAGCAGGCCTTCACGGCTCACCCGGACGCCCACATCTACTGGGGCGCCTACGTCGGCACCGAGGACGAGCTGCTCGCCGCCGGCCCGGTCGGCGAGGTCGCCGACGAGATCCTGAAGACGCGCAGCGAGGCCCGCGAACGCCACGGCTGGATCATGGACACGTACCTCCTGCGCCGCCCGGAAGCGCCACGCCCGGAAGCGCCACGCCCGGAAGCGCCGCTCTCCGAAGCGCCACGCCCGGAGAAGCCCCACACGGAGAAGCCCCACACCGACGGGCCCCGCTCCGCGGAGTAGCCCGTCACGGCCAGGCGACGCCGTCCCGCCCGGGAAGGTCATCCTTGATCAGGAGCTCGTCGAGGGCCTCGGCGAGCCGGTTCAGCCCCGAGCCGGTTCAGCCCCGAGCCGGTCCGCGGGAAGCGCCGGCTCGACACGAACAGGATCCCGGCGTGCCCGAATCCCTGCTGGGCCAGGCGCGCGAAGTCGCAGACGTTCTCCGTGACGACACAGCGGTTGTTCCGCCCGGCCCAGGCCAGGACGTCGTCGTCCGTCTTCGCGGCGAGGCCCACCTCGATGCTACCCCCCCTCGCGACCAGCCCTAAGGCACCAGTTCGACCCGGCCGAAGGCGGCCGGGTCGCCGGTCGCGTCGATGGCGATGATGCGGCCGGCGGTGACGGTGAAGGTGACCGCGAGGCGGCGGCCCGCCGGGGTGACCACCAGCGCGCCCGGGACCCCGTCGATGAGGGCCGGGGTCGCGCCCTGGGCACGGCCCCGGTAGTAGCGGGCCACCATGTCGGCACCGCGGAGCTCGTGGCCGCCGGCCCGGGCGGCCGCCTCGTCGACGCGGACCACCACGTCCGGGTCGAGGAGTTCGAGCAGGGTGGCCAGATCGCCGCCGCGGGAGGCGGCCAGGAAGGCGTCGACCACCGCGCGCCGGTGTGCCGCGTCGGCCTCGCCGGACGGGGAACCGCCCTGCACCCGGCGGCGGGCCCGGCTGGCCAACTGGCGCGCGGCGGCGGGGCTGCGGCCGACCACCACCGCGATCTCGTCATAGGAGACCGCGAAGAGGTCGTGCAGGACGAACGCGAGCCGCTCAGCCGGGGTCAGCGTCTCCAGGACGACGAGCAGGGCCACCTCGACGGCGTCGGCGAGGATCGCGTCGCGCTCGGGATCGTCCCCGGACGGCGGATCGGCGGGTGCGGAGACGGCGATCAGCTCCTCGGACGCGTGGCGGGCGGCCCGGGAGCGCAGCATGTCCAGGCAGATCCGGCCGGTCACCGTGGTGAGCCAGGCCGGCAGGCTGGCCACCGATCCGCTGTCCGAGCGGCTCAACCGCAGCCAGGCCTCCTGGACCGCGTCGTCGGCCTCGGTGGCCGAGCCGAGGATCCGGCGGGCCACCGCGTGCAGACGTACCCGGTGCGTCTCGAACTCGGCCGCCAGCGCCTCGCGATCCATGCTGATCCTCCCGAAAAGGCCTTTTTGTGAGCTACGTCACTGATGTCACATCCGCTTGCCGCGGACCGTCACCTGTTCGACGGAGCACGACCCACGGATGTGACAGGAGACGACCATGGAAGCTCGGATCGACAACCCGGCCGGACTGCTCCCGGACGCGGTCAAGGCGGTCAATCTGCTCTACAAGGCCGCCCACTCGGTCGGGGTCCCGGACCGCACCCTAGAGCTGGTGCACCTGCGGGCCAGCCAGATCAACGGCTGCGGGCCGTGTGCGGACCACGGCTCCCGGTCGATGAAGAAGGCGGGCGAGACCGACGAGCGGCTCTTCGCCGTGGCGGTCTGGCGGGAGACGTCGTACTTCACCGGGCCGGAGCGGGCCGCGCTGGCACTGTCCGAGTACGCGACCCGGCTCGCCGACCGGCCCGACGCGGTGCCGGACGCGATCTGGGACGAGGCCACGAAGCACTTCGACGAGAAGCAACTGGCGGCGATCGTGCTCTGGATCGCCACCACCAACTTCTTCAACGTGCTGAACGTGACCACCCGCCAGCAGGCGCCGGTGAACTACTGAGCCGGTCACCCGGGCGGGTGAATCCGCCCGCCCGGGACCGATTCCGGTCACCCCTTCCGACCTGCGGTTCCGCCGCCACGATGGCGATCGGGGCGTTTTCGTCTCACCCGTCATCGGGTGATTGCCGCCGGTCCGGGGCGGGGCGTTTCCTCTTCTCGACAGGGAGAGACGCCTTCTCGGCTCAGGGGAGAGACCATCATGCGAAAGACCATCGCCATCGCCGCACTGACCGTCGCCGCCGTTCTCGCGGGCCTCGCCCCGGCCGGGCCGGCCGCCGCCAGTGACACGGTGGTCCTGCAGACCCTGCGGATCGACGAGTTCACCCAGACCGCCGGCCAGTCGTCCTGGGCCGGCTCCGCCCAGAACCGGCTGCTCGGCGCGAGCTGGGAGTTCGACGGCGGCGAGTTCACCTTCCGCGTTCCCGGCGGGCGCGACGACCTCTACCCGATGACCGGCACCTACACGGTCGAGGACGACGTCGCGGAGTTCACCGCGAGCAGTTCCTCGTCGTCGGCGAACGGCAGCGCCTCGGCCGACATCAGCGGCGAGATCGACCTGGACACCGGCCGCACCGCCTTCGACTGGAACGCCAGCTCGGGCAGTGCGGCCGTGGTCTACGGCACCGGGTACGCGACGGCGAGCACCTCGGGGTACACCGGCGAGGTGACCCTCGGTTAGGCGCCGTTCTCCTCGAGATCGCCCTCGGTCTCCAGGTAGAGCTGCTGGAGAGCGGCCAGGGTCTCCTGCGACGGGGAGTCCCAGAGCTTGCGATCGGCCGCCTCCAGCAGACGCTCGGTGATGCCGTGCAGCGCCCACGGGTTCGACTGCCTCATGAACTCCTGGTTCTCCGGGTCGAGGGCGTACGTCGCCGCGAGCTGCTCGTACATCCAGTCGGTGACGACACCGGCCGTGGCGTCGTACCCGAAGAGGTAATCGACCGTGGCGGCCAGTTCGAAGGCGCCCTTGTAACCGTGCCGCCGCATGGCGGCGATCCACCGGGGGTTCACCACCCGGGCCCGGAAGATCCGCGCGGTCTCCTCGGTCAGGCTGCGGGTCCGCGCCTGGTCCGGGTTGGTCGAGTCGCCGATGTACGCGGCGGGAGCCTTCCCGGTGAGCGCCCGCACAGTGGCGATCATGCCGCCGTGGTACTGGAAGTAGTCGTCCGAGTCGGCGATGTCGTGCTCGCGGGTGTCGATGTTCTTGGCCGCGACCTCGATCCGCCGGTACGCGTTCTCCATGTCACCGCGGGCCGGCACCCCGTCCAGGTCCCGCCCGTACGCGAACCCGCCCCAGACCGCGTAGACCTCGGCCAGATCGGCGTCGTCCCGCCAGTTCCGGCTGTCGATCAGCGGCAGGATGCCCGCGCCGTACGCGCCCGGCCGCGACCCGAAGATGCGCGTGGTGGCCCGCCGCCAGTCGCCGTGCTCGTCCCGGTCGCGCAGCGCGTGCTCGCGGACGTAGTTCTCCGGCTCGTCGATCCCCGCGACCAGCTGGACGGCGTCGTCGAGCATCGCCACGACGTGCGGGAACGCGTCCCGGAAGAAGCCCGAGATGCGGACCGTGACGTCGATCCGGGGGCGGCCCAGCTCGGCGGCGGTGATCGGCTCCAGGCCGGTGACCCGCCGGGACGCCGGATCCCAGACCGGGCGGACGCCGATCAGCGCCAGGATCTCGGCGATGTCGTCACCGGCGGTCCGCATCGCGCTGGTGCCCCACGCGGAGAGGCCGACCGACTTGGGCCAGGCGCCGTCGTGGTCGGCGCGGTACCGGGCGAGCAGCGACTCGGCCATCGCCTGGCCGGTCTCCCAGGCCAGCGCGCTGGGGATCGCCTTCGGGTCGACCGAGTAGAAGTTCCGGCCGGTCGGCAGCACGTTGATCAGGCCACGGAGCGGGGAGCCGCTCGGCCCGGCGGGGACGTAGCCGCCGTCCAGTGCGTGCAGCACGTTGGTGAGTTCGTCGGTGGTCCGGGCGAGGCGCGGCACGACCTCGGTGGCCGCGAACTCCAGCACGCGCACGACATCCCGGTTGTCCGACAGATCACTCGGGACGACCGCGGGCCAGCCGGCGGATTCCATCGCCGTGACCAGCGCGCGGGCCTCGTCCTCGATCTCGTCGACGCGAGAGAGAGGCGCATCCTCCTCGAGGCCGAGCGCCTCGCGGAGACCCGGCAGGGCGGCGACCTTGCCGGCCCACATCTGCCGGGCCCGGAGCATCGCCAGCACCAGGTTGATCCGGGCCTCGCCGGTCGGCGCCGCGCCCAGCACGTGCAGGCCGTCCCGGATCTGGACATCCTTGACCTCGCACAGCCATCCGTCGATGTGCATGATGAAGTCGTCGAACTCTTCGTCGGCCGGGCGCAGCGACTGCCCCAGGTCGTGGTCCATCTTCGCGGCCTGGATCAGCGTCCAGATCTGCGCCCGGATCGCCGGCAGCTTCGCCGGGTCCAGCGCCGCGATGTTGGCGTGCTCGTCGAGGAGCTGCTCCAGCCGGGCGATGTCCCCGTACGACTCGGCGCGCGCCATCGGCGGGATCAGGTGGTCGACCAGCGTGGCGTGCGCCCGGCGCTTGGCCTGGGTGCCCTCGCCCGGGTCGTTGACCAGGAACGGGTAGATCAGCGGCAGGTCGCCGAGCGCCGCGTCGGTCCCGTCCGAGGCGGACATGCCGACGTTCTTGCCGGGCAGCCACTCCAGGTTGCCGTGCTTGCCGACGTGCACCACCGCGTGCGCGCCGAAGTCGTCGGCGAGCCACCGGTACGCGGCCAGGTAGTGGTGCGACGGCGGCAGGTCCGGGTCGTGGTAGATCGCCACCGGGTTGGCGCCGAACCCGCGCGGCGGCTGCACCATGACGACGATGTTCTCGTCCCGGAGCGCCGCGAGCACGATGTCGCCGTCGTCGACGTAGAGCTCGCCCGGCGGCGGCCCCCAGTGCCGCTCGACACTCTCCTTGAAGTCCGCAGGAAGCGTCCTGAACCACGACTCGTACCGAGCTGCCGGGATTCTGACCTTGTTCTCCGACATCTGCTCTTCGGTCAGCCAGTCCGGATCCTGCCCACCAGCGGCGATCAGCGTGTGGATGAGCCCGTCGCCGTCATAGGAGTCGAAGCCCCCGACCTGGTAGCCACGCTCTTTCAACGCCGCCAGCAGCGCGACCGTCGAGGCGGGCGTGTCCAGACCGACCGCGTTGCCGATCCGCGAGTGCTTGGTCGGGTACGCCGACAGCATCAGCGCGATCCTGCGGTCGGCGGGCGGGATGTGCCGCAACCGGGCGTGCGCGACCGCGATCCCGGCGACCCGCGAGGCCCGCTCCGGGTCCGCGACGTAGACCGAGAGCCCGTCCGGGTCGATCTCCTTGAACGAGAACGGCACCGTGATGATCCGCCCGTCGAACTCCGGGATCGCCACCTGGGTCGCGGCGTCCAGCGGCGAGAGGCCGTCGTCGCTCGCCTCCCACGCGGCCCGCGAGCTGGTCAGGCAGAGGCCCTGCAGGATCGGCACGTCCAGGTCGGCGAGCACCCCGACGTCCCACGCCTCGTCGTCGCCGCCCGCGCCGACGGTGGCCGGCTTGGTGCCGCCGGCCGCCAGCACCGTCACCACCAGCGCGTCCGCCTTGCGCAGCTCGGTCAGCAGCTCCGGCGGCGCGGTCCGCAGCGAGGCCGTGTAGATCGGCATCGGGCTGGCGCCCTTCGCCTCGATCGCCCGGCAGAGCGCCTCCACGAACGCGGTGTTCCCGGCCATGTGGTGCGCCCGGTAGTAGAGCACCGCGACGGCCGGCCCGCCGGTGACCGCGGTGGTGCGGGGCAGCAGCCCCCACTCGGGCGCGGCGACCGCGGGCGCGAAGCCGTTACCGGTGAGCAGCACCGTGTCGGAGAGGAAGTCGTGCAGCGACGCGAGGTTCTCCGCGCCGCCCTGGGCCAGGTAGGCGTGCGCCTCGGCGGCAACCCCGGCGGGCACGGTGGAGAGCTTCATCAGCTCGGCGTCCGGCGCCATCTCGCCGCCGAGCACCACCACCGGGACACTCCCCGCGAGCAGCGCGTCGAGCCCCTCCTCCCAGGCCCGGCGGCCGCCGAGGATGCGGACCACGACCAGCTCGACACCCTCGAGGAGGGCGGGCAGGTCGGCGACACCGGTCCGGGCCGGGTTGCCCAGCCGCCACGCCGAGCCGCTGGCCCGGGCGCTGAGCAGATCCGTGTCGGACGTCGACAACAGCAGAAACACGCGTGCGCTCCCCTCGGGGTCCGCGCCCCGGGTAGTCGGTGACCTCGGCGACCGGAGTTCCTGGCTCCCGGGCGGATCACCCGGTGACAGTGGCGGGACCGCGCCGGACTCGCACCGGCTTCCTCCGTGACGTCGCTTCGCAGCAACGCTACCGGACGCGCCGGGCACGCTCGGTTGTGACGCTGCCGACCCGAGGATGCGGGGCCACGGTGGGTCGCTCGTAGTATTCGGGCCGTGCCTCCGCTCCGTCAGTCCGACACCGACGCCTGCCCCGGCGCGCTGCGGCTGCATCCCGCGGCCGACGGGCTGCTGGCGCGCGTCCGGCTGCCCGGCGGCGTGCTGAGCGGCACCCGGCTGCGCGTGCTGCGCACGCTGGCCGAGGAGTTCGGCGACGGTCGCCTGGAGCTGACCAGCCGGGCGAATCTACAGCTCAGAGCCCTCAAGGCCGAGGATGCGCCACTCCTGGCGACCCGGTTGCGGCAGGCGGGGCTGCTGCCCTCCACCACCCATGATCATGTACGCAACATCGCGGCGCCGCCCCTCGCAGGAGACGCGATCCGTGCGCTGCTGCCCCGGCTGGACGAGGCGGTCTGCGCGGACCCGGTCCTGGCCCGGCTGCCCGGCAAGTTCCTCTTCGCGCTCGGACACGTCCCCCTCGCCGCCGACATCGCCGCGGTACCCCTCGCCGTCACACCCCGGCCGGTCCCCCGTGCTGTTCCGGGACCTCCGGTACGGCCCGGGGAGCCGGCCGGGGATTTCGCGCTGCGGTTCGGCGGCGTGGACACCGGGCTGCGGGTGGACGCCGAGCGCGTGGTCGAGGCGCTGATCGCCGGGGCGCACGCGTTCCTGGACGAGCGGGAGGCGCAGCGGACCGGGCGGGCGGCGGCCTGGCGACTCCGGGAGCTGACCGAGGGGCCCGCACGGGTCACGGCACGCGCCGCCGGGGCGCTCGGCGTCCGGCCGGTCCCGGTGGCGGGCGCCGTCCCGGTCGCCGTCGTGGAGCCCGCCGGTCTCCTCGGCGTCCTGCCCCGGGCCGTGGGTGTTCTCGTGCCCCTGGGCCGGCTCGACGGCGTACACGCAAAGGCTCTGGAAGACGCGGAGCGGCTTGTCGTCACGCCCTGGCGTGGCGTGCTGGTGACCGATCTCGATCAGGACGCGGCAGAGGGCTGGGCCGACCGGCTGGCCGCGGCCGGACTCGTGACGAGCGGCGGGTCGCGATGGACCGGGGTGAGCGCCTGCGCGGGCCGGCCCGGATGCGCGAAGTCCCTGGCCGACGTGCGGCTGGACGCCGACGCCGCGACCGTGCCCGCCGACGGGCTGCCGGTGCACTGGGTGGGCTGCGAACGGGCCTGCGGAAGCCCGTCCGGCACACACGTACGCGTCGAGGCGACCCCGGCGGGATACGCGGTGACCAGGCGAGACGGTGACGGCACGCGGCTCGATGAGGTGACCTCCCCGGCGGGATCGCTGCGGGAGACGGTGGCGGCAGCGAGGAGAAGGCCCTGATGGAGTACGAGCGGGACGGCGCGGAGATCTACCGGCGGTCGTTCGCCACCATCCGGGCCGAGGCGGACCTGGCCGCGCTGCCGGCGGACGTGTCCCGGGTCGTGGTCCGGATGATCCACGCGTGCGGCATGGTGGATCTGGTGGACGATGTCCGATTCAGCCCAGGCGTGGCGACGGCCGCGCGCAAGGCTCTGCTGGGCGGCGCGCCGATCCTCTGCGACGCCCAGATGGTCGCCTCCGGGGTGACCCGGTCCCGGCTGCCCGCGAACAACGACGTGGTCTGCACCCTGCGCGACCCGTCCGTTCCGGATCTCGCCAAGCGGATCGGCAACACGCGCAGCGCCGCCGCGATGGACCTCTGGGGTGACCGGCTGGACGGCGCCGTGGTGGCCATCGGCAACGCACCGACCGCACTCTTCCGGCTGCTGGAGATGGTCGAGGCCGGCGCGCCCCGGCCGGCCGCGGTGCTCGGCATCCCGGTCGGTTTCATCGGCGCGGCCGAGTCCAAGGAAGCGCTGGCGGAGTCCGGTTTGGAATACCTGATCGTGCGGGGGCGCCGGGGTGGCAGCGCCATGACCGCGGCCGCGGTCAACGCCCTCGCCTCGGAAGCGGAATAGAGACATGACGACGACTGGACGCCTGTACGGCGTCGGGCTCGGCCCCGGCGACCCCGAACTGATCACGCTCAAGGCCGCCCGGCTGATCGAGGCGGCCGACGTGGTGGCCTACCACGCGGCCCGGCACGGGCGGAGCAACGCCCGGGCCATCGCGGCCGGCCACCTGAGCGAGGGCCAGATCGAGGAGGCCCTGATCTACCCGGTCACCACCGAGACCACCGATCACCCCGGCGGGTACCAGGGCGCGATCGACGAGTTCTACGAGCAGTCGGCGGCCCGGCTCGCGGCGCACCTGGACGCCGGGCGCGACGTGGTGGTGCTGGCCGAGGGCGATCCGTTCTTCTACGGGTCGTACATGCACATGCACAAGCGGCTCGCCGACCGGTACGAGACCACCGTCGTCCCCGGCGTGACCTCGGTGAGCGCGGCGTCGGCGGTGCTCGGGCGCCCGCTGATGGAGCGCGACGAGGTGCTCACCGTGCTGCCCGGCACGCTGCCCCCGGCCGAGCTGGCCGCGCGGCTGGCGGCGACCGACTCGGCGGCCGTGATGAAGCTGGGCCGGACGTTCTCCGGGGTCCGGGACGCGCTGGCCGAGGCCGGGCGGCTCGACGACGCCTGGTACGTCGAGCGCGCCACCATGTCCTCGGAGCGCACCGGCCGTCTCGCCGACGTCGACCCGGCGACCGTGCCGTACTTCTCGATGGCCCTGCTCCCCTCCCCCGCCGCGGCCGCGTTCGGCGCTCCGGCCCCGGAGCCCGCGGCCGAGGGCGGTGTCACCGTGGTCGGCCTCGGGCCGGGCGCGGGCGAGTGGCTGACCCCGGAGGCGAAGGCGGCGGTCGCGGCGGCCGACGACGTGATCGGCTACGGCCCGTACGTCGACCGGGTGCCGGCCAACCCCCGGCAGCGCAAGCACCCCTCGGACAACCGGGTCGAGGCCGAGCGCGCCGCGTTCGCGCTGGACCTGGCGAAGCGCGGCCGCCGGGTGGTGGTGGTCTCCTCGGGCGACCCGGGCGTCTTCGCGATGGCCGCCGCCGTACTGGAGGTCGCCGAGGACCCGCAGTGGAAGGACGTCCCGGTCCGGATCGTGCCGGGGCTGACCGCCGCGCAGGCCGTGGCGAGCCGGGCCGGCGCCCCGCTCGGGCACGACTTCTGCATCCTCTCCCTCTCCGACCGGCTCAAGCCCTGGCCGGTGATCGAGAAGCGGCTGATCGCAGCGGCCGGGGCGGACCTGGTCATCGCGATCTACAACCCGGCCTCGAAGACCCGCCGGGAGCAGCTGGTCCGGGCCCGGGAGGTGCTGCTCGCGCACCGCGCCGGGCAGACCCCGGTGATCGTCGGCCGGGACGTCGGCGGTCCGCAGGAGTCGCTGCGGGTCACCACGCTGGCGGAGCTGGACCCGGCGACCGTGGACATGCGCTGCCTGCTGATCATCGGCTCGTCGCAGACCCGGGCGGTCCAGCGGGCGGACGGGAGCACCTTCGTCTACACGCCCCGCAACTACCCGGCCTGACCGGGCTCACACCCGGCGCGGTGAACCCACCGCACCGGGTGGCCATCGTGCCGATTTCATCGAGAAGTCACTCCCCGATGGCAACCCGGGGCAACCGCCTTGCATCGACGGAGAGCTGACGCGACGGCGGAAAAGTCCGATCAGAGGGGCCAAGCTAAGAATCCTCTGTGAAGGGCTCCTCGTGACTCGCTCCCGCCGCCGCGCTGCCATCCTGGCCTCTTCGCTCGTGCTCGCCGTCCTCGCCCCGGCCACCGAGGCGTCCGCCGCCCACAAGCCGGACCACCCACACAAGGCGGCCGCCCCGGCCAAGGCGGCCAAGGCGGCCAAGCCGTCCGGGAAGGCGAAGACCAAGGCGAAGGCACCGGTCAAGGCGAAGGCGCCGGTCAAGGCCCCGGCCACGGTCCCCGCCAGGGCGACCGTACTGACGGACACCGCGGCGCCGACCCGGGCGAGCCGCCTGGCCGCGGTCAAGGTCGCGAAGACGATCAACTACTACCCGTCGACGGCCGGCTGGTCGGCGATGTGGACCAACTTCGACCCGGTCAAGATCGAGGCCGACCTGACCCGGGCCGCCGCGCTCGGCGCCGACAACGTCCGGGTGATCGTCTTCCCGCAGTCCTTCGGGTTCCCGCAGCCCCGGGCGGAGTACACCGAACGGCTGCGCAAGTTCGTCAGCATCGCGGACTCGCAGGGGCTGACCGTCAAGTTCACCCTCTTCGACTGGTGGTCCGGCTACTCCGACGCCGCGGGCAGCGCCGCGTGGGCCTCGGCCATCCTGGCGCCGTACGCGAACGACCGCCGGGTGATCGCCGTGGAGCTCAAGAACGAGTTCGAGCCCGGTGACCCGGCCGCGGTCTCCTGGGTGCGCCGGCTCATCCCCTCGGTACGCGCCACCGCACCCACCATGCCGCTGACGCTCTCGGTCTCCGGTAGCGGCGGCTCGCCCGCGCTGGCCCAGATCCGCACCGCGCTCGCCGCCGCCCCGCTCGACTACCTGGACTACCACTTCTACGGCAACTCCGAGCGGGCCCTCGCGGAGATCGAGCGGGCGCAGGACGCGGCCGGCTCGTACCCGCTGGTCATCGGCGAGACCGGGCTGAGCACCGCGACCAACAGCGAGGGCGAGCAGGCCGCGTTCCTGGCCCGCGTCTTCCAGGCCGCCCGGGTCGCCGGGGTCGGCTCGGTGGCGCCGTGGACGCTGAACGACTTCGCCAACGGCGCCATCCCGGCCAACGCGCAGGTCTCCAAGCTCCCGGCGCAGTACAAGTTCGGCCTGTTCCGCCCGGACGGCTCGGCGAAGCCGGCGGCGACCGTGGTGAAGACCGCGTTCACCGGCGGCGTGCTCGGCACCGACCTGCTCGACCTGAGCTTCGAGGCGACCGCGGGCAACTCGCCGTGGCGTCCCTTCCTCGCCTCCGACGGCGCGGCGGTCCGGGCCTCCGACGAGGCGCACTCCGGCACCTGGTCGGCGCGGTTCAGCCGCACCGGGCGTACCGCCTCGGCCATCCCCTCGATCCGGGTCGCGCCGATCGCGCCGGTCGAGGAGGGCTCGCCGGTGCACGCCGAGGCGTGGGCCCGGGGCCGGGGCGTCACCGGCACCAACGAGATCGCGCTGAGCTGGTTCGACATCAACGACCGGTGGCTCGGCCAGACCTCGTCGAAGCAGCTGCCGGGCGGTAACAGCGGCTGGACCCGGCTGACCGTCGACGCGACCGCACCGGCCGGGGCGACCAGCGTCCAGCTTCACCTCAAGTCGGGCGACAACCGCGGGACCGTCTGGTTCGACGACGTCGCGCTCTCCTGATCCCGCTCCCCGATCCGCTTCAGCAGCCTCGCGTAGGCGTCGACCGTCCGCTCCCAGGAGGACGGATCCGCGTGCCGCCGGCCGGTCAGGCCGGCGGCACGCTCGATGCCGTCGGCCAGCGCGCCCGGCGCCGCCGGCGGCACGAGGACCGTTCCGGTGTACGCCTCGGCCGCCTCGACCAGCCCGCCGACCGCGGTCACCACCACCGGCAGGCCGTGGCTCATCGCGATGTGCAGCGGCCCACTCGCCGAGCTGCGCCGGTACGGCAGCACCACCACGTCCGCCGCCCCGAAGTACACGTTCACCTCGGCATCCGTCACGTACCGGTTGACCAGGGTGATCCGGTCCCGGCACGGCGACTCGGCGATCATCCGGACCGGGAGCGTCCAGCCCTCCCAGGTCTCGCCCACCACGGTCAGGTGGTACTCCGGTCCGAGCAGCTCGAACGCCTCGACCAGGTCCTCCAGCCCCTTGTACGGCCGGATCGTGCCGAAGAAGAGCAGCCGGACCGGGCTGTCCGCGTCCGCCGGCTCGGCCGTCTCCGGGAGGTGGTGGTCGAACGGCCCGTGCAGCGCGATCTCGTCGGGCACCCCGTCCAGGCGGTAGCTCTCCCGTACCGCCCGCCGGTCGAAGTCCGAGTGCACGATCACCCCGTCGGTCCGGCTCAGCAGCGGGCGGATCGCCGAGCGCACGTACCCCGCCGCCCACCGGTGCCGCAGCTCCCCGGTGTCCTGCACCTCGTGGAACTCGACGATCACCCGGATGCCGAGCCGCCGCGCGGCCAGGACCAGCACCAGGTACGAGTGCAGCACCGCGCCGGTCCACCACTGCAGCACCAGCACGTCGGGCCGGTACTCGCGCAGGAACCCGATCGCCCGGGCCAGGCTCGGCACGCCCCACCAGTCGACGCCGTCGAAGACGCGTACCCGCGGGTCGTAGCCGAGATCGCTGAGCCGGTGGCCGACCCGGTCCCGCCCCGGGTAGAGCCGGGCCGGGAGCAACCGGCGCATCAGGATCACGCCGACGTCGTACCGGCCGGCGAGCGCGTTGCTCAGCCGGCAGGTGTAGTAACTGATCCCGGAGAGGAACCGCCAACCGGAGCCGACCACGAGGATCCGGGGGTCACCGGTCTCCGGGATGTCAGGGCGCGGTGCCGACGCAGGCACGGTAGACCTCCTCGATCTGGGGTACGACACGGGTCGCGGTGAAGTCCAGTCCGCGCTGGTATCCGGCGGCGCGCAGCCGGGCGGCCAGGAGCCGGTCGGTGAGCACCTTGAGCAGGGCGGCGTGCAGGATCATCACGTTGCCGGGCGGCACCAGCAGCCCGGTCACCCCGTCCTCGACCACGTCGGTGAGGCCACCCGCCGCCGAGGCGACCAGCGGGGTACCGGCCAGCATCGCCTCGACCGCGACCTGGCCCATCCCCTCCATCATCGACGGGACCACCCCCACGGCGGCGCTGCGCCAGGCGGCCATCACCTCGGCGTGCGGCACGTCGTGGCGGATCAGCACGCCGGGCGGCACCGGGGGCGTGTCGTGCCGCCGGGTACCCAGACAGACCAGGGTGGGCGCCGGGTCCGGGCCCGGCCAGTCCGCGACGAGCCTCTCGTACGCCTCGAAGAGCACGTGGATCCCCTTGTGCGGCCCGAGCTGCCCGACGAAGAGCAGGTACGCGCCGTCCGGCAGCCACTCCGGTCGCGGGGTCTCCCGGGCCAGCACGTCCAGGCCGTCCGGGACCAGGCTGGAGAGCACCCGGACGGGCAGGTCGCCGGGGAGCCGGGCCTGGCGGAGGGCGGCCGCGACCGACGAGGAGATCGCGGTGAGGCTGTCGATGCCGCGGTGCCGGTGTGCCCGGAGCGTGGCGGTGAGCGCGATCGAGCGGGGGCCGCCGTACTGGTGCGAGGCACAGCTCATGCACCGGGTCAGCGCCGGTCCGGAGCACTCCCGGCCATGGCGCGAGAAGGTCTTGCGGACGCACGTCAGCCCGAAGTCGTGTGCCGTGTGCACGTGCGGCAGCCCCAGCGGGGTCCCGTGCAGCGGCAGGTAGCTGTACATCAGCCAGTCGTGGCTGTGCACCAGGTCGAACCGCTCCCGCCGCAGCACCCGCGCGATCGCCACGGTGGTCAGCGGATCCGGCGCGGTCGGGTGGAACGGCTTCCCCGGATCCCGGTTGATCCGGGGAAGCAGCGTGTTCGCCACGCTCGTGACCCGGAGCACCCGGACCCCGTTGATCGTCTCGTCCCCCCGGGCCTCCGGCGTGGCCAGCGTCAGCACGGTGACGTCGTGCCCCCGCCGCACCAGCTCCTCGCTGCTGGTCGCGACGCTCCGCTCCAGTCCCCCGATCACCGGCGCGTACAGATTCGCCAGATGCAGTACTTTCACGCCCGCCCCTCCCTCTGGGGTACGTCACCCGTCAGCTCCTGGCCGGCACTCCGGGGTGCCTCCGACCGCCCGACACACCCACCAGCGCCAGCCAGGAGAGCAGCGGGCGAGACTCCGGTGGGTGGGACGCTGCCCGGCGAGACGTCGCCGGGTGGGCGGGCGTCGGCGAAGCCGCAGAACGGGCGGCGGCGAAGCGTGCCGGGACGGCGGCGGGAGGTCACGGCCGACGCCAGGACCAGGAGGGCGCCGGCGGACTGGCCGATCAGCCAGGCCACGCCCGCGCCGGTGACGCCGAGGGCCGGGAGCAGCAGCCAGGTCAGCGAGAGACAGGTGGCGGCGCGGACCGCGTTGAGGCGGCGGCAGCGCGCGAACTCGCCCCGCGAACGCCAGTGGGCCACCGCCAGGTTGGTGACCGCGTCCGGGACGGCGGCCAGCACCAGGATGCGCAGCAGCGGGCCGGCGCCGGTGGCGTACCCGGCGCTGAACAGGCCGAGGAGCGTGTCGCCGCCGGCCAGCAGCAGCGTCGCCGGTGCGCCGACCATCACGAGCACGACCGCCGCCGCGCGGGGCAGCCCGACCCGGGAGTCGTTGGTGCGCTCGGCGTAGAGGGCGGACGCCACCGCCGGCGAGACCATGAACAGGATCGACGCGGTCATCCAGGCCAGGTAGAAGTGCGCGGTGGCGCCGGGCCCGAGACGCGCCGTGACCAGGACAGGGAGCACCGCCGCCGGGCCCGCCTGGGTCAGGTTGATCAGGTGGTGGCCGGTCAGCGCGGCGCGCAGGTGCGGCAGTTCGGCGCGCAGGCCGCTCAGGCGAAGGCGCAGGCGGGCACCGGGGCGCAGCCGACCGAGACCGGCGACGATCGTGCCGGCGGCGACCAGCAGCGTCGGGACGGTCCAGGAGAGGACGACGGCGCCGGCCGAGTGCGCTCCGGCCGAGAGTACGGCGAGCAGCCCCGCGATCTTGCCCGCGGCGAGGAGCAGGTTCCGGGTCAGCATGCCGTGACCCGCGCGGTGGGCGACGTACACGCAGTCGAGCAGCGTGGTCGCGGTGACCGCCGTCGCGGCGCAGACCAGGGCCGCGGTTCCGGTGAGCCCGGTGAGGAAGCCGAAGTTCACCGCGATCGCCGGAACGATCAGCGCCCCGGCGGCGGCGACCGCGGCGGTGACCGCGCACCCGGCGAGCAGCCCGACGCCGACCACCCGGGACCAGCGCCGCACGCCCGCGCTGGGCAGCCGCTGGATGAACATGTGCCCGGCGCCGAGGTTGGCGACCATGCTGACCGCGGTCGCCGCCGAGATCAGCGCGGTCGCGGTACCGACCTGGGCCGGGGTGACCATCCGGGCGGCGAGCATCCAGTACACGTAGCCGAGCCCGCCGTTGGCCACCGTGGTCGCCATGATCAGCAGGCTGTTCCGGGCCAGCGAGTCGTTCCGTACCCGCCGGTAGAGGGTGATCAGCACGGCGTCCCGCCCTGGCTGGTGCTCAGGGGTGCCCGACGCGGAGCGAGGCACCCCTGAGCACCAGCCAAAACCCGGCGGCCGGCGACGGCCCGGACCACCGCCCGCCCGGCCCGCCCCGGCGCGGACACGCCACGCACGGCGGCGCCGGGCGTGGACGGGAGACCGCGGGCGGCGGCGTCGGGCGTGGTCGGGAGACGGCGGGCGGCGCCGGAGGTGGGAGGAGGGGTGGAGCGGGCGTAGAAGCCGGTGCTGGCGGCGCCGACCGAGATGTCGATCGGGTGGAGGGCGTCGTCGGCGGGGAGGGCCGGGAGGCGGACGGTCAGGGTGCGGACGGTGTCGGCGTACAGGTCCAGGGGGCGGGTGGCCACCACGGCGCCGCCGACCCACAGGCGCAGGCGGGCCCGGGTCGCCGGGAGACCGGCGCTGGTCACCCGGACCGGGATGTAGATGCCCTGGGCAGGAACGGTCAGCGGCCGGTCCAGGGAGGCGGCCCAATCACCCAGGGCCACGGTCACGTAGCCCGGTTCGGCGGGGTGCGGGAGCCGCTCGTAGGTGTGCACCGCGATCCCGCCGATGCCGAGCGCGACGATCACCGGCAGCACCACCGCGCCGATCGTGGGCGCGACCGAGGAGACCACGAAGGGCGCGGAGGAGACCACGAAGGGCGTACCGGAGAAGTCGGAGGAAGGCCGGGACGGCACCGAGGCGGCGGCGAGGCAGCTGGCGACGACCGCGACGCCGCCGGCGAGCGGAAGCGGGCGGACCGCCACGCCGAACGGGTACAGGGCCAGTGCCACCAGCGGCAACGTCATCAGTCCGGTGAGCGCGGCGAGAGCGGCACGCAACCCGGGGAGTGACGGTACGGGCGGCGGGAGGGCGACGAGCCAGAGGTCGCCGACGGCGAGGAGCGCGGCCACGCTGAGCGGGAGCGCGATCCAGAGCCGTCCGGTGACGGGTAGCAGGGCGCCGAGGGCCCCGTAGACGACGGCCAGGGGGATGAGGATCCGGTTCACTGGGTCATACCTGAGTGGAGGGTGGCGAAGTCGAAGCGGTAGACGGCGATGTGCGGGCCGTCGTACAGCTTGATCAGCCACGGAAGGTGATCAAATTTGGTCAGCTGGGTGCGGTCGAAGGCGGGTACGCCGTCATGCCGCAGCGGCTCGTTCGTCTCGAAGTAGATGTTGATGTCCGGGACCTGCTCGGCCATCCGGCGGTCCACCACGAGGTACTCGAAGCGCCAGCGGTCCAGCTGGTCCAGCAGCGCGGGCGGCATCGGGCCGCCCGGCCGGGCGCGGTACAGGTCGTACGCCGGGAAGGTCACGGAACCGGTGGTCGGCGCCTGCTCCCCGTAGGAGCCGAAGATCAGCCCCGAGTAGCGGTCGGCGACCAGCCGCAGATGGTTCCCCTGGGTCTCGCGCAACCAGGCCGCGGCGGCGAGCACCTCGGGCGTGGCGGCGCGGGTGTCCGAGCCGAAGACCGGCGGGCCGGGGAAGCGGTACGACGGGTTCATCCCCGCCGCGGTGTTGCCGACCAGCAGGACCGCGAAGAGCGCGACGGCGGCCCGGCGGGCGGCCACGAAGCGGTCGATCAGCGCGATCACCAGCGGCGCGACGGCGAGCGCGATCCCGAGATAGCTGAACGCCCAGGACCGGCGGGCGCCCTCGGCACCGGACGGCGTCAGGATCAGCAGCGTCGCCGGGAAGTAGAGCCCGCCCAGGAGCAGCATGGCGGCGGGGAAGGCGTCGCGCCGCCGCCACCAGAGCATCAGGGACGCGGCGACGGCCAGGAACGCGATCACCGGGGCGAGGTAGGCCGCGTCCCGCTCCCACCACGGCAGGATCGACTGTTTGAACAGCTCCCGCCCCTCCTCGTCACCGCCAGCCAGGTTGCTGAACTGGTCGAGCGCGCGCCCCAGGTACGGGTCGAGATACCGCCCGGTGGTCGGCGCCACGACGCCCAGCCAGACCGTCACCACCAGCCCGGACGCCGCGGTCAGCGCCCACCCGGTGATCCGGCCGGGCCCGCCCAGGACCGTGCGGGTGAGCGCGAGCAGCCCGAGCACACCGGTCAGCCAGATCGCGCTGAGGTGATGGGTGGCCGTGGTGCCGCCGGCCAGCAGCACGGTCAGCGCCGACCAGCCCAACCGCGACCAGCCCAACCGCGACCAGCCCAGCCGGGCGCGCGAACCGGTGGCGTCCATCGCGCGGACCCCGGCGACCAGCGCCCAGACCATCACCGCGATGGCGAGCGACTCGTACCCGAGCTGGGTGTCGAAGAAGAGGAACGAGCTGTTCAGGCTGTAGATCAGCGCGGCCGTGGCGGCGATCCGCGGGTCGCTCCAGAAGTGGGCGGCGAGCGCGGCCACGCCGAGCATCAGCAGCACGTGCGCGAGGATCAGCACCAGCAGTGCGGCCTGCCAGACGGTCAGGCCGGTCAACGTGCCGAACGCGGCGACGGTGGCGTGCAGGCCGGGGTAGTCGCCGATCACCCGGACGATCGGGTTCGGCTGGAAGAGCCGGCCGTCGGTCAGGATGCCCTGGCTCTGGCCCCAGTGGGCGTACTCGTCGTGGTAGAGCGGGCCGTCCGGGTGGCGCAGCAGCTTCGGCAGGTAGGTGAAGAGCGCGTACGCGATCAGCACCCCGACCCGGAGCCGGGCGCTGGACGAGGCACGGACCGCCCACCACGCGGCCGGCAGCGTGAAGACCAGCATCCCGGCCCAGAACCAGCCGAACTGCCCGCCGCGCTCCCACTCGGCCTGCTGGTAGGAGTGGATCAGCGCGGCGGTCCCGGCCGCTCCGGCAGCGGTCAGGGTGATCGCGCACCAGACGGCCGGGGCCCGCCGTGCTCCTTCGGTGACCGGCGCCCCGGCCGCCGGCAGTGGGACCGTGTCCGCGATCACCGCGCCGGCACCTCGGCCGGCGCTCCGGCGACGCTCGCGTAGACCTCGCGGGTCGCGGCCACCACGTCGGGCCAGGTGGGTAGCGGTGCCGGGCGCTCGGCCCGGCCGGTGGCCGCGGCCGCCCGCAGCGCCTCCACCATCTCCGGTACGTCCTCCGGGTCGGCCAGACGCACCCAGGCGGCGGTCCCGGCGAGCCCGGCGATCTCCCGGTGTGCCGGGATCGGGGAGGCCACGGTGGGCAGCCCCGCGGCGAGCGCGTCGGCGACCGCCATCCCGAACGCCTCGTGCTCCGAGGCGGAGACGGCCGCGACGGAGCGGGCCAGGCACCCGGCGAACGCGGCGTCGTCGAGCCGCCCGTGGAAGACCACCCGCCCGGCCACCCCGAGCCGCCCGGCCAGCTGCTTGAGCGCGGCGGCGGCCGGGCCGTCGCCGACCACGTCGAGCCGGTGCCCCGGACCGAGGTGGACCATCGCCCGGATCACCCGGTCCACCCGCTTGTAGTGCTCCAGCCGGCCGACGCAGACGATCCCGCGGACGCCGCCGGTGTGCCCGGGGACGACCGGCCGCGGGTCGGTGCCGTTCGGGATCACCACGGCCCGCTGCCCGACCGCCGGGAAGTCGCGCAGCACCAGGTCGCGTTCGGCGCCGGTGACGCAGACGACCCGGACCGCCCGGGTCATGATGGCCCGCCCGACCGGCCGGTAGACCGGGTGCAGCGCCGCCCGCAGCCGGGTGTGCCCGGTGCCGTGGTAGTGCGGCGTGAACACCAGCGGCGCCCGGTACGCCATCGCCGCGCCGAGCGAGACCAGCGCGTGATAGCTGTGCGCGTGCAGCAGGTCGTACTCGTGGGCGTGCGCCCGCAACCACCGGGTCAGGGGAAGCGAGACCCGGTAGTTGCGGAACGGCAGGGTCAGCGGGAACCGCCGAACGTGCACGCCGTCGATGAACTCCTCGGTGGCCGGCCCGGCGTGCTGGGTCAGCACCTCGACGTCGTCCCCGGTCGCGGCGAGCCCGGTGACCAGGCGCCGTACGTGTGTCTCGACCCCGCCGATCTCCGGGTGGTACCCGTTGCAGACGACGCCGATCCTCATCGGGCGGACCGCCCGGCGAGCCGGCGGGGCTGCCCCTGCCGGCCGCGCGGCCACTCCCGGGCGATGGTGCGCAGCACCCGCATGCCGTCGGTGAACGCGTTCAGGTTGCTCACCCCGTGGATGCGGGAGTGCTCGAAGCTGGACACCTCGACGATCTCCAGCCGGGCGCGGGCGGCCCGCAGGTTGAGCAGCGTCTCGATCTCGAAGCCGTCGCCCCAGAGCCGGCCGTCCGGCCCCTGCGGCGCGGGCGTGGTGCTGTCCAGGGCGAAGACCTCGAGGTGCCGGGACCAGAACGCGTTGTAGCCGTAGCAGAGGTCGCTGTAGCGCGTACCGAAGAGGAGGTTGACCAGCAGGCTGAGGCAGCGGTTGCCGGCCCGGCGCAGGCGGGTGATGTCCGCGCTGCCGCCGCCGGGGCGGAAGCGGGACCCCTTGGCGAAGTCGGCGCCGGCCCGCAGCGTGGCCACGAAGCTCTCGATCTCACCCGGGTCGGTGGACCCGTCGGCGTCGATCATCACGATGATGTCGCCGGTGCACTCGGCGAAGCCGCAGGCCAGGGCGTTCCCCTTGCCCCGGCGGTTCTGTACGACGACCCGGATGTCCGGGCGCAGCCGGCGGGCCACCGCCACGGTGTCGTCGGTGGAGCCGCCGTCGACCAGCACCACCTCGTCCACCCGGGGCAGCCGCTCGAACACGTGCGGCAGGTTGCGGGCCTCGTTCAGGGCGGGTACGACGACGCTCACCGTGGGCTCGGGATCGGGCCGGGCGGCGGGCTCGGCGGGGGTCTCTTCGGTTCCGGTCTCGGCGGGGAGCACACGGTCGACCGTGGGCATAGTCGTCTCCAGATCGCGAGGCGAGGCGGGGCGGCGGGGCCCGCCCGGGGGAATCAAGGACAGGGGGATCGGCCGGCACCGTGGTCACGGCACCGGCGTGCCGATCAGCGGGGCGTCCGGACCGTCCAGTCGTAGACGTCCTGGCTCGCGGAGTAGTCGCCGGTGGCGCCGGTGAACCCGATCCAGCCGTCGTTCAGCTCGATCTCGTCGGCCAGCGAGATCCGCTCCTCGAGCATCAGCCGCTCGCGGGCGCCGGCGTTCATCGCGCGGACGTAGACGCGCAGGTCCTCGTTGGCGGCGTCGTACCGGATCCGGGCACGCCACGGGCGCCCGAAGAGCGGGATCGACGAGCGGACGACCGTCCGGTGCCGGTCCGGGTCACCGCCGAGCACCACGGCGAGGTGGTTGCTGTCCGGGTCCGTGGTGTTCTGGTACGTGTCGAACTCGATCGCCACGCTGCGCCGGATGCCGCGGTAGCCGAGGCCACCGCCCCAGCCGCCGAGCGCCCGGATCCCGGAGCCCTGTGCGAGGAACGCGATGCCGTCCGCGCCGCGCCGGCCGTGGTGCAGGTACGCGGTGAAGCTGGTCTCGAACGAGCGGTCGATCGCGATCGGCTCCACCCGCCAGGCGGATCCGGTCTGTTTGAAGCCGCCGTTCGTCAACTCGATGACCTTGCGCCCGGTGCCGTGCTCCCGGACGAGGCTCGCCGTGCCGTTGACGGCGAACGTGTCGTGGTGGCCTCCGGTGCCCGCGACCGGCGTGGCCGACGCGGGCCCGGAGGCCGTCAGGGTGAGTAGTACGGCGGCGAACAGACCGCCTCGCACCACTCGGGACGTACGACGAAGACGCACGACATGCTCCATTTCAGCCGTTTTGACCGACTTAGACCTGGCCTAACGTAGGACAGTCCGTGGAGCCGCGTGACCGAGTCGTGGTTATTTACCCCGTTTATTTACTCAGGAGGTCCGGCCAGACGATCGCGTACCCATTCGTGGAAGGCGCCGATGTGATGTTCGCTCGGAACCAGAACACCGCCTTTCGCGTACGCCCGCGACGCCATCCCCGGCTGGCAGGCCTCACAGGCGTCGAAGTCCTGCCGGTTCACCCGGTCGAACAGCTCCACCGACGGCCCCAGGTCCACCCCGGACTCGATCACGTCCGGGCGGAACAGCCAGTCGCACTCGACGATCGTCCGGTCCGCGGCCAGCGGGAACATCCGGTGCAGGATCACGTGGTCCGGCACCAGGTTCACGAAGACCTGCGGCTTGATGGTGATCGCGTAGTACCGCCGGTCCTGGTCCTGGCTGATCGTCTCGATGGTGGCCAGGCCGCCGCTGCCGTCCACGGTGAACCCGGTGACGTCCGGCCCGAACTCCGCGCCGTGGCCGACGTAGTACTGCGCCGCGTAGCCACCGGCGAACTCAGGGAGCACGTGCACCAGCTCGGGGTGGATCGTCGAGCAGTGGTAGCACTCCATGAAGTTCTCGATGATCAGCTTCCAGTTGGCCTTCACGTCGTACCGGATCCGGCGGCCCACCACCAGGTCGTCCATCCGGTAGTTGTCGATCGACTCCAGGTCGCCGAGGCGCTCCACGGCCGCGCCCATCACGTCGTCCTCGAACGACGGCGGCTCGTCGGCGAGGCAGACCCAGACGTACCCGAGCCACTCGCGCACGTGGACCCGGCGCAGGCCGTACTCGACCCGGTCCACGTCCGGCATCTTGACCAGGTTCGGCGCCGCCGCCAGTTTGCCGTCCAGGTCGTACGCCCAGGCGTGGTACATGCACTTGAAGGTGCGCTTGACCTGCCCGGACTCCTCGGAGCAGAGCTGCGCGCCACGGTGCGCGCAGACGTTGAGGAAGGCCCGCGCCCCGCCGTCCCGGCCGCGCGAGACGATCACGCTCTCCCGGCCGACGGTGACCGTGCGGTACTGCCCCGGCTCGGCGATGTCGGATCCCCGGACGACGCAGAACCACATCTTCTCGAAGATCAGTTCCTGCTCGGCGGCGAAGGTGGTGGGGTCGGTGTAGTAGTGGCCGGGAAGGGTGGGCATCAACGACGAGGTCATGAGTCCGCTCCTCTGAAACGCCGGGGGTCGAAGAGACCGATGTCGTGCTTGGTCGTGCCGGTCGTCGCCAGGTCGGCCAGGATCTCCCCGACCACCGGTACGAACTTGAACCCGTGACCGGAGAAGCCGCAGCCCACGGTGACCGCGTCGTGCCCGGGGTGCCGGCTGATCACGAAGTGCTCGTCGGGAGTGCTGCTGTAGAGGCACGGCTCGCCGCGCAGGTACCGGCCGGGCAGGTCGGGCAGCACCCGTCCGGCCGCCTCGGCGATCGCCGCGATCTCCGCCTCGTGGACCTCGGTGTCCAGCGTGTCCGGGGTGGTCTCGGTGCCGCCCTTGCGGAAGAACGCGATCTTGGCGCCGCCGTCCGGCCCGTCGATCGAGGGGAAGCCGTAGAGCTGCCCGTGGTCGTTCTCCCAGATGTAGATCGGGTGCCGGCTCGCCTCGAACGGGCCGACCCCGCCGACCGGCGCGAACCAGTGCTGCACCATCCGCTCGATCTTGAGGGGTACGCCCAGGTCGGCGAGGAGTTCGGGGGCCCACGGTCCGGGGGTGAGCACCAGTTGCCCGGCGGTGTACTCCCCCTTCGCGGTGCGCACCCGGACCCCGCCGTCCGCGGTCGGCTCCCACGAGGTCATCGGCTCCTCGTAGTGCAGGTCGGCGCCGTGCTTGGCGGCCTCGCCCAGCTGCGCGACCACGGTCCGCTCCGGCCGGACGAAGCCCGCCTTCGCCTCGTAGAGCGCCACCTCGTCGGGGAGCGGGTTCATCGTCGGGAACCGCTTGCGCAGTTCGGCGGCGTCGAGCAGCTCGTGCTCCAGGCCCCAGCGCCGGGCGCTCTCCAGGGCTCCGGAGACGGTCCGGGTCTCCGGCCGCCCGACCATCACCCCGCCGGTCAGGGTGATCACGTCCTGCCCGGAGTCCGCCGCCAGCCGGTCGTACAGCTCGTACGCCCGGAGCAGGATCGGCACGTACTCCGGGCCCTCGAAGTAGGACTGCCGGGTGATGCGGGAGCCGCCGTGGCTCGCGCCGTGGTCGTGACCCGGACCGAACCTCTCCAGGCCGAGGACCCGTACGCCGCGGGCCGCTAGATGGTGAACGGTGGCACTACCCATGCCCCCAAGACCGACAACGATCACATCGTAAGCGGGCATTCCGGCTCCTTACTCAGCCTCGCAGGCGTTCGTGCTTCGGATCGAAGAGCGGCTCCGCCTCCACCGTCGCAGGCAGCCGCCGATCGAAGTATCCGATTTCCACCCGGGTTCCGGGCACGGAGTGACCGGCCGGAAGCCAGGCGTAGGCGATCGGCGCGCCGATCGTGTGGCCGAAGGCCGCGCTCGTCACGTAGCCCACCGGTTCCCCGTCGACGTAGACCGGCTCACGGCCGAGCGGCACGTCGGTCCCCGCCGAGAGGACCAGGCAGGTCAGTGACTTGTTCCGATCACCCTCGAAGCCCGGCGCGGCGAACCCGACGCCCGCTTCGAGTGGGTTGTCCTCGGTGGTCATGTCGGTGCCCCACGCGCGGTAGCCCTTCTCCAGGCGCAGGCTGGAGAAGGCGGCGCGACCGGCCGCGATCACCCCGTGCTTCTGGCCCTCGGCCCAGAGCGTGTCCCAGAGCTTCAGGCCGTAGTCGGCGCGGGTGTAGATCTCCCAGCCCAGCTCGCCGACGTAGGAGAGCCGCATCATGGTCACCGGGACCGTGCCGATGTGGCCCTGCCGCGCCTGGAAGTACCGGAAATCGGCACCGCTGACGTCGATATCCGTCAGAGGGGCGACCAGCTCTCGGGCGAGTGGGCCCCAGAGCCCGATCCCGCAGGTTCCGCCCGTGATGTCCCTGACGCTCACCCCGGCCGGCGCCTGGCGGAGCAGGTAGTCCAGGTCGAGCGGACCGTTCACCCCGATCTGCCAGCGGTCCTCGGCGAGCCGGGCCACGGTGATGTCGCTGCGGATGCCGCCCGCGTCGTCGAGCAGCAGGGTGTAGACCACCGAGCCGACCTTCCGGTCGATGTTGCTGCTGGTCAGGCCCTGGAGGAAGTCGACCGGGCCGGTGACCTCCAGCCGGGTCAGCGGGGTCATGTCGTACATCGCGACCCGCTCGCGGGTGATCCGTGCCTCGGTCTCCGCGATCGGCGACCAGTGGCGCGAGGACCACTCGTCCCGCTCCACGGGCGAGGCGGGCGGCGGATTGGACGCGTACCAGAGCGGGCGCTCCCACCCGGCCGCCTCACCGAAGACCGCGCCGAGTTCCGACTGCCGGGCGTGGAACGGGCTGACCCGGACGTCGCGGACCGAGGGCGGATCGAGCGGATGCAGGATGTCGTACACCTCGACGAAGCTGCGGATCGAGCGCTCCCGCACGTACGCCGGCGCCAGCTGGGCGTCGTCGAACCGGTTCAGGTCGCACTCGTGCAGGTCGAGCGAGGAGCGCCCGTCCACCATCCACTCGGCGACGGCCTTCGCGGCGCCGGCCGAGTGGGTCACCCAGATCGCCTCGGCGGTCCAGAAGCCCTTCAGCTCCCGGGCTTCGCCGAGCAGCGGGTTCCCGTCGACGGTGAAGCTGAAGACCCCATCGAAGCTTTCCGTTATTTCAGTATTTTTCAGCCCGGGGAGCAGCTCGCCGGCGCGCGCCCAGGACTCCTCGAAGAGCGCGGGACTGAACGGCATCTTCGAGGGGTGCGCGCCGCCCGGCAGGTCGGCGATGTCGACCGGGATCGGGTCGTGCAGGTAGGAGCCGACACCCAGACCTTCACCGTACGTACGGAAATAAAGGTCTTGATCTTGATGCCGGAGAATCGGCAGGCCGTCGTGGGCACCCGGCGTCGCCGTGGTCTTCACATACTGGTGAGCCATCGGCAGCAGCGGGATCGTGACGCCCGCGAGGGCACCGACGCTCGGACCCCAGAAACCGGCGCAGCTGACGACGATATCGGCCTCATACGACTGACCGGGAGTGGTCACACCGGTCACCCGCCCGCCACGCTGCTCGACGGAGACGACCGGGGAGTCACCGACGAAGACCGCGCCGCGGGCGGCCGCCCGCGAAGCCTGAGCTTCGCAGGCGGCAACCGCTAGCGCGAGACCGTCGGTGGGCACGTGCAGCCCACCGAGGATCTTCTCCTCGTCCATCAGGGGGAAGAGCGCCGCGGCCTCCTCGGCGGAGACCATCGACGAACCGATCCCCCACGACTGCCCGTACCCGAACCGCCGGTGCAGCTCCGCGAGGCGCGACGGCGTCGTCGCCACCTCCAGGCTGCCGACCTGCCGGAAGCACTCCAGCGAGACGTACTTCTCCACGGTGTACCGCGCCATCCGCGCCATGGTCCGCGACGGGTTGGTCTGGAAGACCAGCCCCGGCGCGTGCGAGCTCGACCCGCCGGTGACGAAGAGCGGGCCGCGCTCCAGCACGGTGACGTCGGTCCAGCCGCGCTCGGTCAGCTCGTCGGCGAGGGCACAACCGACGATGCCGGCGCCGATGATGACGATCCTGGGTCCGGGCATCGCGATCAGCTCCCGGCCGGAATCCAGGGCTTCCAGGTGGACTCGTGCTCCTTGACCCACTTCTCGGCGGCCTTCTCGTCGTCCATCCCCTGGTTGGTGATGTAGTCCGAGACGAGGTTCTGGTCGTCGTTGGTCCACGTGAAGTTCTTGATGAGCTCGTACGCGGCGCCGCCGGTGTCGGCGAACTTCTGGCTCACGACCTTGTCGAGCGTGTAGTCCGGGTAGTCGCAGGCGATCTTCTTGGCGTCCGCGTCACAGCCGTCGGTGTAGGCCGGGAGCTTCACCCGGACGTACTTCTCCTGGGAGAAGAGCCACTGCGGCTCGTAGAAGTAGAAGAGGAGCGGCTTCTTCTGCGCGGTCGCCTGCTGCGCCGCCTTGATCAGCGCCGCCTCGCTGCCCGCGTAGACCACCTTGTAGTTCAGCTTCAGGTTGGTGACCAGCGCCTCGTCGTTGGTGACGTACGACGGGTCGCCGTCGAGCAGCTGGCCCTTGCCGCCCGACTCGGAGGTCTTGAAGAGGTCGGCGTACTTGTTGAGGTTGTTCCAGTCGGTGATGTCCGGGTACTGGTCCACCATCCACTGCGGGACGTACCAGCCGATGGTGCCGACGTTGCCGCTCGGGCCCGCCTCGACCGCGACCTTCTTCTCCTCGATGTACTTCTTCTTCAGGTCCTCGTGACCCCAGTTCTCCAGGATCGCGTCGACCTCGCCGGTCTCGAAGCCCTGCCAGGAGGTCTCCTCCTTGAGGTCCTTCTTGTTGACCGTGTACCCGAGCTCGTGCTCCAGCAGGTACGCGACCACGGCGGCGTCCGCCTCGTAGCCGACCCACGGGTTGACGGCCAGGTTGACGGTGCCCTTACTGCCGGCGCTCGCCGCGGTGTCCGCCTCCCCCGCGTCCGACTTCGCGCCGGAACACCCGGCCAGCAGCAGAGCACCGACCGCGGCAACGGCCGTCAGCTTCCGATACTTCATGAACTTCCTCTCCCAGCAGCACGATGGAAACCTTGGGTCAAGCGGTCCAGAAGGACACCGAGGAGCACGATCGCGAAGCCGGCGGCCAGGCCCTTGCCGAAGTCCTCGTGCTGGGAGAAGCCGGCCACCACGTCGTATCCGAGCGCCCCCGCGCCGACCAGGCCGCCCACCACGACCATCGAGAGGACCATGACGATGCCCTGGTTGGCGGCGAGCAGCAGGCCGCCCCGGGCCATCGGCAGCTGCACCTTCCAGAGCAGCTGGCGCGGCGTCGATCCGGCCGAGAGCGCGGCCTCCACCACGGTCGCGGGCACGTCGCGGACGCCCCGTTCGACCAGGCGGACCACCGGCGGGACGGCGAAGATGACGGCCGCGACGATCGCGGTGAACCGGGTGGCGCCGAAGAGGGCCACCGCGGGGAGCAGGTAGACGAAGCTGGGCATGGTCTGCGCGGCGTCCAGCACCGGGCGGACCACCGTGGCGAGCCGGTCGTGCCGGGCGCAGAGCACCCCGCCGGTGATCCCGGCCAGCAGCGTCAGGACCGTGGCGACCAGCACGTTGGCGAGCGTCTGCATGGCGTGCTGGTAGAGGCCCAGGCCGGTCAGCCCGGCGGCGCAGGCACCGGCGATCAGAGCGGCCCGCCAGCCGGCGAAGAGCATCCCGAACGCGAGCACCACCAGCGTGAACAGCCACCACGGGGTGGTGGTGAGGACGTTCTCGAGCGGGTTGAGCAGGATCGTGGTGGCGGTGTTCTTCAGCCACTCGGTGCCGTCGTACCAGTTGATCTCGACCCAGTGGGTGAGGTCGTTGACCGGTTCCGCGAAAGACCACTCCGGCAGTGTCGGATTTATGCCGACAATTGCTGTTATGAGAGCAGCGATCACGACCGGCGCGGCGATCCTCCAGTCGGTGCGCCGCCGCTTCGCCGCCGCCGAGGTCACCCGGTCCAGCACGATCGCCATCAGCACGATCGCCACGCCCGCGTCGAAGGCGGCGCCGACGTTGACCCGCTCCAGCGCCCGCAGGATGTTCACGCCGAGCCCGGGACCGTCGATCAGCGCGGTGATCGCCACCATCGCGAGCGCCATCATGATCGTCTGGTTGACCGCGAGCACCAGCGTGGGGCGGGCCATCGGCAGCCGTACCTTGGTCAGCACCTGCCACGTGGTCGAGCCCTGCGCCTCGGCCGCCTCGATCGTCGTGGCCGGGACCCCGCCGATGCCGAGCTCGGTGATCCGGATGGTCACCGGGATCGCGTAGATCAGGGTGACCACCACCGCGGCCGGCGAGCCGATCAGGAAGAGCAGCGTCATCGGCGCCAGGTAGGCGAAGGTCGGCAGGATCTGCATCACGTCGAGCAGCGGCCGCAACACCGCGCCGACCCAGCGCACCCGGGCCGCCAGCACGCCGATCGGCACACCGAACAGCACCGCGATGAGCACCGCGGAGATGGTCAGCGAGAGCGTCTCGACACTCTCGTCCCAGAGCCCGAGCAGCCCGAACCCGAGGAATCCGGCGAGCGCCAGCAGCCCGGAGCGCCAGCCGCCGAGCACGAAGCCGATCGCGCCGGCCACCGCGACCAGGCCACCGAAGCCGAGCCCGGTCAGCCCGGAGGCGACCGCGTCGGTCAGCAGTTTCACGCCGAGCCGGAGGTAGTTGACGCCGAACAGGAAGATCGGGTTGGTGTCCCGGTTCGCGTCCACCCAGTCGCGCACGCCGGTGAAGAAGCGGAAGGCGGCGGCGTCCGAGGAGTCCGCGGCCGCCGTCGTGCGGAAGCAGAGATAGGCGACCACGGTCGCCACGACCAGAGCGATTCCCACGGTACGCACGGAGAAGAGCCCCGTCGCGACCCGGCGGGCCGTGGTGCCGCCCGCCGGACCGGCTGGTCGGGCCGCCGCCACCGTCATGCGGGAACCCGCCGCTGGTGACCCAGGAGTGCGGGGAGCAGCTGTTCCGCGTCGACCACGCCGACGCGCTTCTCGCCGTCGACCACCGCGATGGGCTTCCCGGCGCGGAGCACGCGGGCCACCGCGTCCCGGATCACCGTGTCCTGCGGGAGCGGCTGATCCTCGTACTCCTCGTCGCCGGCCGGTGGTCGCATCACCCAGCGCAGCGTCAGCACGTCGGCCCGGGGCACGTCCCGCACGAAGTCCGACACGTAGTCGTCGGCGGGCGCGCCCACCAGCTCCTCGGGCGTACCCACCTGCACGAGGTCGCCGTCGCGCAGCACGGCGATCCGATCGCCCAGGGTGAGCGCCTCGGCCAGGTCATGGGTGATGAAGACCATCGTCTTGCCCACCTCGGCGTGCAGGCGGCGCACCTCGGCCTGCATGTCCCGGCGGATCAGCGGGTCCAGCGCGCTGAACGGCTCGTCGAAGAGCAGCACCTCGGGGTCGGTGGCGAGCGCCCGCGCCAGGCCGACCCGCTGCTGCATGCCGCCGGAGAGCTCGGCGGGCAGCTGGTGCTCGTGCCCGGTCAGCCCGACCAGCTCCACCATCTCGGCGGCCCGCCGGTGCCGGGCGGCCTTCGAAGTCCCCTGGATCTCCAGCCCGTACGACACGTTGTCCAGCACCGTGCGGTGCGGCAGCAGGCCGAAGTGCTGGAAGACCATGGCGACCCGGTGCCGGCGCAGCTCGCGCAGTCGCCTGTCGGACATGGTGCGGATCGGCTCGCCGTCGATGCTGATCTCGCCGCTGGTCGGCTCGATCAGCCGGGTCAGGCAGCGGACCAGCGTCGACTTGCCGCTGCCGGAGAGGCCCATGACGACGAAGACCTCGTTCGCCGCCACCTCGAAGCTGACGTCCCGGACCGCGGCGAGGCAGCCGGTCTTCGCCCGGAGCTCGGGGCGGGACAGCCGGCCGTACTCGGAACCGGGGATCTTCCCTGCCTTGGGGCCGAAGACCTTCCAGAGATGCTCGACGCTGATCACTCTGCTGTTTTCTCCATGATCAAGTCAGCTGCCCGCTCGCCGATCATCAGGACCGTGACCATCGGGTTGACCGAGGGCATGGTGGGGAAGACCGAGGCGTCGGCGATCCGCACGTTCGGGAAGCCCTTCAGGCGCAGATCGGGGTCGACCACGCTCATCAGGTCGTCGGCGGCGCCCATCTTGCAGGTGCCGGCCGGGTGGAAGACGGTGTGGTGCACCGAGCGGCCGTACGCGGAGAGCTCCTCGTCGGAGCGCAGCTCCGGGCCCGGCGCGATCTCCCGCTCGATCCACGACGCGAAGGGCTCGGTCGCCGCGACCTCCCGCGCCAGGCGCAGGCCGTCGACGATCGTCTTCTCGTCGTAGCCGTCCGGATCGGTGAAGTACCGGAAGTCGAGCAGCGGCTTGGTCTCCGGATCAGAATCGGCCAGCCAGAGCCGCCCCGTGCTCTTCGGGCGCGGGATGTTCGGCGTCATTCCGAACCCCCACCGGGGTACGTCGTAGCCGAGGCGCTCGGTGTGCAGGGTGAACGGGATCTGGTACAGGTGGAACATCAGGTCGGGCCGCCCGGCCTCCGCGTCGCGCCGGACGAAGAGCCCCGCGTCGGAGTCCATCGCGGACATCGGCGGGATCGGCTTACTCGACTCCCAGAGGATCAGCGACTCCGGGTGGTCGAGCAGGTTCTCGCCGACGCCGGGCAGGTCCGCCCGCACCTCGATGCCGAGCTTCGCCAGGTCGCCCGCCGGCCCGAAGCCGGAGAGCAGCAGCAACCGGGGCGTGTCGATCGCGCCGGCGCTGAGCACGTACTCCTGCCGCGCCGTGATCAGCGTGACCTCGCCGTCCGCGCCGCGCACGGTGACGCCGCGCTCCGGGTCGAGGTGGTACGCCCAGGTCTCGGTCAGGATGGTCAGATTCGGACGGTCCAGGTACGGGTGCAGGTAGGCCACCGACGCCGAGGAGCGCACGCCGGTCTCCGGGTGGTACCCGACCGGGAAGAAGCCGGTGCCGTCCGCGAAGGGCTGCGCGTTGAAGTCCTCGTAGACCGGCACGCCGAGCGCGCCGTGACACGCCTCGACGAAGTCCGCGGTCAGCGGGTTGCGATCCTTCTCGGCCACCGGCGTGATGTTGACGGCGAGCCGCTCCCAGTAGGGGCGCATCTCGTCGTAGGACCAGCCGGTCGCGCCCGCCGCCACCCAGTCGGCGAAGTCCTCCGGCGGCGGCAAAAAGCTGATCATGGTGTTGTGCGAGGAACACCCGCCGAGGACCCGGGCCCGGGAATGCCGGACGTACGAGTTCCCGCGCTCCTGCGGCACGATCGGATAGTCGTAGTCGAATGATGTTTCCAGCAGGTTGATCCAGTTACGCAGCTGCAACACGCGCGGGTCACCGACATCCGACGGCCCGCCCTCGACTACGCACACCTGTATGTCCGGGTTCGCCGACAATCGTGATGCCACCACCGAACCGGCCGTGCCACCGCCGACGATCACCACGTCGTACTCGATCGTTTTCAGTTCGCGCCGCCTTCCATCGCGCCGTGCTGAACATGATCTTCACGCCTATGGCGGGGGTCAATGGGCTCAGACGTCTTTTACGACATTGCAACAAGCCCGGCATACTGCCCACGTGCCGCACCCGTACCTGGACGCCCCCTCGCCGCTCGCCTTCGCCCACCGTGGCGGGGCCGCGGCAGGCGACGAGAACACCGCCGAGGCCTTCGACCGGGCCGCCAAGCTGGGCTACCGCTATGTGGAAACCGATGTGCACGCGACGGCCGACGGTGTACCGGTGGTGATCCACGACGAGACCCTCGACCGGGTCGCCGGGCACCCCGGCCGGGTCGCCGACCTGACCTGGGCCGATCTGTCGACCATCCGGGTCGGCGGGGCCGCCACCGTGCCCCGGCTCGACGAGGTCCTCGCCGGGTGGCCGGAGATCCGCTTCAACATCGAGCTGAAATCCTCGCCGGCGGTCGAGCCCGCGCTCCGGGTCGTCCGAGAGGCCGCCGCGGAGGATCGTGTCCTGCTCGCCTCGTTCGACGACGCCCGCCTGACCCGGATCCGCAAGCTCGCCGGGCCCCGGGTGGCCACCTCACTCGGAATCCGTTCGCTTTCTTTCCTGTGGGCCGCCTCGCACACCGGCGTCCGGGTCCGGCTGCCGGAATCCGTGGTGGCCGCGCAGATTCCGGTGAAGCATGGGCCGATCACCGTTCTCACCCCTCGATTCCTCACCTATCTCCATCGCCTTGGAATTGCCGTTCATCTCTGGACCATCGATGATCCACAGGAAATGGTGCGACTATTAGATCTTGGCGTTGACGGGATCATGACGGACCGGATCGAGGTCCTCCGCGAGGTGTACGCGGCCCGAGGGCTCTGGCCGAGTTAGCGCTGCTCAGATCGAATTTCTCGTGATCTTGTTGAACCCTCGGCATCACCCGAACGGTGGATGTCACGAGTTCGCCTTGAGTTTTCTTTAATTTTTCGCGGGGAAGGGATCGGGAACGGCTCCCGGAATTGATTTCTGTGAGACGGACTCCTAACGTTCGCGTGTCGGCGTCACACAATGACGAACGTAGTAGTCGGAAGGTCACTCCATGGGTAGCACGGGTCGCACGCGGATCCTCGCCGCGGGAGCGGTGCTCGCCGCGGCCGGCGGCGTCATCGGTTTCACCCAACTCTCCCACGCGGACGAGGTGTCGAACTCGACGAAGGCCGCCAGCGAGAGCGGCGCCGGCAAGATCGTCAATGGACAGAAGATCCTGACCGACACCTGCATCGACAGCAACCTCTCCCCGCACACCGGCTTCCAGGAGGGCAACCGGTGCGTCTCCACCGAGTTCGGTGAGGTCGCCTCGGCCGCCAACGACGCCTCCCTGCTGATCACCGAGGCGCCCGAGGCCGTCGAGCCGAACACCCCGTTCACGCTCAAGGTGAGCACCCGGAACCTGATCCGCGACCGCTTCCTCGCCGCCGGCCAGGGCGGGTACTACGTGGAGTCCAGCGTCCTGCAGGACGGCATCGTCCGCGGCCACTTCCACACCGCCTGCCGGATGCTCACCAGCACGGACGAGGCGCCCGACCCCGCGCCGGTGCCGGCCTTCTTCGTGGCCACCGAGGACAAGCAGGGCGGCCGTACGCCGGACACGGTGACCATCCAGGTGCCGGGCCTGCCCACCGAGGGCGTCGCACAGTGCGCCTCGTGGGCCGGTGACGGGTCGCACCGTACGCCGATGATGGAGCGCGCCAACCAGACCCCGGCCATCGACGCCGTCCGCATCACCGTCGGCGCGGCCGACGCCGGCGACGACGACGACAACGCCGGCGGGAACGACAACGGCGGCGACGACAACGGCGGTGGGAACGACAACAACGGCAACAACGGTGGCAACGACAACGGTGGCGGTAACAACGGTGGCGGTAACGACAACAACGGGAACAACAACGGCGGTGGTGACAACACCAACGCCGGCACGGTGACCGCCTCGCCCACCAAGACCTCGAGTGGCACCGTCAGCTCCGGGAACTCGGTCAAGACCACCATCGAGCCGAAGCCCTCCGAGACCGCGTCGGTGACCACGAAGTCGACCAAGTCCTCCCTGACCGGGGACTCCTCCTCTTCCGACTCCGACTCTTCCTCTGACTCTGACTCTTCCTCGGATTCTTCCTCGGACTCGGACTCGGACTCGGACTCCTCGTCGGCCGAGGTGGAGACGACGACCAAGGCCGCGAAGCCGAAGGCGACCAGGACCACCGAGGCGCCCGAGGCCGACGTGCAGTACACCGACGACGGCGCGCCGGACGACGAGGCCACCCCGGCCGAGGACCTGGCCGACTCGATCGCCGAGCCGCCGGCCACCACGTCGAGCGGCCCGCTGGCCCTGCTCGGCGACCACCCGGCCCTCTTCGGCGGCGGCGCCGTCCTGGTCCTGCTGGTACTGGTCGGGTTCGCCTTCGCCCGCCGCAACCCGCGCCGCAGCGGCTGGTAACCGGCACCGACGAACCACCCCGCGAGGCCCGGCACTCCGCCGGGCCTCGCCCCGTTTCCCAGGTCGGATCCGGCGGTCGCGGCCCGCCGTCTCCCAGGTCGGATCCGGCGGTCGCGGCCCGCCGTCTCCCAGGTCAGATCTGGCGGTCGCGGCCCGCGAAGAAGCCCGCGACGATCTGCGGGACCATCAGGCAGACCATCAGGCCCATCGGGACGTGCCAGCCGTCCGTGGCGTCACGCAGGGCACCGATCAGGATCGGACCCGGGATCGCGATCAGATAGCCGACGCCCTGCGCGAAGGCGGAGAGCTTCACGACCGTCGACGGGTTGCGGCCACGAAGCGCGATCATGGTCAGGACCAGCGGGAACGCCGTGTTCACGACGCCCAGCAGGATCGCCCACAGCCACGGCGCGGCGGCCGGGTCGGCCCAGAGCCCGCCATACCCGGCCATCCCGAACAACCCGAGGCCCACCGCGATGCCGCTCTGGCTCCGCACCCGGCCGGCGAGCGAGGAGAGCGCCATGCCCAGCGGCACCCCGAGGAACGACGTGACCGCGAAGAGCACACCGGCCAGCTCCGCCGACACACCCGCGTCCCGGTAGACCTGTGGCAGCCAACCGATGATCACGTACGCCGAGGTCGACTGCATGCCGAAGTAGACGGCGAGCGCCCACGCGATCGGCTGGCGGATCATGCGGATCTCGGACGTGGCGGCCGCCGGTGCGGTGACCGGTCCACGATCGCGGGCCATCAGCAGCCACGGCGGCAGGGCGATCACGGCGCACGCCGCCCAGCAGGCCAGCCCGAGGCGCCAGTCGTCGAAGGCGTTGGTCAGCGGCACGGTCGCCGCGGCCGCCGTGGTGGCACCGATGTTCAGCGCGACCGTGTAGACGCCGGTGATCGTGCCGACCTGCCCGGGGAAACGGTCCTTGACGATCGACGGCAGCAGCACGTTGACCAGCGCGATCCCGGCCAATGCCACCGCGCTCAGCAGAAGGAAAAGGACCGGATCTCCCGCGTACGGCCGCACCGCGAGCCCGATCGTGAGCAGTGTCAGACCACCGGCGATCACCGGTGCGGCACCGAGACGGCGGGCCGCCCGGGGAGCGAGCAGCCCGACCGTCGCGAAGCAGACCACCGGAACCGAGGTCAGCAGTCCCGCCGTGGTCGTGCTCATCCCGAGCCCGTCGCGGATCTCGACCAGCACCGGACCGACGCTGGTGACCGCGAGCCGCAGGTTCACCGCCGCGAGCACGAGCGCGACCAGGGCGAACATCCGTCCCTGGCGCGGCTTGACTGCTTTCTCCTCCTGGATTACCACGGCACCATCATGGCCCCGCCGGCGTGGGGACGCGCGGCGGGGGTAAGGACCGATTCCGCGTTGTGATGCTTATCAAGAAGTCGTGACGAGCATCGTTGACGGTCAGACCGCGGCGGGCGTCTCCTGCTCCTGCTCGACCTGCTCGTTCCACTCCCGCTTACTGGACTGCCAGCCGTCCTCGTTCATGCCGCGGCGCCAGTAGCCGGAGATCGACAGCTGGTCCAGCCCGAGACCGAGCTCAACACGCAGAAAACGGCGTAGTTCGCGTACGAAAGTGGCCTCGCCGTGCACGAACGCCTGCAGCTGCCCCTCCGGGAACGCGAGCCCGCGCACCGCCTCGACCAGCGCCTCGCCGACCGGACGGCCACCACGGTGCAGCCAGGTGATCTCGGCGTCCGCCGCGGTCTCCAGCTTCTGCTCCTCGTCGGGCCCGTCGATCTCGATGAACGCGCGGACCAGGGCGCCGTCGGGCATCCCCTCGAGCGCGGCCGCGATCGCCGGCAGGGCGCTCTCGTCCCCGGCGAGCAGGTGCCAGGCCGCGTCGGCGCTGGGCACATAGCCGCCGCCGGGCCCCATGAACCGGACCGGATCCCCCGGCTGAGCCTGCGCGGCCCACGGCCCGGCGATACCCTCGGTCCCGTGCACGACGAAGTCGACCCAGAGCTCGGGGACTTCGGGCAGCCACTTACGTACGGTGTAGGTCCGCACGACGGGCCAGGTCTCCCGCGGCAGCGTCTCCCGGATCACGCCCATGTCGAACGGCTCCGGGTAATCGACGCCGGGTTGCGGGAAGAGCACCTTGATGTAGTGATCGGTGAACTGCCCAGCAGTGATCCGGGTCAGCCCTTCGCCACCCACCACCACCCGCACCATGTGCGGCGTGAGCTGCTCCACCCGCGTGACCAAGCCTTCATGGGCAGGTCGCGCCGGTCTGTTCGCCATGGTCTGCACCTCACTGCCGGTGGGAGGATCTCCGCTAGTCAGGTAAGGCTACCCTTATTTCCAACGATCATCCGCCCCGCCCGCCCATTCTGCGGGATACCACCCCCTAGTGGAACAGAAACAAAGTTTTTCGAGATCAACACCGCACTCGGTAACCAGCCCCCAACCCGCCCCTCCCCGCTCGCCCTCGCGCCCGCACCCCGCCCTGCGCTCACCCAGCCCCACCCCACACCCCGCTCACCCCACACCCCGCTCACCCCACACCCGGCACCCAGCGTCCAGCCCCCGCTCACCCGGCACCCAGCCCCCGCTCACCCGGTGCCCGGCACACCCCACGCCGCGCTCGCGTCTGCACACACGGGGGTCTCCAGGACTGCCGGGGTCGCCGATCGCCACCCACCGTCGCATCAGTCCGCGTCGCACAGTCGACGGCGCCGCGACCGATGAACCTGGGGGCGGCGCGGATACACGAATGGCGCGCAAGCGGCGCAGCGCGCAAGCGGCGCAGCGCGCACACAAACGGCACGAGAGGGGCAGCGGGCGCACGCGCTCAACGGTGAGCAGGGGCGGTAGGCGCACACGATCCGCGAAATCCGTTCGCCACCTGGTAGATCAGGTTCGGCAGGCCGCCCACCAGCGCGATCGCGACACCGCCCCAGAGCCACGGCGATCGCAGCACCCGCCGCGGGCCGGCGATGAGCAGCCCCGCCGCCAGGCAGAGGAGCAGCAGCACGACCAGGTGCTTGTTGTAGAGCCCGACGCCCGCGACCAGTCCGGCCCCGAGCCACGCGTGTGGGTGGTCATGGAGAAGCGCTCTCATCGCCAGGAGGATCACGCCGAGCCAGACCAGGAGGTCCAGCGCCGCGGTCGAGCCCACGTGTGCCGCACTCAATGGATACGCGCTGAGCACCCCCGAGGCGGCCAGCCCCTGTGCGAACGCGCCACCGCCCACCTCCCGCGCGACCGCCGCGGCGAGCACCGCGGCCGCGCCGAGCGCGAACGCCCACGGCAGCCGCATCGCGACGAGGTGGTCGCCGAACAGCGCGATCGCCACCCGGTCCACCATCGGCGTCAGTGGCGGCTGATCAACATAGCCCCACTGCGGATGCGTCGCGAGGAGCCGGAAGTAGAGCTCGTCACGGTGATACCCATACGTGGGCGCGAACAGCAGCAACAGCGCCGTGGCAACACCGGCGATCGGCCCCACCACACTCCAGGCCATGCGCCGGCGCACGCTCTGAGGTGCATCCGATTCGTCCACCTCGCCGACGGTACGCATCGACGACCACCGAGGCATCGGTCCACGGAACTACTACCAGGGTCGGGGAGGAGCCCTACCACGGACCGATGCCAAGCGATGCGCGCCGCAGCATGATGAGTGGCATGACGTCACCGAACTGCCGGGGATCACCACCGGCCACGCAAGCGTCCTTAATGGTTGCACTTGTCACGGCAGGAGGCATATTGCGGACACTCCGCTCGATGCTAGGTTAGCCTAACCTAACCACGAACGGAGCCGATGGCATGACCATGCCCTTGGACAAGGAGCGCCTGCGCCGGGACGTCGCCGAAGTGCTCGGCGAAGACCCGGATGAGCTGGCTGACGACGAGAACCTGATCGAGTACGGGCTGGACTCGATCAGGGTGCTGATGCTCTCGACGCGCTGGCGGGAGCAGGGGCACGACATCGGGTTCCTCGACCTGGCTGACGAGCCGACGATCGAGGCCTGGGCGCGACTGGCCTCCGCGCCGTGAGCCCGGCCGAGAACACCCGGCACGACGACGGGCCGCCCTGGAACGAGAACGAGAACGACCAGCGCAGCGCACACCCGGACGCCACCGACCAGCGCGACGCGGCGCCGGGCGAGCACGGCACCGGACCGGGCGAGCCCGACGCAAGACCGGGCGGGCCCGACGCAAGACCGGGCACAGACAACCAGCGCGGCACGGGGCCGGGCGGCGGCGGATCGCGGGAGGGTGATCGGGGCAGGGTGAGCCCGTACGGGATGCAGGGGAAGACCGCGATCGTGACCGGGGCCGGACGGGGCATCGGGGAGGCGGTGGCGCTGGCACTGGTCGCCGAGGGTGTGCGGGTGGTCGCCGTGGACCTGAAGGAGCCGGAGCATCCGCTGGTCGAGGCGTACGCCGCGGACGTGACCGACCCCGCGCGGGTGCAGGCGGTCGTGGACGCCGTCGACGGGCCGATCGACCTGCTGGTGAACGTGGCCGGGGTGCTGCACCTGGGGGACGTGGTGGACCTGTCCGATGAGGATTGGGCGCACACGTTCGCCGTCAACACCACCGGGGTGTTCCACTTCAGCCGGGCGGTCGCACGCCGGATGATCCCGCGGCGGCGGGGCGCGATCGTCACGGTGTCGTCGAACGCGGGTGGGGTGCCACGGTCGGGGATGGCCGCGTACGCGGCGTCGAAGGCCGCGACCACGATGTTCACCAAGTGCCTCGGGCTGGAGCTGGCGCCGCACGGGATCCGCTGCAACATCGTGGCGCCGGGGTCGACCGACACCCCGATGCAGCGGGAGCTGTGGGACGGCGACGACTCGTCGGCGGTCCTCGCGGGCAACCCCGCCGCATTCCGGGTCGGGATCCCGCTGGGCCGCATCGCCACCCCGGACGACGTCGCCAACGCGGTCCTCTTCCTCGCCTCCGACCGGGCGCGCCACATCACCATGCACGACCTCTACGTCGACGGCGGCGCCACGCTCCGGGCCTGACCGGCGACACCGCCCACCCCACCAGGCGACGCCGCCCACTCCGCCGGGGACACCACCCGCTCCACCAGGCGGCACCGCCCACCCCACCAGGCAACGCCCACCCCACCAGGCAACGCCGCCGGAACATCCCGGGCGAGCTCGCGCGAGAGCCCGCCACCGCAGCACGGGTGACAGACGAGAGCCGGGCCTGACGAGCCCGGGCGGAGAGCCGACCCGCGGGACACCAGCCTGAGACAGCTCCGAACAACAAGGGAGAACTATCGTGTTCGACGAATCCGGCCTGCTCGCGGCCTATCAGCCGGGCGGGTCCTCGGTGTTCGTCTCGCCTCGGGGCGTGCTGCTGGCCGAGGGCGTACGTGCCGAGGCCGGCTGTCCCGAGCAGGCCGGCACCCTGCTGCGGGACGGCGCTGAGATCGTCGTCGGTGCCGTGCCGTTCGCACTCGACGCACCGGCCCGCCTGGTCGTACCGGAAAAAATACGACAAAGTCTGGTGATAGGGCAGCGGGAAAGTCGTCCGCCGGTGAGCCCGAAGAGTCAGGCGCACCTCGATCCGCTGCCGGACGACGAGTACGTGGCGGCGGTCGAGCGCGCCGTGCGGGACATCCGCGCCGGGGCGTACACCAAAGTGGTCCTCGCCCGTGCCCTGCGGCTGAACACCCCGGACTTCGACCCGGCGCCCGTGGTCCGTGGGCTGGCGGCGAGTGGGGCCGGGGCGTACACGTTCGGCGTCGACGTGGGCGGTGGCCGGACGCTCTTCGGCGCCAGCCCCGAGCTGCTCGTCGCCCGGCGCGGGACCACGGTGAGCGCGCACCCGCTGGCCGGCTCGATCCCGCGCAGCCCGGATCCGGCCGAGGACGCGCGCCGGGCCGCCGGGCTGCTGGTCTCCGCGAAGGACCGGCACGAGCACACGTTCGCGGCCGAGGCGGTCGCCGACGGGCTGCGCGGGTTCTGCCGGGACCTGCGGGTGCCCTCCGAGCCGACGCTCACCGCCACCCCGACCATGTGGCACCTGGGTTCCCGGATCACCGGTGAGATCGCCGACCCGGGCGTCTCCGCGCTGGCCCTGGCCACGGCGCTGCACCCGACGCCGGCGGTCTGCGGCACCCCGCCGGACGTGGCCCGGCGCGCGATCGCCGAGCTGGAGACGTTCGACCGGGGGTTCTTCGCCGGCATGGTCGGCTGGACCGCCGCGAACGGGGACGGCGAGTGGGCGGTCACCATCCGCTGCGCGACGGCCGGGCCGGACGGGCTGGACGTCTATGCGGGCGCCGGGATCGTGGACGGCTCCGACCCACAGGCCGAGCTCGCCGAGACCACCGCCAAGCTGGGCACCATGCTCGCCGCCCTGGGGGTGCAGCATGCGGCCTGACACTGTCACGAACCGCGATGCCACGAACCGCGATGCCACGAACCGCGATGCCGAGCACGGCTACCGGAGCGACATGTGGCCGGACGAGTTCGCGAAGCTCTACCGCGAGCGGGGCTACTGGACCGGCCAGACCCTCCACGACCTGCTGGACGAATCGGCGCGGAAACATCCGGAGAGGACCGCGATCGTCGATCGGAACCGCCGTATCACCTACGGTGAGCTGGAACACAACGTCGGCCGGTTGGCCGCCGGGCTCGACGAGCTCGGCATCCGCGCCGGGGACCGCGTCGTCGTGCAGCTGCCCAACGTCGCCGAGTACTTCGACGTGATCTTCGCGCTCTTCCGCCTCGGGGCGCTGCCGGTCTTCGCGCTACCCGCGCACCGGGCGGCGGAGATCGGCTACTTCGTCGAGCACACCGAGGCGGTCGCGTTCGTCACCACGGACGTCTACGACGGCTTCGACCACCGGACGCTGACGAACAGGACGGCCGTGATCGTGGCCGGGGAGCCGGGCGAGGGGCAGGTCGCGCTGGCCGGCCTCTACCGCGACGAGCCGTACACCGACGACGGGCCGGAGCCGCAGGACCTGGCGTTCCTCCAGCTCTCCGGCGGCAGCACCGGGCTGCCGAAGCTCATCCCGCGTACGCACGACGACTACCTCTACAGCGTCCGGGCCAGCGCCGAGATCTGCGAGCTCACCCCGGAGAGCGCCTACCTCGTCGTCCTCCCGGTGGCGCACAACTTCCCGATGTCCTCCCCCGGCGTGCTCGGCGTCCTGCACGCGGGCGGCACGGTGGTCCTCTCCACCACCCCCGACCCGGCGGTGGTCTTCCCGCTGATCGAACGGGAGCGGGTGACCATCGCCGCCCTGGTCCCGCCGCTCGCGCTGGTGTGGCTGGACGCGGCGAGGTCCACGACGAACGATCTGAGCAGCCTGGAGGTCCTCCAGGTCGGCGGGGCGAAACTGCTCGACACGGTCGCCGCACGGGTCCGCCCCACCCTCGGCTGCACGCTCCAGCAGGTCTTCGGGATGGCCGAGGGCCTGGTCAACTACACCCGGCTGGACGACGGCGACGACCTGATCCTGCACACCCAGGGCCGCCCCATCTCCCCGGACGACGAGGTGCGGGTCGTCGACGACCATGACGTGCCGGTGACGGACGGGACGGTCGGGCACCTGCTGACCCGGGGGCCGTACACGATCCGCGGGTACTGGCGCGCCGACGAGCACAACCGGGTCGCGTTCACCGAGGACGGCTTCTACCGCACCGGGGACCTGGTCCGGCAGGACGAGCGCGGCTACCTCACCGTCGAGGGCCGGGCCAAGGACCAGATCAACCGCGGCGGCGAGAAGATCGCGGCCGAGGAGATCGAGGATCACCTGCTCACCCACCCCGCCGTCCACGACGCCGCGGTGGTCGCCGTCCCCGACCCCTATCTCGGCGAGCGGAGCTGCGCGTTCATCGTGCTCAAGGAGGGTGCGGAGACGCCGCGGCTCCCGCACATCAAGCAGCATCTGCGCGACCGTGGGCTCGCGACCTACAAGATCCCCGACCGGCTCCGCGTGGTCGAGAGCTTCCCCCAGACCGGCGTCGGCAAGACCAGCCGCCGGGAGCTCCGCGCCGTACTCCAGAAACTGGCTGATCAGAAAGGCTGACGCCGCCATGCTTCCCCGCATCACGCCCTATCACCTCCCGGCCGGGTTCTCCCGCGCCGGCGGCAAGGTCCAGTGGCAGGTCGAGCCGGGCCGTGCCGCCCTGCTCGTCCACGACATGCAGAACCACTTCCTGGCACCGTTCGGGACCGCCGACAACGCGCTGCTCTCCAAGGTCGTGAGCAACATCAACAGCCTTCGCGAGTACGCCGTCCGCACCGGCATCCCGGTCTTCTTCTCGGCACAGCCGGGCGGTCAGAGCCGCGAGGAGCGCGGTCTCCTGCAGGACTTCTGGGGTGACGGCCCGCCCGCCGACCCCCGCGCGCTGGCGATCGCCGACGAGCTGAAGCCCGGGCCGGAGGACGTGGTGCTGACCAAGCGGCGGTACAGCGCGTTCGTCGGCACCGACCTGGCCGAGCGGCTCGGCGACCGGGATCAGCTGATCATCACGGGGGTCTACGCGCACATCGGCATCATGGCCACCGCGCTGGACGCCTTCATGCGCGGCGTCCAGCCGTTCGTGGTGGCCGACGCGGTCGCCGACTTCAGCCCGGCCCACCACTGCGACGCGCTCCGCCACGTCCAGACGCGCTGCGGCGTGGTGGCCACCACCAAGGAGATCGTGGCCACCGCCGGGGAGACGGTGGCCACCGCCGGGGAAGCCGGGAACTAATCCCCGAGCAGGGACGCCAGGGCGTCGCCGAAGCGGTCACGCCAGCAGAGACGGTCGTGGCCGCCGGCGAACTCGGTGTAGTCCAGCCGGTATCCACGGGCCCGCAGCACGTCTCGCAGATGCCGGCTGGGCAGCAGGTTCACCCACTCGTCCAGCCCGACCTCGACCCGCCAGCGCACCGGCTGCCGCTCGATCAGCGCCACCTGCTGGCTGAACCATTCCGCGTCCACATCGTCCGGGGAGTTGCTCTGCCACCAGAACGCGCCCGACTGGCTCAGCACGTTCCCGAACCGGTCCGGACGGGTCAGCCCGGCGAACGCCGCCGTCAGCCCACCCAGGCTCTGCCCGGCGATCACGGTCCGTGCCGGGTCGTCCGTGACGTTCAGGCCCGTCGACGCGATGAGCGGGCCGGCCAGGAAGGAGACGAACGAGGGGTCGCACGCGTACTCGGTGAACCGGGTCGGCCGGTCCACACTGTCCGGCATCAGCGCGACCAGCGGCGGGATCCGCCCGGCGGCGATCAGGTTGTCCAGGATCGGCGCGACCGGCAGCAGCGGCCCCCACACGTCCCCGTCGAGCAGGACCAGCAGCGGGTAGGGGTCGCCGTCCGCCCGGTAGCCCGGCGGCGTGTAGCGCCACACCCGGCGCGGCGTCTCGACCACGTCGACGGTCCCGGCCGGCACCCCGGCGGACGGCTGCCACCAGCGCGGGCCCGCCGACGCACCGGGCGCCGCCGCCACCGAGCGGTGCGGCGGCCGGGTCTGCGCCAGGATCTCCGGGTTCAGCGGGTCGGCCACCAGGTTCATCGCCACCCGGCGCCAGTGGGCCGCGTCGGTCACGGACGGCGCGGTGACCGACTCGTCCGGCGCGAACTGGTAGCTACCCTGCCAGTCGTCGCGTACCCGGTAGGTCAGGTGCCACAGGTCGGTCCCGGCCAGCCGGCGCATCCGCGACTGCTCCAGCCTGGACCGGTCGGCCAGCTTGTTGACCAGCACCAGCACGTCCCGGGTCGGCGCGCGGTCCCGCCAGACGAAGGTGAGCAGGGCGCCCTCCGCACCGTCCTTCTCGATCAGCGGGGCGCCGTCGCGCTCCACCTCGGCCCAGAACTCCCCGACCCCCTCCGGTGTCAGCGCGGCTATCCGCGGGCTCTCCGCCAGCGGCGCCGGCCACGGCCGGGGGATCCGCGGTGGGACCGAGCTAGCGGGCACCGTCCGGTTCGAGGACATTCGGCAACCTCCATGGCGGATGGTCAGTAACTTTGGTTAGGCTACCCTAACTATGACGACCGCTCGCCGTCCCCTCACCGCGCCCCAGCAGGCGCTCTGGTTCGCCCAGGTCCTCGACCCCGGCAACCCCACCTACCTCTGCGCCCACCGGATCGACATCGACGGCCCCGTCGACGTCGACCGGCTGGCCACGGCGATCGCCCGGGTCAGCGCCGCGACGGACGCGCTGCACACCGGCTTCGCGGCCGAGGGCGACCGGGTCTGGCGGGTCGACGAACCGGTCACCGGCCCGGAGATCGTCCCGCTGCCCGACGAGGCCGCCGTCTTCCACTGGATCAACGCCGACCTCGCGGTCGCGCTGCCGCCGTCCGGCGCTCCCCTGACCCGGCAGGCGCTCCTGGTCACCCCGGCGAAGACCGTCTGGTATCTCCGCGCCCACCACCTGCTCTTCGACGGCTACGCGTTCGCGATGGTCACCGAGCGGATCGTGGCGGCGTACCGGGGTCGGGAACTCCCGGCGTTCCGGAGCATCGACGCCCTGGTCGAGGAGGAGCGGGCGTACCTGGACTCGGCGAAGTTCGCCCGGGACCGGGACTACTGGCGGGACCGGCTGGACGGCACCCGCGAGCCGGTCACGCTCACCCAGCGGCCCGCGCCGGCCGCGCACCGGTACGCGCACCGGCACGTCGAGCTGCCCGGACGGGCCGCCGACGGGATCCGGGCCGCCGCCGAGCGGTTCGGGGTCACCTGGGCCGAGATCGCGTACGCCGTCACCGCCCTCTACCTGCACCGGATCACCGGCGAACCGGACCTGGTGCTCGGCATGCCGGTCTCCGGCCGCCTCGGCAGCGCCGCCGCGAAGGTGCCGGCCAGCGTGGTCAACGTGTTGCCGCTGCGCCTGCCGGTGCCGGCCGGGTCGAGCCTGCGCGACCTGGTCACCGCGGTCCGCGACGAACTGCGAGCCGGGGCACGTCACCAGCGCTACCGGTACGAGTGGCTCCAGCGTGACCTGGGCATCGTCGGCACCGGACGGCGCCTCTTCGGTCCGCAGGTCAACGTCAAACCCTTCCGCCGTACGCTCGACCTGGGCGACGGCGTCACCGCCCGGGTGCACTACCTGGCCACCGGGCCGACCGAGGATCTCGAGGTCACGGTCGGCCTGGACACCGACACCGGACGACTCGACCTGACCGTCGACGCCAACCCGGACGCGTACTCCGAGGACGACCTCGACGGGCACTTCCACCGGCTGGCCGCGCTCTTCACCCGGGTCGGCGAGCTCGATCCGGACACGCCCGCCGCCGAGGTGGACGTGCTCACCGCCGCGGAGCGCGTCCAGGTGCTGCGGACCTGGAACAGCACCGCGCACGAGGTCCCGGCGGCCACCCTCACGGACCTTCTGGAGGCGCAGGCCGAGCGGTCGCCGCACTCTCCGGCGGTCGTCTTCGAGAGCGGGTTCCTGACGTACGCGCAATGGCACGCGAACGCCGACCGCCTCGCGTCCTGGCTGATCGAGCGCGGGGCGGGCCCGGGCACCCTGGTCGCGGTCTCGCTCCCGCGCGGGCTGGACCTGATGGTCGCGCTGCTCGCCGTGCTCAAGTCGGGCGCCGGATACCTCCCGCTCGACCTCTCCTACCCCGCGGACCGGCTCGCCTTCATGGTCGAGGACGCGCAACCCGTCGTGGTGCTCCATGAGCTTCCGGAGGTGCCCGCCGGGCTCTCGGCCGTACCGGAGACGTCGCGGAGGAGGCCACAAGCGGGAGATGCCGCCTATGCGATCTACACCTCGGGCTCGACCGGACGCCCGAAGGGCGTGCTGGTTCCACATCGCGGCATCGTGAACCGCCTGCTCTGGATGCAGCACGAGTACGGCCTGACGCCGGGTGAGCGGGTGCTGCAGAAGACGCCGACCGGTTTCGACGTGAGCGTCTGGGAGCTGTTCTGGCCGCTGATCACCGGGGCGACGCTGGTGATGGCGAAGCCCGAGGGCCACAAGGACCCGGCGTACCTCGCCTCGCTGATCGTCGCCGAACGGGTGACGACCGTCCACTTCGTGCCCTCGATGCTCCGGGTCTTCCTCGCCGAGGAGAGCGCGGCGGCCACCGGCACGGTGCTGCGCCGGGTGATCTGCAGCGGCGAGGAACTCCCCGCCGACCTGGCCACCCGGTTCCACGAGGTGATCGGCTGCGAGCTGCACAACCTGTACGGCCCGACCGAGGCCTCGGTCGACGTGACGTACTGGCCGGTGCGCCCCACCGACCCGCCGGGACCGATTCCGATCGGGCGCCCGGTCTGGAACACCCGGATCTACCTGCTCGACGCCGGACTGCGCCCGGTGCCGCCGGGTGTGCCGGGCGAGCTGTACATCGCCGGCGTCCAGGTCGCGATCGGCTACCTCAACCGCCCCGAGCTGACCGAGGAACGCTTCCTGCCGGACCCGTTCGTCCCCGGCGAGCGCATGTACCGCGCCGGTGACCTGGCCCGATGGCGCCCCGACGGTGCGATCGAATTCCTCGGCCGCGCCGACGGCCAGGTCAAGATCCGGGGCTTCCGGGTCGAGCTCGGCGAGATCGAGGCCCTGCTCAACGAGCACCCCGCGGTCACCCGGTCCGCGGTGGCGCTGATCGACGCCCGGTTGATCGCGTACGTCGTCGGCGACCTGGACCTGCCGTCCTGCCGTGCGCATCTGGCGCCCCTGGTCCCCGAGCACATGATCCCGGCGGCCGTGGTACCGATGCCGGACCTGCCGCTGACCCCGAGCGGCAAACTCGACCGGCGCGCGCTACCCGCACCGTCCACCGTGGGCAGCGGCGGCGAACCGCGCACTCCCGCCGAGGAGGCGATCGCCGACCTGGTGGCCGCGGTGCTCGGCGTCCCGCGCCCCGGCCCGGACGACAACTTCTTCGACCTGGGCGGCCACTCCCTGCACGCCGCGACCCTGGTGCAGCGGATCCGCTCGTCGCTCGGGGTGGCCGTCCCGCTGGCCGCGGTCTTCGCGACGCCGACGGTGGCGGGCCTGGCCGCCCGCGTCCCCTCCACCTCCTCCTCGTCCTCCGCTTCCACGGCCTCGGCCGCCTCCGAAGGGCTCGATGTGGTGCTGCCGTTGCGGGAGGCTCCGGGGACGGCGCTGTTCCTGATCCATCCGGCCGGCGGGCTCTCCTGGTGCTACGCGGGCCTGCTCCCCCACCTGGACAGATCGGTCGCGGTGTACGGGGTCCAGTCCCGTGCCTTCACCGGCGGCTCCTCCGGCTCGTCGCTGGTCGAGACGGCCGCCGACTACCTGCGGGAGATCCGGGCGGTACGGCCACAGGGCCCCTACGCGCTGGCCGGGTGGTCGGTCGGCGGCGTACTGGCCCAGGAGATCGCGGCCGCCCTGGCCGCGGAGGGTGCGGAGGTCCGGGTCCTCGCCCTGCTCGACGCCTACCCCAGCGACCAGTGGCGCGACCTGCCCGCCCCGACCGGCCAGGACGCGCTGCGCGCCCTCCTCTACATGGCCGGCCTCGACGCCCTCCCTTCCCCGACACCACCCGGCCCGGCCCCTTCCCCCGCATCGTCCAGCCCGGCCCCTTCCTCCGCGCCGCCCAGCCCTAGCCCGGACGCCACCGCTCTCCCGTCCTCATCCGGCCCGGCCGCGGACGTCGTGGCGGCAGGGGGCGAGCTGCTGACCACCGGCGCGGTGGTGGCAGCGTTGCGGGGGGCGGCGAGTCCGATGGCGGAGCTCAGCGAGGAGGTGCTGGCGACGATTCCACGGGTGGTGACCGAGAACGCCCAGATGATGCGCGAACACGAGCACCGCCTCTTCGACGGCGACACCCTGATGTTCGTGGCGGCGGCGCCCCGGGCCGAGTCGTGGTTGACGGCGGAGGCGTGGCGCCCCTATGTGAAGGGTGACCTCGAGATCCACCACCTGGACTGCACCCACCCGGGCCTGGTCTCCCCGACGTCGCTCGCGGCGGTCGGCAAAGCCCTCGGCCCTCGCCTCACCTGATCTCCACGGCTGGTGCTCCGGGGTGTCTCGGCGCTCGCGAGAGACCCTTGAGCACCAGCCACAGAGCCGCAGCCGGTGTTGAGACGCGAAAGTGGGCACGGGTTTACGTGCGCCAGCGGCGGGCGGCGGGCGGCGGGCGGCGGGCGGCGGGCGGCGGGCGGCGGGCGGCGGGGAGGTTACCAGCGGCCGGAGCGGCGGCGGGCGGCCAGCAGCCAGACCAGGTAGAGGCCGCCCAAGGCTGCCGTCAGCACGCCCACCGGGAGGGTGGCCGGGGCGAAGAGGCGCTGGGCCGCCACGTCGGCGAGGGCCAGCAGGGTGGCTCCGGTCAGGCCGGCGATCAGCGGGGTGGCGTCCGGGGCGCCCGTCAGACGGCGGGCGATCTGCGGGGCGGCCAGGGCCACGAACGGGATCGGGCCGGCGGAGGCGGTGGCGACCGCGGTGAGGGCGACCGCGCCGATCAGCAGGGAACGGCGGATCCGCTCGGTGGGTACGCCCAGACCGCCGGCGGTGTCGTCGCCCAGCGAGAGTACGCCCAGGGGGCGGGCCGCGAGCAGGATCGCGGCGCAGCAGAGCAGGACCGCGGCGCCGACCGGGACGGCGTGTTCCCAGCCGCGGCCGTTGAGGCTCCCGGTCAGCCAGACGGCGGCCTGCATGGCGTCGCCCAGGTCGGCGCGGGTGAGCAGGTAGCCGTTGACCGAGGAGAGGACCGCACTGGCGCCGATGCCGACCAGGATGAGCTGGCTGGGGCGGACCGTGCCGTCCTGGGAGGAGAGCAGGTAGACCAGGATCGCCACGATCAGGCCGCCGAGGACGGCACTGCCCGCGATCACCGCACCGCCCCCGCCGAAGATCAGGATGCCGATCAGGGCGCCGGTGGCGGAGCCCGTGGTGAAGCCGATGATGTCGGGGCTGCCGAGCGGGTTGCGGGAGAGGCTCTGGAAGATCGCGCCGGACATGCCGAACGCCATGCCGACGAAGAGCGCGGTCAGCACCCGGGGCAGGCGGAGGTCGTAGACGGCGAACTCGGCGGCGCGGTCGCCGTGGCCGCCGAGCGTACGCAGGACGTCGGGGACGCTGAGCGGGTAGTCGCCGATGGTCAGGCCGGCCACCGCGGTGGCCGCGGCCACCGTGATCAGAATCAGTCCGATGGCGACCGTACGCGGGGAGTAGCGGGCCGACACGGGGCCGGCGCGCAGCACGGTGAGCCTCATCGGCCCACCCGCAGGCGACGGACGATGTAGATGAAGAGCGGCGCGCCGATCGCGGCGGTGACCACACCGGTCTCCAACTCGCCGGGGCGGCCGAGCAGGCGGCCGGCCACGTCGGCGAGGAGCAGCAGGGCCGGGGCGAGCAGGGCGGAGTAGCCCATCACCCAGCGTTCGTCGGCACCGACCACGGCCCGGGCCACGTGCGGGACGGCCAGGCCGACGAAGCCGATCGGGCCGGCGGCGGCGGTCGCACCGGCGCTCAGCGCGACGGCGGCGAGGGCGGCGGCACCGCGGACCAGGACCGGATTCGCGCCCAGCGCCCGGCTCTGGTCGTCGCCGAGGGCCACCGCGTTGAGGCCGGGGCCGATCACGGCGGCGAGCAGGAGACCCGCCGCGAGGAAGGGCGCCACCTGCCAGAACACGGTCATGCCGCGGTCCGCGAGGGCGCCCACCGCCCAGAACCGGAACTGGTCGAACGCGCTCGAGTCGAAGAGCACCACGGCCGAGGTGAAACCGGTCAGCGCGGCGGCCACGGCGGTGCCGGCGACGGCGAGACGGGCCGGCGACTCGCGGATCCGGCCGCCGCCGCCGAGCAGGTAGACCAGCGCGAACGCCCCACCGGCACCGAACAGCGCGAACCAGACGTACCCGGCCGGGGTGGTCACGCCGAAGAGGCTCATCGCGGTCACGATCGCGGCGGCGGCGCCCGCGTTGACGCCGAGGACGCCGGGCTCGGCGAGCGGGTTGCGGGTCAGCGCCTGCATCAGGCAGCCGGCGATACCGAGGGCGGCGCCGACGACGAGGCCGAGCAGGGTGCGGGGCAGGCGCAGGCGGCGCACCGCGATGGCGTCCGGGCTACCGTCGAAATCGGTCAGCGCGGACCAGACGTGGTTCAGCGGCACCGGCCGGGCGCCGAGGGCCACGCTCGCCACGACCGCCACCACCAGCGCGATCACGACGAGGACGACCGCGGTCACCCGCACCGGGGTCCGGCGCTCCTGCAGCACGGTCACCGCGCGTCCGCCGTCGCCGGTTCGCCCACCTCGGGGGAGGCGGTGGAACGCGTGCGCCACCACCGGCGGAGGAGCCCGATCAGGAGCGTGAGAAGCACCAGGAGTACGACGTAGTACCAGGACCACGCCCACACGCCGACCGAGGAGCGCGCCGTCGCGCCGTCCGGCGAGTCGAGCGCGACGGCGGCCGAGAGCCGGAGAAGGGCCGGGGCGTCCACGCGTACCCGGAAATCCAGGGAGGCGCCCGGAAGCATCTCGGGAAGCGGATCCACCGCCGGGGTGGCGGCCGTCAGGCCGAAGAGGGCCTCGACGTCGATCGACTGACCGGCGGCGGTCCGGGTGTTACCGGTGTTACGGACCGTGTAGCTCAGGTCGAGGGTGCCGCCGAACGGGGTCCAGCCCGGCGAGTACGCGGCGGTCAGGCCGTCCACCCGCAGGCCGGGCCGGAGATCGCCGGCGACGCGCAGGTAGAGCCGGGTGCCGACGCGCTGCTCCAGGCGGGTGGTGTTGCCGGCGGCGTCCGCGGCGGCGGTGGTGATCGCGGCGACGATGCCCGCGGCGTGGTCACCGGGCGTGGCGTTCGCGGGGACCTTCAGGGTGAACGGGATGTCGGCGCGGGAGCGGGCCGGAACGGTCACCGTGGTCTGCCCGAGCGCGATCCAGGAACCCGCGTCGGTGGAGGTCGTCGTGGCGGGGAGCAGGTCGTAGCCGCCGGCCGCGGTGGTGAACGCGTCGGCGCCGTAGACGTGGAAGGTGAGCGGCGTGGTGCCCAGGTTGGTGACCGCGACGTAGTCGGCGACCGTGCCGCCCGGGGAGAGGTCGTACGTGAAGAAGGGACGGTTGCCCGGGCCGCTGCGACTCGACGGCTGGACCGACCAGGCGGCAGCCTCCGCGGCGGTGGGCTCGGCGGCCGCCGGGACGGGAACGGCGATCACCGCGGCCACCAGGACGGCGGCACCGGCGAGCAATCGGGGCATGGCTTCTCCACGGAGGGGATCGGCGTGCCGGGGACGGTATGCCCACCCCCGGCGTCACCGGATCAGATGGCGGTGAGGGTGAGCGTCGCCGAGTAGTCGCCCGGCGCCGTGGTGGTGGGCAGTCGCAGTTCGAGGTCGGCACCGAGCTCCGCGGTGCCCCGGCCCGCGCCCGATGCGGCGGTGGCCAGGCCGGCGGAGGACTTCAAGCCGGTGCCCGCGGCGACGGCGGAGCCCGCCGTGACCGTCTGACCCGAGGACGCCGAGACGACCTTCGGGGTCCAGCCCAGGTACTTACCGTCGACCGTGCCGGCGGTGCCGGTGAAGTCGCCGATCTGCCCCGAGACGCTCCAGCCGGGGTTCGCGGCCCGCAGGTCGCTGACCGTCACCGTGGGCAGTGCCCCGGTGGCGACCAGGGCGTCCAGGCCGGTGGTGAGCTGCGGGGTGCCCAGCGCCACGCTGCTCGCGCCGACCTTGATGGCGAGGGCGCCGGTGTCCGGCACGCTCGTCGTGATGGTCACCGTCGCGGAGACCGAGCCCTCGGCCGGCTCCTCCGGCGCCACCACGGTGAACGCGACGTTCACGCTGGTGCCGGTGGCGAGGAAGTAGAGCGTGTGCGAGCCCTCGGTCACGGTGTCCGCGATCGGGACCGTACCGGCGAAGCTCCCGCTCGCGGTGCTGGTGAAGGTGGTCAGGATGGTGGTCTTGTCCAGTTTCACGGTGACCGTGGCCGAGGCCGGGAACGCCGTGCCGGAGGCGGTCAGGCTGCCGCCGGCGGTGACCGTGTCGGCGGCCAGCGTGACCGCCGGGCCGGCGGTCGCCTCCTGGACGGTGAAGTACTCGGTGTGCACGCTGCGCACCGTGTCACCGGCCTGGCCGCTGCCGGAGAGGAAGCGGAGCCAGTGATTGGCACCGGTCAGGGTGGTCGGGATCGTGACCGAGCCGCTGATGTTCCCGGTGGTGGCCTCGGCGGTCACGTCGGCGAAGACCGACGAGTTGCCGTTGGTGGTGTCCAGGACCGATCCGTCGTCGATCTTCACGGAGACGATCGACCCGGTGCCGTCGGCGTTGACGAAACCGGTGCCGGTGAACGACAGCTTCCCGCCCGGCGCCACCGTGGTGGAGACCAGGGCGACGGTCGCGCCGCTCGCGTTGTCCGCCTTCGGATCGGCGGCGAGCGCCGGGGAGGTCGCGGCGAGCGCCGCGGCCACGCCCAGCAGCGCCGCGCCCCACCGGGTGGCCCGGGGAGGCATCCGCGCGATGCGTGAGGAGTCCACAGAGGTTCCTTTCGGGCCACACGCTCCGGTGTGGCCATTGCTACTCGGGAGGGGTAGCCCCTCCGAAGCGAGGTTAGGCTAACCTAACGTCCGCTGGACAGGGTGAGTGCAGCCCGTCACCTGAAGAGAAACTGGGAGGAAGCCGTATGTCCTCGCGCCTCCGGGCCCTCGCGTTCGCGGGACTCCTCGGCCTGACGCTCGGCGCCTGCACCTCGGGCGCGTCCAGCTCGGAGAGCTCCGGTGGCCGTACGGTCACCGGCGCCGACGGGACCAGCGTCGCGGTGCCGGAGAACCCGTCCCGGGTGGTCACGCTGAGCGAACCGACCCTGGACGGCGCCCTCGCGCTCGGCGTCAACGTGGTCGGCACCACCAGCGGCCGCGGACAGGCCACCGCCTCGGGTTACCTGGCCGACAAGGCCGACGGCATCCCGATCGTCGCCTCCGTCTCGGGCCCGAACATCGAGCAGATCCTCGCGCTGAAACCGGACCTGATCGTCACCGACAGTACGGTCACCCAGGACGACGCGGTCACCGCCAAGCTCACCGCGATCGCGCCGACCGTCTACGTCAGCAAGAACTCGGCGGACTGGAAGGCGAACTTCACCGTGCTCGCCGAGGTGCTCAACAAGGCCGCCGACGGCGAGAAGGTGCTCGCCGGGTACGACAGCCGGGTCACCGAGATCAAGGGCAAGCTGGGCGAGAACGCCGACGACACGGTCAGCATCGTCCGCTGGGGCACCGGCCAGCCGTCCCTGCTGCTCAAGGAGCTGCCGCCCGGCAAGATCCTGACCGAGCTGGGCCTCGCCCGGCCACCCGCGCAGGACAAGGACGGCCCCGGGCACTCCCAGCCGGTCAGCCGGGAGAACCTGGACCAGCTCGACGCCGACTGGATGTTCTTCGGCACCCTCGGCGGGGCCACCAACCCGACCGGCGGCAGCACCGGCACCGAGGTCGGCGTGGCCGCCAGCAGGAAGATGCTGCAGGACGACGCGCTGAAGACGCCCGGGTTCACCGCGCTCACCGCGTACCGGAACGACCACGTCATCCCGGTGGACGGCTCGGCCTGGGCCAGCGCCGGGGGACCCCTCGCCGCCGTCGTCATCCTCGACCAGCTCGGCGCGGCGATGACCGCTCCCTCCGCCTGAAAGGCCCGTTCATGAAGATCGCCGCAGCCGCCGCTCTCACCGCGGCCGCCCTCGTCGCCCTGACCGCCACCCCGGCGGTCGCGGCGAGCACGCCCCGGCCGTCCAACGCGCAGGGTGCGACCGTCACTCTCGCCTCGGCGACCGTCGCCGCCGGGTCGAAGATCCGCCTCACCGGTACGGGCTGGGTCAACGACAGCGACCGGGGCCAGGTGGTCACCGTCAAGCTGGACGACAACGACATCCTCGGCGAGTTCACCGCCAGCGACAGCGGGGCGCTCTCCGGCAGCGTCACCATCCCGGCCGCCACCGAGGCCGGCTCGGAGCACTGGCTGCGCCTGCTGGCCGGGTCGGGACAGGAGAACGACACCCCGGCGCGGAGTCTGGCCAGCTCGTACTTCGCGGTGACCACCTCGTCCGGCTCCGGCACGACGTCCACGTCGACCGCGACGGCCACCGCCACCGCGACGAGCACCTCGACCGGCTCCGGGACGCTGGCGAAGACCGGGATCGACGCCGGGCCGTGGCTGGGCGGCGCGATCCTGCTGCCGGTCGCCGGGATCGCCCTGCTGCTCGTCGAGCGGCGCCGCCGGCGCGCCGGGGCGTGACCACCGGCCGGGTCGCCGCTGTCCTCGGCGTGCTGGCGACGGTCCTCCTGCTCCCCTCCCCCGCCGCGGCGGCCGGCCCCTCGGTCACCGTGGACCGGGCGAGCGCGAAGCTCGGCGACACGGTCGGCGTCACGCTCACCGGGTGGCCGGGCGGCGTGGTGACCGCGGCGCTCTGCGGGAACGAGGGGCGGCAGGGCTCGGCGGACTGCGCGGTGGCCTCGGCCTCGTCGGTCTCGGTGCCCGCGACCGGGAGCGCCCGGCTCACGCTGACGCTGGTGGCGCCCCCGGTGGGCTGCCCGTGCGTGGTGCGGGCCGCCACGGTGACCGGGGACCGGATCGCGTCGGTGACCATCGACGTACCGGACGTGCCGGACAACTCGGTGGTCAGCACGGCCGCGGCCGGCGGGACCGGCGCGGACGCCCGGCTCACCGTCTCCGACGTCGACGTGGTGGACCGCTGGAGCCTGGCCGCGCTGGTCGGCGGCCCGGCCGTCCGGACGCTGCGGCTGACCGTGCACAACGCCGGCACCACCGCGGTGACCGGCGCGGAGCTCAGCCTGGACCTGGGGCGCGCGGCGGGATCGAGCGCGCCGGAGGCGCTGACCATCGGCGCGATCGCGGCCGGCGGCGAACGGCGGGTGGAGACCACGTTCACGGTGGCCGCCCCGGCGATCGGGCGCTACCCGATCGCCGGGCGGATCGACGCGGGCGCCGGAGCGGGCACCACCTTCACCGCCACCACCTCGTCGTGGCCGCTGCTGCTGCCACTGCTGCCGTTCGCGCTGGTCCTGCTGGTGATCGTGGTACGGCGGGTACGCCGCTCCTGGCGCCCGACCCCGCTGACCGCCGGCGCGGCCGGGCTGATCGGCGCGGGCGCGGTCTGCGCCGCGGTGCTCGCCGTGCAGACGCTGCTGCCCGGCCCGGAGACCGCGGACGCGCAGCGTGCGCTCGACGACCAGCTCTCCGCCGAGTGGGCGGCCGCCGCGGTGCCCTCCACGGCCGCCTCCGGTGCCTCGGGCGCCGCCGTGACCAGCCTGGACGCCCTCGCGAGCGTGCCCGCAGAAGGGGAACCGTTCGCGGTGATCTGGGTGCCGCGCTGGGACACGAAGTACACCGTGGTCGAGGGCGTCACCACCGCCGACCTGCGCAAGGGGCCCGGGCACTACCCGGGGAGCGCGCTGCCCGGACAGGTCGGGAACCTGGCGATCGCCGGGCACCGCGGACCGGCCGGGCTGCCCTTCAACGACATCGACGACCTGCGGGCCGGCGACCCGATCGTGATCGAGACGCAGACCGCCTGGTACGTCTACAGGGTCCAGCGCCACGTGATCGTCGCGCCCACCCGGGTCGACGTGATCGCGCCGACGCCGGAGAAACCCGGGGTGGAGCCGACGACGGCGACGCTGACCATGACGGCCTGCCATCCGCGCTACTCGTCGAAGCAGCGCTACGTGCTCTTCTCCGCGCTGGACCAGGTGCTCTCGAAGGCGACCGGTCAGCGCCCGTCGGTGCTGGACTGACTCCCCGATGGCGGGGGCGTCAGTCCACCCAGACCGCGGTGACGATCAAGCCGTCCCGGACCAGGTAGCGACCGCGCATCTCGCGCAGGCGGGGCTCGGCCTCGAGGTGGATCCGGGCCGTGAAGGCGGTCCGCGGCGGGTCGAAGGTGAGGCTGGCGTCCTCGAAGCCGAGCCAGCGGCCGGTCAACGGATACCACGCCTTGTAGACCGACTCCTTGGCGCTGAACAGCACCCGGTCCCAGCACGTCTCCGGCGCCTCGACGGCCAGCCGGGCCAGCAGGTCCGCGTCGCCGGGACCGGTCACCGAGCCGAGCACCCGGGGCGGCAGCGGGGCGTGCGGCTCGGCGTCGATGCCCACGCTCGCCACCCGCTCGACAGGGACGACGGCGGCGGCACGAAACCCCGCGCAGTGGGTGATGCTCCCGGCGACGCCGGACGGCCAGACCGGCTCCCGGCGCGGGCCCCGCGGGATGGCGACCGGCGCGTGACCGAGAGCGGCCAGCGCCTCACGGGCGCAGCGGCGGGCGGTGATCACCTCACGGCGGCGGCCCGGCACCGCGGAGGCGATCAGGTGTTCCTCGCCCGGGTGACAGGCCTCGTCGGCGTCGTCGGTGAAGGCCTCGGCCGAACGGACCGCCGACGGCAGCAACTCCTCCAGCACACGGAAGAGTGTCCCACCTCCTCCGGGCAGCGGAGGAGGTGGGACACCAGTCATCGGCCCAGCTCAGTTGGCGGGCTTGATCTTGTAGAGGTAGTCCTCGCCGGCCGCGCCCGCACCGGACTTGTCCACCAGGTACGCGTACCCGTTGGCGGCCTCGATGTGGTTCGGGTTGGCGGTGGTCGCGATGGTCTCCTCGACCGTGCCGGTCCTGGCGTCGATCACCGAGACGCTGGCCGCGGTGCGGTTCGCGACCAGGACGGTCTTCGAGCGCTCCTCGTACGCGACCGAGAGCGCACCCGCCCCGGCCGTGTAGGTCGCCACCACGGCGTCCTTCTTCGTGTCCACGACCGACACGGTGCCCGCGGTCTGGTTCGCGGTGTACGCGAACCGGCCGTCGCTGGAGAGCGCGACCGAGATCGGGCCGTCGCCGACCGGGATCAGCGCCGGGGTGTCGGACTTCCGGGTGACCTCGATGATCTGGTCACCGGCCAGGTCGGTGGCGTACAGCGTGCCGGACTTCTCGTCGACCGCGAGCCCGGTCGGGCTGCTTCCGGTGACCGTTATCCGCTTCTTCTCGGTCAGCGTCCTGCTGTCGTACGCCACCAGCGTGGCGGCGCCGAACGCGCTGGCCCAGACGGTGTTGTGCTTCTCGTCCACGACGATCTCGCGGGCGTGCGCCACGTCCGGCAGGGTCGCCAGGTGCTCACCGGTCTTCTGGCTGTAGACGGCGACCGTGTTGTTCCGGGTGTTGGTCACCCAGAGACGGTTGTACTCGTCGTCGACCGCGATGCCGTAGACACCCTCGACGGCGCCGGTGGTCGCGTCCAGCACCGGCGGGTTGATGACGCCCTCGACCGCGAGGGTCTTCGGGTCGAGCTTGTAGATCGCGGACGGGGTGGCCGTACGGCCGACCGCGGTGGTGACCCAGAGCGCCTTGTTCCGCTGCGAGTACGCGGACTGGTACTGCCCCTTGAGGACGGCGGCGGACTGGACGCTCGCGGTCTTGACGGCGGCGCTGTGTGCGAGCGCGACACCGGGAAGGGCGAAGGCGCTGCTCGCTGCGGCGGCCGCGACGACCGCGACGGTGCGGCTGACCCGGCGGGAGATTACGGGCATGACACTCCTTACGGATGAGTCCTCGGTGGAGGACTGTCACTCCGTAACTTAGGTTAGCCTCACCTAACTTCGCACGGGTTTCGGGGTCCCGAGTGAGGGGACACACAGATTGTTGACAACATCGCCGCGGATCGACACCGGTCAGGCTGCCGGGCCGGGGACGGCCCGGCAGCGAGCCGGTCAGGCGAGGTTGAGGTAGTCCAGCTCGGCGTAACCGGTGCCGCCCGCGAAGTTGGGCGAGCCCTTGGCCAGGCGGATCACGTTGTATCCGGCCTTGAGCGTGACCGTGGTGCTGACCGTGGAGCCGAAGACGCCCCACGCGGCGGTGGCCGGGTAGCTGATCGTCGACCAGGCACCGCCGTTGTACGCCAGGCCCTGGGTGGCCGTCGCGCCGGTGGCGTTCGCGTACCCGACCGTCATCGTGTAGCTCCGCGCGGTCGGCACGTTGACCGTGAAGTCGACGAAGGACTGGTCACGGCTGGTGGACGAGCCGTCGATCCGGCCGACGTAACCGCCGTTCGAGGCCGAGCTCGCCCCGAGACGGGCGGCGTTGACCACGGTGGCGTTCTCCGCCTCGTAGCGCTGCTGCCAGGTGGTGACGCCGCTGGCCGGGGTGATCACCAACTGGTACGCGGCCTCGGCGAGCATCCCGGACACCGGGACCGTGATACCGCCGTTCGAGACGGTGTACGTGCTGGTGGAGACCGTGGTCGCCGAGGAGTTGGTGGTCCGGCCGGTCACGCCGGTCTTGTTGAGGGTGACGCTGACCTGCGAGCCCAGCGCGCTCAAGCCGTTGACCTGCACGGTATTGGCACCGCTGTCACCGCCGAAGACCACATTCACGATCTTCCGGGTGCCGTCGTACGCGGCGACGCCGTCGAGCCACGAGGACGGGACGGTCTGCACGATGTTCCCGGACATGTCGCCGTACCACTTGTAGGGCCAGTACGACGCGGTCGGGGAGTTGTTGTAGAGCAGGCCGTTCAGGGTGCCGGCCTCGTACCAGTAGGCGCGCTCCGCGTCCCGGACGCCGTACCGCTCGAAGACCGCCATGTAGTGCGCCGCGACGCTGGGGATGTCGACCTGGTCCGGGGAGGCGTACTCGTTGATCGAGATGGGCCGGGCGGAGATGCCCAGCGACGCCTCGATCGCCCGGTAGTCGGCGACGTCCGCGCCCACGTTGAGGTAGTCGTGCAGGTCGAGCTCGTGCCAGACGATCACGTCGGGCAGCGTGCCGGTGTCCCGGGCGTTGGTGAGGAAGCTGACCAGGTAGTCGTGGTTGTAGTAGGAGATGCTCGGGCCGGCGATGGGCGTGGTGGCGTCGAGCGTGCGGATCTTCTGGTACGTCCGGGTCCAGCCGGCGTTGAAGGTGCCGGCCGCGCTGGTGTTCCACGTCCAGTCGGGCTCGTTCCAGAGCTCGTAGCCGTCGACGTTGGTGGTGCCGGTCGCGGCGACCCGCGCGTTCACCATCGTGGTCACCTTGGACTCCCAGTCGGACCAGCTGACCCAGCCGTACGGGAAACCGGGGTAGATGTCCGGAAGGCGCCAGAACTGCTGCGCTCCGGCACTCGTCACCTTGGCCGCGACCTGGAGGCCGTCGCAGCACGGGGTGGTCGCGCCGTTGCCGAGCTGCTGGGTGCCGGGCGGCGGCTGGGTGAGGTGGTTGAGGTGCAGCTCGGCGGGGACGGTGGTGCCGGTGTCGACGGCGTAGAGCCCGCCGGACGCGACGTGGGTGACCGGGCGGACGGCGGTGCCCACGTTGACGGTGAGGGTGTTTCCGGCGGCCAGCGCCGGGCTGGGGACGGCCAGCCCGGCGATGACCAGGAGCGATGCGATGAAGAATCGCATGGTGTCACCTCTCGGATAGGGGGATGAACACCCGCATCGGGCCCGGCTCCCGGTTGGCCCAGAGGAAATAGGGGATGGCGGTGACGGCCACCGGTGACGTGGCCCTCGCCGGAGCCGGCAGGGTCCGGTACAGATGCGGGGTGTCGGTGGGGCGGACCCGCAGCGGGATCCGCAGCAGGACCGGGGCGAGGCCGTTCCCGTCCCGGCTGACGTGCAGCGGAGCGGACGGGTCCAGTTCCAGGTCCTCGAACTCGGCGTCGAACGGCACGTCGGCGTGCTCGACGCAGTAGACGATCGGCCCCCGGACGACGGCGGCCGTACCGCGGACGGCGTCGACACGAGGGTGGGCGGCGACCAGGCGGGGCAGCATGACCAAGGTCAGCTCGACGCGGTCACCCACGAGCCACGTCCGGTTCAGAGCGACATGTCCGCCACCGGCCGGGACCGGGTCCCCGTTGACCGTCAGCCTCGCGTCGGTACACCACGCGGGGATCCGGAGTGAGAGCGTCCACGGGCCCGGGCCCACCTCGGTGATCGTCACCGCGATGGTCTCGTCCCAGGGGTAGGTCGTCTCGACCTCGACCGCGTGACCACCGGCGCGGAACGTCCCGGCGGTGTAGAGGTGCAACTGCAGCCCGCGCTCGGAGCCGGTGGCCGTGTAGTTGTCCAGCGAGGCCATCAGGCGGGCCAGGTTCGGCGGGCAGCACGCGCACGAGTACCACGGCAGCCGCTGGGACGGCGCGTCCTCGTGCGACCCGTCGTGCCCGGTCCGCAGCTGCAGCGGATTGGAGTAGAAGAAGGTGGCGCCGTCGATCCCCGTGCTGCCGGCGATGCCGTTGTGCAGGAGCCGCTCCATCTCGTCGGCGTACTTCGCGTTCCCGGTGGCGAGCAGCAGGCGCCAGGCCCACTGGAAGCTGCCGATCGCGGCGCAGGACTCGGCGTACGCCCGGTCCGGCGGGAGCTCGTACGGGTCCCCGTACGCCTCGTCCCGGTGCCGCGACCCCTGCCCGCCGGTGAGGTAGGTCCGGCTGTCCAGCGCGGAGTCCCAGAGCCGCTCGACCGCGTCCAGCAACGCGGTGTCGCCGGTCTCCACGGCCACGTCCACCGCGCCGGCCAGCAGGTACACCTGCCGTACCACGTGACCGGTGACCTCCGCGGCGGTGCGGACCGGCTCGTGGTCCTGGAAGTAGCGGGGACCGAAGCGGCCCTCGCCGAGCACACCGTGGCCCCGGTTCTCGACGAAGCGGGCGGCCAGGTCGAGGTAGGGGCGGTGCCCGGTGACCCGGTACAGCTCGGCGAGCGCCGTCTCGATCTCCGGGTGGCCGTCGACCTCGTTCGAGGCGGCGTACCGCCGCACCAGGAGATCGGCGAAACGGCGCGCGACCGAGAGGACCTGCACCGCGGCATCGCCGGAGGCGCTCCGCGCCGCCGCGACGGCCGCCTGGATCAGATGGCCGGCGCAGTACATCTCGTGGCTGAAGTCCAGCTCCGCCCACTGCTTGTCGCGGTGGTCGACCTGGTAGTAGGAGTTGAGGTAACCGTCCGGGTCCTGCGCCTTCTCCAGCAGCGCGGGAATCTCGCCGACCTCCTGATCGGCCCAGAACGCCGCCTCGAGCGTCTTGTAGATGTCCGAGTCGGCGAACCAGAAGCCGCGGAACTCACCGTCGGCACCGGTCACCCGGCGGACGTTGGCCAGGTTGCCCTGCTCGGCGAGCTGTCCGGTGCAGTGCGGCAGGGTGGCGGCGGTGTTGCGCTCCTGCCAGCCGCCGAGCAGGCTCGCGGGCGACAGAGCCACCGCGTCACGGGGCAGCGGCCGCAGCGCGGAGACGGCCTCGGGGGTGGGCACGACGGGGCCGTACGAGGTGTCCATGGCGATGTTTCCTCAATCCTTGACCGCGCCGGCGGTCACTCCGGCGGCGACGTAACGCTGAGCGACGATGAGTAGCACCGTCGCCGGGATGGACGCGATCACGGCGGTGGCCATGATGGCGTTCCACTGCTGGTTGTTGTTGCCGATGTAGTGGTAGATGCCGAGCGTGATGGGCTGGTACTCGCCGCCGCCGTCGAGCGTGGTGGCGAAGACGAAGTCGGACCAGGCCCAGAGGAACGCGAAGAGGCTGACCGTGACGATCGCGTTCCGTGACACCGGCAGGATCACCGAGACGAACACTCTCGGCAAAGAGGCGCCGTCGATCTGCGCGGCCTGCATCAGCTCGCCGGGGATGCCGGACATGAACGCCGTGAAGATCAGCACGCCGAACGGCACCGCGATCGTCGAGTCCGCCAGGATCAGGCCGGGCACCGTGTTGAGCACGCCGGCCCGCAGGTAGATGGCGTAGAACCCCATCGCCATGATGATGCCGGGGATCATCTGCGCGATGAGCAGCACGAAGTTGAGGGCGTTGCCGCCCCGGGGGCGGAGCTTCGCCAAGGCGAAGCCCGCGGGCGCCGCGAGGATCAGGGTGAGTGCGACGGTGCCGAGTCCGATGATCAGACTCGTTCCCAGGTACGGCATCTGCTGCGCGAGGACCAGCCGGTAGCCCTCCAGGGTGCCCCCGAGGGGGAGCAGGTGCGGCGGGTCGGCCCGCATCTCGGTGTCCCGGGTGAAGGACACGTTGATCATCCAGTAGACCGGGAAGAGCATGATCGCGGTGAGGATCAGGCCGATGCCGGTCTTGAGGCTCCTACTGATCACGGCGTTGCCTCCGGATATAGAGCAGCCCGAAGAAGAGCGCGATCAGGATCAGCAGGTTGCCGACCGCCGCCCCCGGGCCGAACTCGGGCAGCAGGTTGCCGAAGCTGAGCCGGTAGGACCAGGTGGCGAGCGTGGTCGACGCGTCCGTCGGGCCGCCCTTCGTCATGATCCAGATCAGGTCGAAGACCTTGAGCGTGTAGACCAGCCCGAGCAGCAGGGTGATCGCCGAGACCGGGCGGAGCAGCGGGAACGTGATCCGCCAGAACCGCTGCCGGCCGCTCGCACCGTCCAGCGCGGCCGCCTCGTAGATGTCCGCCGGGATCGCCTGCAGCCCGCTGTAGAGGATGACCAGGTTGAACGGGATGCCGATCCAGATGTTGGCGATGATCACGCTGGGCAGCGCCCATTGCGGTGAGGTCAGCCAATTAATCGGGGCGATACCGAATATCTGAAGTGCATAGTTGACAATTCCGGAATCGCTGTTGAGCATCCACGACCAGGTCGACGCGCTCACGATCAGCGGCAGCAGCCACGGGACCAGGAAGAGCGCCCGCAGCGTCGCGGAGAGCCGGAAGTGCTGGGTGAAGAAGACCGCCAGCGCGAGGCCGAGGGCGAACTGGACCGCGATGCTGACGAACGTGAAGGCCAGGGTGTGCAGCAGCGCCGGGACGAAGGTCGCGTCGTCGAAGACCGTCCGGTAGTTGTCCACGCCGCTGAACGGGGCGTCGCCCTGCACGAAGCTCCGGACCGTGTAGTGCCGCAGGCTCAGGTCCAGGTTCCGGTAGAGCGGGTAGGCGTAGAAGGCGACCAGGTAGACGATCAGCGGGGCGAGGAACGCCCAGGCGGTCCACTGTCCGCGGCCCCGCCGGACCCGGGTGTCATCCCGGGTCCGGACGAGCGTCTCGGCGTGCGTGGTCACTTGGCCGCGGCGCTCTGGGCGTCGGTGAGCGCCTGCTGCGGCGTCTTCGACCCGGAGAGTGCGGCCTGGAAGGCGCCCCACAGCGGCTCGGAGATCTTCGGGTACTTGGTGCCCAGATCGTCGCTGGTCCGGCCCTTGGCCGCCTTGACCGCCTCGACCCAGACGGTCAGGTCCTTGTTCTCCGCCACCTGCTTCTGCTGTACGGCATCGGTCGCCGCGATGTAGGAGAGCGTGGTGTCCGTGGTGTACGCGTTCTCCGCGCTGCTCAGGCACGCGATCAGCTTCTGGGTGACGGCGTACCGGGCGGTGTCCGACTGGACCGGCGCGGTGACGAACTCGCCGCCGGTGGGTGCCGGTGCGGTGCCGCCGGCCTGGGACGGGATCGGGATGATGCCGTACTCGAAACCGGTCTTCTTCGCGTTCGCCAGCTGCCACGTGCCGTTCTCGCTGAACGCGAAGTCACCGGCGGCGAACTCCTGCCAGCTGGTGGTCTGGGTGTTGTTGAGCACCGAGTTCGGCGCGTAGCCCTTCTTCAGCCAGTCGGTCCAGAGGGTCAGCGCGGCGACGCCCTGCGCCGAGTCGAGCTGGGTCAGGTTCGCCCCGGAGCCCCAGTACCAGGGCAGGAACTGGAACGAGCCCTCCTCGGTGCCGATCGCCGAGAAGGTGATGCCCTTCTTCCCCGCGGCCTTCACCTTCGCCAGCGCCGCGGTCAGCGAGGCCCAGTCCTTGACGGTCGCGGGGTCGACCTTCGCCGCGTCCAGGACCTTCTTGTTGTAGTAGAGCGCGAGGGTGTTGGCGCCGATCGGGATGCCGTACGTCTTGCCGTCCAGCTGGCCGGCGGCGAGCAGGTTCGGCGAGACGGCCGAGGTGTCGACCTTCATCTCCTCGGTGGTGGTGAGCACGCCGCCCTCGGCGAGCGTGGAGACCACCGGGTTGTCGACGATCAGCACGTCGGGCGAGTTGCCCTGCTGGGCGGCGAGCAGGGCCTTGTTGGTCAGGTCGGTGGTGTCGTATCCGGTCCGCTTGACGGTGACCCCGGCGGTGGTGCCGCAGGTGGTCAGCAGCTTCACCCAGTCCGAGGAGTCGTCGAACTGCGGGTACGGGTCCCAGACCGCGTACTCGGAACTGGTCGCGTCGCTGCCGGAGTCGCCGCCGGAGGAGCAGGCGGTGATCAGGCCGGTGGTCAGGGTGAGCGCGGCCGCCACGGTGAGGCCGCGGCGGATCGCGAGAGGAAGCGTCATGATTGAACCCCCAGGAGGAAAACTGAGGAAAACGATTGCCTTGACGCTAGGGAGCAGCTTGCACGCCTGTCAATAGCAAGTTACGGTCTGATTACTCGCCCGATTGCCACCCTCTCGGAAACTCGGAGGAAAACGCTGAGCATCGATCGACGCGGCGCCACGATCTCCGAGGTCGCCGCCCTCGCGGGGGTCTCCACCGGTACGGCCTCGAAGGCGCTGAACGGTCGCGGCACCATGCGCCCGGAGACCCGGCAGCGCGTCCGGCAGGCCGCCGACCAGCTCGGATTCGTCGTCAACGCGGCGGCGCGCAGCCTGCAGACCGGCCGCACCTACACGGTCGGCATGATCACCACGGACACCATCGGGCGGTTCAGCATCCCGCTGCTCATCGGCGCGGAGGACGCGCTCGGCGCCGGGCAGATGTCGGTCTTCCTCTGCGACGCCCGGGACGACCCGATCCGCGAGCAGTACTACCTGCGTACGCTGCTCGGCCGCAAGGTCGACGGGATCATCGTGACCGGGCGGCGCACCCAGGCACGGGCCCCGATCGGCGCGGACCTGCCGGTGCCGGTGGTGTACGCGTTCATCAGCTCGACCGACCCGCGGGACTGCTCGGTGGTGCCCGACGAGGCGGACGGGGCCCGGCGCGCGATCCGGCATCTGCTGGACACCGGGCGTACCCGGATCGCCCACGTCACCGGCCCGGAGCATCACCACTCGGCCACGGTCCGCGCCACCGCGGCCGGCGACTCGCTCGGCGGCGCGGGACTCGCGCTCGCCGCGCCGGTCCTCTACGGCGAGTGGACCGAGGCGTGGGGCCGCCAAGCCGCCGGAATCCTGCTCTCCTGCGGGGCGGACGTCGACGCGGTCTTCTGCGGCAGCGACCAGATCGCCCGCGGCGTCGCCGAGGGCCTGCAGGAGTCCGGCCGCGCGGTCCCCGGCGACGTGGCGCTGGTCGGCTTCGACAACTGGGACGTCATGGTGGACGCCTGCCGCCCGGCCCTGACCTCCATCGACATGGATCTGGAGGGGATCGGCCGGACGGCGGCGGAACTGCTGCTCACGGCGATCAACGGCACCCCGGCGCACGGCCCGGTGGCACGGCCCTGCCGCCTGGTCCCGCGCGCCTCCACCGCCGCCTTCTGATCCGGTCCGCCGTTGACCGCCCGGTCCCGGGAACGACAGCCGCCGGAAACGCCCGCGCGGCAGAATGGGGCGCATGGATCTTCGCCAGGGCATCGGCCTGCGCAAGCTGGGCAACACCACGGACGAGTTCCAGCAGGATCTGCTCAGCAACCTCTATTACCGGCGGGGCACCACGGTCGAGTCGGCGAGCGCACGGGACGCGTACGAGGCACTCGCCCTCACCGTGCGCGACCGGCTCGCCGAACGCCGCGCACGCACCGCGGCCGCGCACTACGCGAGCAACCCGCGCTGGGTCTACTACCTCTCCGCGGAATACCTGCTCGGCGCGCAACTGGAGCAGAACCTGCTGTACTCCGGCACCGGCGAGGTGGCGGCCGAGGCGATCAAGGCGCTCGGCTACACGCTCGACGAGATGGAGGCGATCGACGTCGAGCCGGGCCTCGGCAACGGCGGCCTCGGGCGGCTCGCCGCCTGCCTGGTCGACGCGATGGCCACCCGGGACATCCCCGCGGTCGGCTACGGCATCCGCTACGACTTCGGCATCTTCAAGCAGTCCCTGGAGGGCGGCGCCCAGGCGGAGCGCCCGGACGACTGGGCCTTCCAGGGCAACCCGTGGGAGTTCCCGGCCCCCGACGACCGGCAGACGGTCGGCTTCTACGGCCACACCGAGCCGATCCCCGGCTCGCAGACCCGCAAGCGCTGGGTGCCCGGCGAGATCGTGCTGGGCGAACCGAGCCACATGCTGGTTCCCGGGTACGGCACCGACACGGTCAACATCGTCCGGCTCTGGCGCGCCCGGGGCAGCGAGGCGTCGTTCGACCTGTCCCGCTTCTCCGCCGGGCAGTACGCGGAGGCCGTCCAGGAGGCGGTCCGGGCCGAGAACATCAGCAAGGTGCTCTACCCGGACGACAGCACCGAGCTCGGCCGGGAACTGCGGCTCAAGCAGCAGTACTTCCTGGTCTCCTGCTCGCTGCGGGACATCATCCGCCGGTTCCGGCTGCGCAACGAGGACTGGGACGCGTTCGCCGCCAAGACGGTCGTCCAGCTCAACGACACCCATCCGACGGTCGCCATCGCCGAGATGATGCGACTGCTCGTCGACGAGTACGCGCTGGAGTGGGACCGGGCCTGGTCGATCACCCGGAGGACGTTCGCGTACACCTGCCACACGCTGCTGCCGGAGGCCCTCGAGACCTGGCCGGTCCGCCTCTTCGAGCGGCTCCTACCCCGGCACCTGGAGATCATCTACCTGATCAACATGCTGTTCCTGCGCGAGGTCGAGGGCCGTTTCCCCGGCGACGCCGACCGGGTACGCCGGATGTCGATCATCCAGGAGGAGCCGGATCGCCGGGTCCGGATGGCACACCTCGCCGTGGTCGGCACCGAGGCGGTCAACGGGGTCGCCGAGCTGCACTCCAAACTGCTGCGTGAGACCGTGCTGAACGACTTCGCCGAGCTCTGGCCGGCCAAGTTCCAGAACGTGACGAACGGGGTCTCGCCCCGCCGCTTCGTGAAGCTGGCCAACCCGCGCCTCTCCGACCTGATCACCGAGGGGCTCGGCGGCGACGGCTGGCTCAACGACCTGGAGCGCCTCGCCGGGCTGGAGTCGCTCGCCGGGGACCCGGCGTTCCTGGAGCGCTGGCGCGCGATCAAGCGGGCGAACAAGGTGGACCTGGCCGCCGGGGACCCGGACTCGCTGCACGACGTGATGATCAAGCGGTTCCACGAGTACAAGCGCCAGCAGCTCAAGCTCCTGCACGTGATCACCCAGTACCACCGGATCCGGAACGACCCGGGCGCCGCGTGGGTGCCGCGGACCGTGCTCTTCGCCGGCAAGGCCGCGCCGGCCTACCACGCCGCGAAGGACATCATCCGGCTGATCAACGCGGTCGGCGCCACCATCGCGGCGGATCCGGTGGCGTCGCCGTACCTCAGGGTGGTCTTCGCGGAGAACTACAACGTCACGCTCGCCGAGCGCATCATCCCGGCGGCCGACCTGAGCGAGCAGATCTCGCTGGCCGGCAAGGAGGCCTCCGGCACCGGCAACATGAAGCTCGCCCTGAACGGCGCGCTCACCATCGGCACGCTGGACGGCGCGAACATCGAGATCCGGGCCCGGGTCGGCGAGAAGAACTTCTTCCTCTTCGGGCTGGACGCGTTCGAGGCCGCCGAGGCGCAGCACGCCGGGTACCACCCGGGCGGGTTCTACGAGCGGGACGAGGAGCTGCGGTCGGCGCTGGACGCGATCCGGTCGGGGGCGTTCGGCGGCGTGGGTCACGAGGTGGCGAACTCACTGCTGCACCGCGACGAGTACCTGACGCTGGCCGACTACCGGGCCTACGTCGACTGCCAGGACACGGTCGAGCGCACGTGGCGCGATGCGGCGGCGTGGACCCGGATGTCGGTGCTGAACACGGCACACAACGGGTTCTTCTCCGCGGACCGCACGGTGGCCGACTACGCCGCCCGGATCTGGCGGGTGACACCGGTGCCGGTCGAGCCCGGCGAGTAGGCGACTTCGCGGGTTCTGAGAATTTCCCTTTTCAGGAAAGCGCTTTCACAGGTCGGGGTGATACCCACGTCTCACCGTCCGGTAGGGGCTTGCCCAGGTGGACGCGGGATCTCTAACGTCGTCCAGTCCGGGAAGGCTTGCCGTCCCGCCAGGGAAGCCTTCAGGAGGGGAGCAGATGCGCGACGACGCGTTCCGCGCGTACTTCGAGCGGCATCATGCGTCGCTGTCGCGGCTGGCCTACCTGATGACCGGGGAGCCCTCGGCCGCCGACGACCTCGCCGCCGACGCGCTGACCGAGGTGTGGCGGCACTGGGACCGGGTCCAGGCCGCCGCGGACCCGGTCGCGTACGGCCACGGCATCGTGATGAACCTGGCCCGCAACTGGATCCGCCGCCGGAGCCGCGAGCGGATCTTCACGTTCGGGCTGGCCGGGCGGGGTCACGAGGGCAGCGACGTGCCCGCGGTGCTGGACGTCCGCGGCGCCCTCCGTAAACTCCCGCACCGGCGGCGTGCCTGCGTCGTCCTTCGATACGCCTTCGACCTGTCGGAACGTGAAGTCGCCGCTACCCTTGGCATCTCGGTGGGCGCGGTGAAGAGCTCCACCTCACGCGGCGCCAAGCAGCTGGCCGAGCTGCTGGGCGGTTCGGTGAGCCGGATCGACGGTTGGGAGGCTGCGCGGTGACCCTGTCCGAGGACCAGTTGCGGGCAGCGCTGCGGGCCGAGGCATCCGCGCACCAGCCGGACCGGGAGGCGATGCTGGCGCGGATCACGTCGGCGGCGATCCAGGATCCGGCCGCGTCCCGGCTGGGCCGGCGGCGCGCGCCGAGTCGCGGACCACGCGTGCGGCTCGCCGTGGTGACGGCGACCGTCGTGGCGATCTTCGGCGGGGGCGGGTTCGCGCAGTGGGCGCTCGCCGGCGGCGCCGAGCAGGACGACGTCACGCCCGCCCCGCCGCCCACGGCGACGACCAGCGCCACGCCATCGACCGCACCGTCGCCGACGGACACCGCCTCGGCCGCTTCCTCCCCCACGGCCGCCACGTCCTCGGCACCCGCCGTCACCCCGACGACGCCGGCGAAGACCCGGACCACCTCCCCCACGGCGACGGCCACCCCGGCCGCCACCCTGACCAAGGGGCAGCCGGGGTTCACCCGGGTGTCGCAGGGGCCGCTCTGGTCGGACGGCTCGGTCGACCCGGACAGCGGGGACACCCAGGGCGCCTCGATCATCACGCTGACGACGACCGAGGAGCTGACCCGGCTCACGGTGACCGTCCGGGTGGCGGCGACGGACGGGCTGGCCTCCCGGGGCGCCACCAAGTCGGTGCCCGGCGCGAGCGTCTCCACCTCGGTGACCAGTGGATCGGACGCCGTCCTGTACACGTTCACCCTCTCCTCCGCCGACACGGTCGCGCCGGGGACGTACACGTTCACCGCGAAATACTCGTACCCGTCGGGCGGCCGGAACGCGGGCGGGGACACGTACGAGGCGGTGGCGACGAGCGCGAGCGGCACGGACCTCGACGTCTACGGCAACTTCTACGCCTCGTAACGCCAGCCGCGCGTCCACACCACGCCCGCGACGCGCCCGGTGTGGCGCGCTGCGGCCTCCGCGCCGGGTGGCCGCGGGCGCCACTACCAACACCACGGGCGCCGCATCCCACGCCGCGGGCGCCGCATCCCACGCCGCGGGCGCCACTACCAACGCCACGGGCGCCGCATCCCACGCCGCGGGCGCCGCTTTACACGCCGCGGGCGCCGCATCCCACGCCGCGGGCGCCGCTTTACACGCCGCGGGCGCCGCGGCTGCTCGCGGGCCGGGTCGCGGGTCAGGTGGTGGCGCGCTGGACGACCCGGGCCGGGGCGGGGGCCGGGCCGGTGTCGGGGCGGCCCAGGACGAGGCGGGCGGTGCGGCGGCCGTAGGCCCGGGCGTCGATGTGCACCGTGGTCAGCGCCGGGCGCCAGAGAGCGCCGATCGGTGTGTCGTCGAACCCGATCACGGCCAGGTCGCCGGGGGCTGACAGACCGAGATCGGTCAGGGCGGCGAGCGTACCGACGGCGAGCGCGTCGCCGAGGCCGGCGACGGCCGTGACGCCCACGGCGAGCAGGCTCCGGAGACGTGCGGCGGTCTCCGCGGTGCCGTCGACGGCGAGCGCGGGCGGCTCGGGCAGGCCGAGGACCGCGGCGGCGGCGCGGAGATGGCCGCTCATCAGGTCGAAGAACGGGTCGGTGCGGGTCGGGACGGCCATCGCGATCCGGGTGTGCCCGCGCTCGGCGAGGTGGGTGACCTGGGTCAGGGTGTGCGCGGCGAGCCCGTCGGTCCAGCCGCCGTCGGCGATGTCCCGGTCCGGGCGGGCGTAGAGCGCGGGCAGGTCGATCACCGCGCGCGGCGAGATCGCGGAGAGCACGTCGTGGTTCGACCCGTACGAGACAAGCAGTCCGAAACCGATCTGGGAGAGCTCGGTGTCGAGACCCTCGATGAAGCTCTCCAGGCTGGTGCCGGGCGGCAGCCCACCGGCCTCGAGGACGACGATCCGGGACGCGCCCTCGCGCAGCGCCCGCGCGATCGAGTGCGGACGGTAACCGAGCTCGGCGGCGGCCCGGCGCACCTTCTCCCTGGTCGCCTCGGGGATGGTCTGCCCGGCCGTCTCGTTCAGCACGAAGCTCACCGTGGCGGTGGACACGCCGCTGGCCAGGGCGACGTCCCGCATCGTCGCTCGCGTTCTGCCGGTCACCCGCGCTACTGTACCCGCCAACTTATTCGAATTAGCGGAGGAGCGTCCGATGAGATCGGTACAGGTGACCGGAGCGGGCCGGACCGGGTTCGTGGAGATCGAGAAGCCGGTGGCCGGGCCGCGGGACGTGCTGGTCCGGATGCGGGCGTGCGGCGTCTGCGGCTCGGACGGGCTCTACATCGCGGTCGGCGGCATCCCGCCGCGGCAGGGCGCCACCCCGCTGGGCCACGAGCCGGCCGGCGAGATCGCCGAGGTGGGTGCGCTCGTCGAAGGGCTGTCGGTGGGCGATCACGTCATCCTGAACCCGATGGCCTCCTCCGACGGCATCATCGGCAGCGGCGGGGCGCAGGGCGGCCTCTCCGAGTACGTACTGATCCGCGACGCGATGATCGGCACCCACCTGGTGACCGTTCCCGATCACATCCCGTTCGAGGTCGCCGCGCTGAACGAGCCGATGGCGGTGGCCGGGCACGCGGTGAACCGGACGAACCCGAAGCCCGGCGACAAGGTGGTGGTCTTCGGCGCCGGGCCGGTCGGGCTGGGCGCGGCGATCGGCTACAAGCTGCGCGGCGCGCACGTGGTGGTGGTCGACATCGTGCCGAACCGCCTGGAGAAGGCCCTCAGGGTCGGCGCCGACGCGGTGATCGACTCGGCGAAGGAGGACGTCGCCGCCCGGCTGCTGGAGATCCACGGTGAGGCGCCGCGCAGCTTCGTCCGCGGCGCCCGGCCGGACACGGACATCTACCTGGACGCGGCCGGCGCGCCCGTGGTCGCGGAGACCGTGCTGGCGAGCGTGAAGCACGGCGCCGTCTTCGGCATCGTGGCGGTGCACAAGAAGCCGGTGCCGGTGGACTTCGGCGAACTGCTCACCACCGAGCTCACCGTGGTGCTGTCGATGGGCTACCCGACCGAGATCTTCGAGGTGACGAAGGACCTGGTGGAGAACTGGGAGCGGTACGCCCTGCTGATCAGCGACGTGATCCCGTTCGCCGAGGCGGAGCGGGCCCTCACGCTCGGCTCGACGCCCGGCGCCGCCGAGAAGGTGGTGGTGACCTTCGGGTAGATACCGCAGGTGGACGACGCGGGAACCGGCGACCGGAAACTAACGTGGGCCACATGACCGTGGCCCGCCGTGTGTTCGCCGGGCACCCGGTGCTCACCGACACGCTGGTGGCGGTCCTGCTCACCGCGCTGGCCTTCGTCACCTACCTGGCCTCCGGCATGAAACACCAGATCCGGCCGCTGGACTGGGGTGACATCGCCGCCTCGGCCGTCGCCCTGATGGTGATGGCGGTACGCCGGAAGTGGCCGCGGGAGGCCCTGGTCACGGCGACCTCTGGGATCATCGCGCACTCCTGGACGCACGAGGGCCGGCATCCGATGCTGATCCTGGCCGCCGGCATGTGCGCGTACACGATGGCGACCAGCGGCAGCCGCCGGGACACCTGGCTGATCTTCGCGGGGTGCGGTGCCGCCCTCTACGGCGGTGACGTGATCTCCGGCCGGTTCCCGGTGCTGACCGCGGCGACCATCCCGGTGCTGACCTTCGTCGGGATGGCCACCGCGTTCGGCGACGCCACCCGGAACCGGCGGGCCTACCTCGCCGAGGTCGAGGAACGGGCCCGCCGGGCCGAGCAGACCCGCGAGGAGGAGGCCCGGCGCCGGGTCATCCAGGAGCGGCTGCGGATCGCCCGGGAGCTGCACGACGTGGTCGCGCACCACATCGCGGTGATCAACGTGCAGGCCGGCGCGGCCAGCCACATGCTGGACCGGCGGCCCGAGCAGGTGCGGCCCGCGCTGGACCACATCCGCAACGCCGGGGACACCGTACTCAAGGAACTGGCCTCGATCGTCGGGGTGCTCCGGCAGTCCGACGACCCGGACGGCATCGAGCCGACCCGCGGCCTGGCCCGCCTGCCGGAGTTGCTGGACGCCGTCGCCGCGTCCGGGCTCCAGGTCACGTTCCAGCAGGTGGGTACGGCACGCGACCTGCCCGCCGTGGTGGACCTGGCCGCGTACCGGATCTCCCAGGAGGCGCTGACCAACGCCCACAAGTACGGCTCCGGCACCGCGGAGCTGACCATCGACTACACCCGCGGCGGCGTGCGCGTCGAGGTGGTCAACGCCGTCGCGACCGGCCACGACGGCGGCGGTTCCGGCGGCTCCGGTTACGGGATCGTCGGCATGCGGGAGCGGGCCGCCGCCGCCGACGGCACCCTTGACGCGTACGCCGAACCCGGCGGCCGTTTCACCGTGCGGGCATCCCTGCCGGCACCGATCGAGGACCACAGTTGATTCGCATTCTCCTCGCCGACGACCAGCCGCTGATCCGCGCCGGGTACCGGATGATCCTCGACTCCGAGCCGGACCTGGAGATCGTCGGCGAGGCGATGGACGGCCGGGAGGCGGTCGAGCTGGCCCGTACGGCACGGGCCGACGTCGTCCTGATGGACATTCGGATGCCCGGCGTCGACGGCATCGAGGCCACCCGGCGGATCGCCGCCGACGACGACCTGGCCGGGGTGCGCGTCCTGGTGCTGACCACGTTCGAGCAGGACGACAACGTCATGCTCGCGGTCCGCGCCGGTGCGAGCGGCTTCCTCGGCAAGGGCGTCGGCCCGGATGAGCTGATCAACGCGGTCCGGGTGGTCGCCGCCGGCGACGCGATGCTCTCCCCACGGGCCACCCGCGGCCTGCTCGCCCACCTGACCAGTCAGCCCGAGGCGAGTCCGCCGGCCGCCGCGGCCCGGCTGGACGACCTGACCCATCGGGAGCGCGAGGTCCTGGTGCTGGTCGCGCACGGCCTCTCCAACGAGCACATCGCCGAGCGCCTGTTCCTCTCGCCGCTGACCGCCAAGACCCACGTGAACCGGGCGATGGCCAAACTCGGCGTCCGGGACCGGGCTCAGCTGGTCGTGGTGGCGTACCAGAGCGGTCTGGTCCGTCCCGGCAATCCCCAGTCGTAGCAGTCCCCGGTCGTGGCAGTCCCCGGTCGTGGCAGTCCGCAGTCGTAGTAGCCGGGCGCCCCGCGTACTACGGCTGCGGTACACGGACGGTCCGCCGACGGACGACGCGAGCGCGCCGCCCCCGCACACAGACTTCTCACTGTGTCCCTACTCTCCCGGATAAGTCTCGCGAACCGGAAGCTGGTGGCCCTGGTCACCCTGCTGCTGGTCGTGCTCGGCGTCTACGCGGCGTCGTCGCTGAAGCAGCAGCTCCTGCCCAATCTCTCGTTCCCCGCCGTCACCGTGATGGCCACCTACCCGGGCGCCGCGCCCGAGGTCGCCGAGGAACAGGTCACCGTACCGATCGAGAACGCGGTCAAGGGTGTGACCGGCGTGGAGAGCATGACCTCGACCTCGCAGCAGGGCTCGGTCACGGTCACCCTCTCCTTCGACTACGACACCGACATCGACGACGCCACCGGTGACATCCAGGAGGCGCTCTCCAAGATCACCTCCCAGCTCCCGGACGGCGTCGACCCGCAGGTGCTCACCGGCAGCACCGGCGACATGCCGACGATGACCCTCGCGGCGACCTCGGACGGCGACCAGAAGGCGCTCGCCGCCGCACTGGAGAACGACGTGGTCCCGGCGCTGCAGGCGGTCGACGGCGTCAACGAGGTCTCCGTCTCCGGCACCCGCGACCAGGTGATCACCGTGACGCCGGACGACGACGCGGACACCTCGTCGATCGTGAGCGCGCTCAGCACCCTCGGCGGCACCTCGTCGGCCGGATCGATCACCGCGGACGGGCGGAACCTGAGCCTCGCGGTCGGGAAGTCGGTCACCTCGCTCGACCAGATCAAGAACCTGTGGATCTCCCGTGCCACCACCCAGACCGTCGCCTCCCCCGCCGCCGCGGCGCTCGGCGGCACCGCGAAGACCCCCGAGCCCGTGCAGCTCAAGGACCTCGCGACGGTCGCCCTCACCGACGCCGCCAGCACCTCCATCACGCGTACGGACGGGAAGCCGAGTCTCGGGCTCTCCATCACGATGGACCACGACGGCAGCTCCTCCTCGGTCTCGGACGACGTCCGCGGCAAGCTCGCCGGCCTGGAGGAGGACCTCGGCGACGGCGCGAAGCTGACCGTGGTCTCGGACAGCGGCCCGCAGGTCAAGGACTCCGTCAACGGGCTGCTCGAGGAGGGCGGGCTCGGCCTGCTGATGGCGATCGTGGTGATCGTGATCTTCCTGCGCTCCGCCCGGTCCACGCTGGTCACCGCGATCTCCATCCCGCTCTCGCTGCTGGTCGCGCTGACCGTCCTCTGGCTGCGGGACTACTCGCTGAACATCCTCACCCTGGGCGGCCTGACCATCGCGGTCGGCCGGGTGGTGGACGACTCGATCGTGGTCCTGGAGAACATCAAGAGACATCTCGGGTACGGCGAGGACCGCCGCCACGCGATCACCACGGCCGTCCGTGAGGTCGCCTCGGCCGTCACCTCGTCCACGCTGACCACGGTCGCGGTCTTCCTGCCGATCGCGTTCGTCAGCGGTCTGGTCGGCGAGCTCTTCGGCGCCTTCTCGATCACCGTCACGGTCGCCATGCTCGCCTCGCTGCTGGTCTCGCTGACCGTGGTGCCGGTGCTCGCGTACTGGTTCCTCAAGGCGCCGGTGATCCGCGAGGACCCGGAGACGTACCGGGAACGGGTCGAGGCCGAGGAGCGGCAGGGTCTCCTCCCCCGGCTCTACCTGCCGGTGATCAACTGGTCGGTACGGCACCGGAAGTCGGTGCTGGCCGCGGCGATCGTGCTGCTGGTGGGCACCGTCGGGATGAGCACCGCGCTGAAGACCAGCTTCATCGGCGATTCGGGGTCGGACAGCATCAGCGTCAGCCAGACCCTTCCGGCCGGCACCGACCTGACGAGCACCGACAAGGCCGCCCAGCAGGTCGAGGCGGTGCTCGGCACGATCGACGGGATCGCGTCGTACCAGGTCACGATCGGTTCATCGGGCGGCGGCCTGTTCGGCTCGGCCGGCGGGTCGAACCGGATCTCGTACACGATCATCCTGGCCGACGACGCGGACGCCGGCACCGTCGAGGACGCGCTGAAGGCGAAGGCCGCCGGGATCGACGGCGCCGGTGAGATCACCGTCGGCGGCGGTGGCGGTGGCGGTCTGGGCAGCAGCACCATCGACATCTCGGTGCAGGCCGGCGACGACGCCGCGCTGGAGAAGGCCACCGCGCAGATCGAGACGGCGATGACCGGGGTCGCCGAGGTCAAGGATGTGACCAGCGACCTGAGCGCGAGCGCGCCGCAGATCAGCATCGTGCCCAAGGGCGAGGAGGCCGCCGCGTACGGCCTCAGCGACCAGACGATCGTCTCGGCGCTGCGCACCGCCGTGCAGGGCACCACCGCCACCCAGGTCTCCCTGGACGGCACCCAGCACGACGTGATCGTGAAGGCGGACGCCGCGGCCCCGGACAGCCTCGCCGAGATCAAGGCCATCAAGATCTCGACGGCGACCGGCGCGGTACGGCTCGACAAGGTCGCCACGGTCACCCAGGTGGACGGCCCGGTCCAGCGGGTCCGCTCGGACGGCGACCGCACCAACACCGTGTCGGCCACCCCGGTCGGCGAGGACACCGGTGCGGCCAGCTCCGCGGTGCAGACGGCGCTGAAGGGTCTGACCCTGCCCGCGGGCGCCACGTACGAGACCGGCGGCGTGACGAGCGACCAGAACGAGGCGTTCTCCCAACTGATCCTGGCGATCCTGGTCGCGATCGGCCTGGTCTTCCTGATCCTGGTGGCCGTCTTCGGCAGCATCCGGCAGACCATGATCCTGCTGGTCTCGATCCCGTTCGCCTTCGTCGGCGCGCTCGCGCTGCTGCTGGTGACCGGCACCCCGCTCGGCGTGGCCGCCCTGATCGGCATCCTGATGCTGATCGGCATCGTGGTCACCAACGCGATCGTGCTGATGGACCTGATCAACCAGTACCGCGAGCGCGGCATGGGCGTCGCCGAGGCGGTCGTCGAGGGTGGCCTGCGCCGCCTGCGCCCGATCCTGATGACCGCCCTCGCCACGATCTTCGCGCTGATCCCGATGGCCCTCGGCGTCACCGGCTCGGGCGGGTTCATCTCGCAGCCGCTCGCCGTGGTGGTGATCGGCGGCCTGGTCAGCTCGACGCTGCTGACCCTGGTGCTGATCCCGGTGCTCTACACGATGGTGGAGAACCGCCGGGAGAAGCGGGCGCTGCGCAAGGCCGCCGCTTCCGCCCCGGCCCCGGAGCCGGACCTCGTTCCCGTCGGCTGACGTCCCGCCGCCCGCCACGGCCGGTCCGTGGCGGGCGGCGAACCCGTCCAATATCTAAACCGCACCCGTCCCGCTGCCGATGGGAGCAGCGTGAGCAGCGGGCAGGAACCGGTCACCGGCGACGAGGGCTTCAGTCTTCTGGAGATCCTCCTCGCCCTGACCATCCTGTCCATCACGCTGCTGGCCAGCACCCCGTTCTTCGTCACCAGCCTGACGAACGTGAACAAGCAGCGGACCAAGCAGGGCGCGATCCAGCTCGCCGCGACCGCCCTGGAGCAGGTCCGCGCGCTCAAGGGCAGCGCGCTGCTGAGCGGGCGCAGCGTGAACGCCACGCAGACCCAGTTCGACGCGGCGCGCTCGTCGGTGAAGTCCTACCTGGCGACGATGCAGGTCGCGGGCGACCCGTTGATCACCGACAGCACCTCCACGGCGGGCTCGGAGGCGCCGATCCCCACCTCGGCCCGGAGCCTCACCCTGGAGGGGACCACCTACACGCAGAACATCTACGTCGGCGAGTGCGAGGCCTACCTGACCGGCACCGGTGAGTGCATCTACCCGCTGGGTTCGGCCGCACCCACGGACACCACCAAGATCCTGAAGTTCTTCCGGGTGGTCGTCCTGGAGACCTGGTCCGACAAGACCTGCACGAACAGCAGCACCAGCAACACCTGCGAATACATCGTCTCGACGCTGGTGTCGCGCGCCGCCGAACCGACCTTCGACATCCACCGGCCGTCCCCGACGGTGCTCACCTCGTCGGTCACCTTCTACAAGGGCGTCGCGACCACCTACCAGCTCGAGGCCCGGGGCGGCCAGCTCCCCAACACCTGGACGGTCGGCAAACTCCCGGCCGGACTCTCGATGACCCCGGCCGGAGTGATCAGCGGTACCCCCACCACCGCCGGCATCACCGTCACCACGACGACCGTCACCGACAAGCTGAGCCGCTCCGACACCGAGGCGATCACGTTCACCGTGCTGCTGCCACCCACGCTGACCATGCCGAGCAACGCCTCGAACCACGTCGGGGAGGCGGTCAGCCTGCAGGCCACCGCGGCGAACGGCGTGTCGCCGTACACCTACACCGCCTCCAACCTGCCGCCGGGGCTCAGCATCAACGCGTCCACCGGCGCGATCACCGGCACCGTGACCACGGCCGGCACGTACGTGGTCACCGTGACGGCGACCGACGCCAACAGCGTGAGCGGCACCGGCACCTACACGCACGTGGTGTACGCCGCCCTGACGCTGGGCACGCTCGCCGACCAGACGATCGACCTGGGCTCGAAGCTGAGCCTGACCGCGGTCGGCGCGGGCGGCGACGGCAGCTACACCTACACCGCCACCGGCCTGCCCACCGGCGGGACGATCAACAAGAACACCGGCGCCATCGCCGGCAAGCCCACCGTGACCGGCCGTTTCCTGCCCACCATCACGGTCACCGACGGCATCGGCGGCACCGCCAGCCAGCAGATCGTGATCATCGTCAACTCCAGTACGTCGCTGGTCTTCACCGCGCCCTCGCTGACCTCTGCGGACCAATCGACCGCCAAGGGCACGGCCACCTCGCTCACGCTGACCACCAACGGCAGCCTCCTCGGCCTCTCCCCGGTGCTGACCATCAGCGGCCTGCCGACCGGCCTGACCTTGAACGCCACGACCGGGGTCATCTCCGGGACGCCGACCGCCACCGGCACGTACACGGTGACGGCCACCGCGACCACGGTGACGGCGACCAGCGTCCTGACCTTCATCTGGAAGATCACATGAGCGACGACCCGGTAACCGCGCCCGCTCCCGCTCCTGCTCCTGCTCCTGCTCCTGCTTCCCGCGACGGCGGCTTCACCCTGGTCGAACTGCTGGTCGGGATGGGCCTGATGTCGGTGGTGCTGGTCATGGTGACCGGCGGGATCCTCGAGATCTACTCCGACGTCAACCGGACCGACACCCTGAGCAACGCGCAGGAGCAGCTCACCAACAGCTTCCGCCGGCTGGACAAGGACCTGCGGTACGCGAGCTGGGTCGCCACGCCCGGCCAGGTGGGCAGCAACTGGTACCTGGAGTACGCCACGCCCTCCGGATGCCGGCAACTCGCCTACAAGAGCGGCGTGCTGACCCGGGCCACCTGGAGTTCGTCCACCACCTCGACGCCGGGCACACCGACCACCATCGCCACCGACCTGACCCTGACCGGCACCGCCGCGCCGTTCACCGTCTACGTCCCCGGTTCGAAGCCGTACGCCTCGGCCAGCGCGGGCACCGGGAACATGGGCACCGCGTATGAGCTGGAACACACCCAGATCCGGCTCCGCTTCACCGGCACGACGGGGACCACCGCGCTGCCGGTCGACATCCTCTTCACCGCCCAGAACACCAACCGCAACAACGTCTTCACCGACAGCAGCACCCTGGTGGACAACGACTGCAGCAAGGGAAGGCCGACCTCGTGAGGATGACGCGACGCCGCGGGGACGAGGGCTCGCTGCCGATGGCGATGCTCGTCATCACGGTCGTGATGTCGCTCTCCGCCTTCCTGGTCCCGATCGTGCTCCGGCAGATCAAGTCCACCCAGAACCTCGACCAGCGGAACGCCGCGCTCAGCGCCGCCGAGACGGGCCTGGACATGATGATGGCGCGGGTCCGGGCCGCCTCCGACAGCAGCCAGAGCGGATACCTGGAGAACCTGCCGCCGTGCACCCTCTCCGGGGACGGCGGCGTCTCCGCCACGAGCGAACGACTGACGTACGCGGTGACCCTCACCTACCTGGACCAGGACAGCGCCGCCCTGGCCTGCCCCACCACCGACGTGCCCACCACCGCGGTCGTCACCTCGATCGGCACCAGCGGATCGGCGAAGCGGACCCTGACCGCTACCTACATCTTCTCCACCAGCAACACGAACATCCCGGGCGGCCAGATCCGGATCGCCAGCTCGACCCTGGGCAACCAGTGCATGGACTCCACGACGACCAAGGCCCCGACCGCCGGCACGGCCATCCTCATGGCGACCTGTGACGGGAGCAGCCGCCAGCAGTTCGGCTACACCTCGGACCTCTACCTCAAGCTGATCAACTCGGAGTCGTCCTCCGCCACCTCCGGCATGTGCCTGTACGCCGGGAGCACCCACACCAGCGGCAACGCCCTGGTCTTCCAGGCCTGCCCGTCGGTGCGGACCACGACGTTCCAGTGGAGTCTGGACGGCAGCAGCATGTTCCACTCCACCAGCTCGGCGAGCGCGGTGGAGAGCCTCTGCGTCCGGGTCACGACCCCCGGGTCGACCTCGGTCAAGACGGTGACCCTCGGATCCTGCACGGTCAGCACCACGACCACGGTGTGGCGCTCCGCCACCGGTGTCGGCGCCGGCATGGCGGGCGACAGCACCAACCAGCTGGTCAACTACGCCCAGTTCAGCCGCTGTCTCGACGTCACGAGCAAGTCCATGAGCGCGACGTACATGATCGCCTGGTTCTGCAAGCAGTCGCCGAGCGGTGTCGTCGACTTCAACCAGCAGTGGGTGCACCCGGTACCGGTCGTTCCGGCGGTCTCCGCGTCCGGGCCCATCATCGTCAACAACACCAGCAGTACGAGCAACAGCAACAGCGGCACCGCCACCAACGACTACTGCCTCCAGTCGCCCGGCACCGCCACCTCCACGTCATGGGTGACGGTGACCGCCTGCAAGACGGCGGTGACCAAGGCGCTCTCCACCCTCCAGTGGACCGTCTACCACGACACGGGCGACTACGGCACGAGCTACCGGATCATGGATTACCTGGGCTACTGCCTGCAGCCGACCGACCAGGCCAGCACCACCTCCAACGACTTCCACAGCGACGGGACCAGCAAGGTGAAGGTGGCCGTCTGCAACACCTCCGAGCTGCAGAAGTGGAACGCGCCCGCGAACATCAGCCAGCCGACGCCGCTGACCAACCTGACCGAGAGCTGATCCCGGCGAGACGTCGCCGACCGGGGCTGGGGCGGTCATCCCATGGCCAGGAGCCGGCTGATCGCCGGAGAGCAGCCGACGATCCGTGTTCCGGCGACACCGACCAGGATGCGGGCGGCGGCCGCGTCGATGAACCGCAGGCCGCCCAGGTCGACGATGAGCACCTCCCGGGATCGGGCGGCGTCCTCCGCGAGGTGGTCCATCAGGGCCCGCAGGGCGTGCCGGTTGGAGAGGTCCGCCTCGCCCTCCAGCCGGAGACCGCGCGGCTCGACCGTACGCACCCCGCGCAGCAGCGGCACCGCGTCCGGGTCGGTCTCATGGGTGATCGTGGTGGGATGCGAGCAGGTCACCCGCCTCAGGTCGGCGGCGCTGAACAGGCGGCGGTCGTAGAGGCAGACGGCCGACGCGTAGCCCTCGGCGAGGAGGCGGCTCACCTCGGACTCGTACCAGGCGAGCCGGTCGGCACCACAGCGGCAGGCTCCGGACATGTCGCCGACCGCCCGCAGCCCGGCGAACCCGGCGGCCCGCGACCGGGCGGTCTCCTGCCGCCAGCAGTCGATCGCCGCCGCCGGATCGAAGACGCCGGACCCGATCAGGCGGAGCTGGTCACTGCGCATCGCCCGGGTCACGTCCACGCCCCGGATGGCGAGCGCGACACGCAGCCGCCCGGCGCCCTGCCCCTGGTAGAGGATCCGGTGGTGCTGCTGCAACCCGGCCCGGATGTAGGCGACCAGGCCGCGGCTGCGTGACGGTTCGTCATCGACGACGAGGCAGACGTGATCACCCGGACTCAGGCGGTCGAGTGGGCTGGCCTCGGCCATCTCTCGTCCCTCGGTTTCCGCTCGGCCCCCGTCGACTCGGCTCCGCTCACCGTAGCCACCCACCGGCGGCGCCGGTATCGCTGAATCCGGCGACCTCGGCCGGCGCTCGGCTCCGGTCGATTTCGCCCCGATGCGTGACGTGGCACCGCTCCGGGCAGCAGACTCCGGTAGGACGACGCCCGCGCGGGCTTTCGGTGGTTTCCCGAAGGAGGACGAATGGCTGTGACGGACCCGCTCGAACTGCTCGACGTCGCCGGTCTGCTGAGCGACGAGGAGCGGCAGATCCAGGAGACGGTGGGCCGGTTCGTCGCCGACCGGGTCCGCCCGTACGTCGCGGAGTGGTTCGAGGAGGGGACCTTCCCCCGCGAACTCGCCCCCGAACTGGGCAAGCTCGGTGTCCTCGGCATGCACCTGGACGGTTACGGCTGTGCCGGCACCAGCGCCGTCGCCTACGGGCTGGCGTGTCTCGAACTGGAGGCGGGCGACTCCGGCCTGCGCAGTTTCGTCTCGGTCCAGGGCTCCCTCGCGATGTTCTCGATCAGGAAATACGGCTCCGAGGAGCAGAAGCAGGAGTGGCTGCCGCGGATGGCCGCCGGCGAGGCGATCGGCTGCTTCGGCCTCACCGAACCCGACTTCGGCAGCGATCCCGCGAACATGCGCACCCGCGCCGTCCGCGCCGGCGACGACTGGATTCTCACCGGCACCAAGATGTGGATCACCAACGGCAGCATCGCCGACGTCGCCACGGTCTGGGCGCAGACCGAGGACGGCATCCGCGGCTTCCTCGTCCCCAGGGACACCCCGGGTTTCACCACCCGCACCATCAAGCAGAAGCTCTCGTTGCGCGCCTCCATCACCGGCGAGCTCATCCTCGACGAGGTCCGCCTTCCCGATACCGCCCGGCTCCCCGGCGCCCGCGGCCTCGGCGCCCCGCTGAGCTGCCTCAACGAGGCCCGGTTCGGCATCATCTTCGGTGCGGTGGGGGCCGCCCGGGACTGCCTGCGCACCGCCCTCGATTACGCCGGCACCCGGGTCCAGTTCGACCGCCCGATCGCGGCCTTCCAGCTCACTCAGGAGAAGCTGGCGAACATGGCGGTCGACCTGAACACCGCGGCGCTGCTCGCCCTGCACCTCGGCCGGCGCAAGGACGCCGGATCCCTCAAGCCGCACCAGGTCAGCGTCGGCAAGCTCAACAACGTCCGCAAGGCGCTCGCCATCGCCCGCGAGTGCCGGACGATCCTCGGCGGCAGCGGCATCACCCTCGAATACCCACCGCTGCGCCACGCCAACAACCTGGAGTCCGTCCTCACCTACGAGGGCACCTCCGAGATCCACACCCTGGTCATCGGTCAGGCGCTGACCGGCCACTCGGCTTATCGCTGACGTGCCGGGAACGCTGTCGGCGTCCGCGAGCGGTGTCGGTAGCGCTGGCGTCCCCTTCGGCACTCACCCTGGCGTTACTGCGCGGGCGGCGGCCGGACGGTCGGCTCATGGGGACACGGAACGGGGAGAACGGAGCGGGGAGGAAGGGTCAGCGGAGGAACGGGAGGAGGGCGGCGAGCATCTCGGACGGGGCCTCCTCGGCGGGGAAGTGGCCGCAGTTCGCGATGGTGACCGACGTCAGGTCGTCGGTCACCGGGGAGAGAGTGGCGGCGACCTGAGGGCCCAGGGAATCGGCGCCGGCGATGGCGAGGACCGGGGTCGTGATGCGGTGAGACCTGCGGCGGAGGTTCTGGTCGATGGTGGCGTCCAGGGCCCGGTAGAACTCGAAGCTACAGCGCAGGGCCTCGGGGTCGGTGAGCGTCTCGATGTAGTGGTCGACGGCGGACGGTTCCAGGGGACGAGCGGCCTTCGTCGCGAAGAGATGGCCGTAGAAGAGACGTTCGCGACCGGCGATCAGCCTCTCGTTGAGGCCGTCGAGCCGGTTGAAGGTGAAGTGGAAGAGGCGGTCGACGGCGGCCTCGGGCATGAAGAGCGGGGGTGACGCGGAGAGGCCGGGAATCACGGCTTCGGCGAGGGCGAGCCTGGTCAGGACATCGGGGTGGTCGACGGCGAGGGCGTAACCGGTCCACATGCCGAGGTCGTGGCCGACCATGGCGAAACGGTCGTGGCCCAGGGCCCGCATCAGTTCGACCATGTCGGCGGCCAGGGTTCCGGTGTCGTACCCGGTCTTCGGCTTGTCGGAGGTGCCGACCCCGCGCGGGTCGGCGGCGACGACGGTGAACTCCTCGGCGAGGGCGGGCATCAGCAGGCGCCAGGCGTGCGAGGTCTGGGGCCAGCCGCCGAGCAGTAGCAACGGCGGGCCGTCGCCGCCGACCGTGGCGTGCAGGTGCAGGTCGCCGACCGGGATCCGGTGATGAGAGAAGGTCATGACGAGGACCATAGCCTATCTTTGAACGATCGGTCCAACATGAGTCGATAGGGTCGTGCGCATGGCAGGACGGAAGCAGTTCGACGTCGACGTGGCGCTGGGCCGGGCGATGCACGTGTTCTGGGAGCACGGGTACGACGGGGCGTCGCTCGATCTGCTCACCACGGCCACCGGGCTGGGGCGGGGATCGCTGTACGGGACGTTCGGGGGCAAGGACGAGCTGTTCCGGAAGGCACTGGATCAGTACTCGGGGGTGTACGGGCCCCGGTACGAGTCGGCGCTCGCCGGGCATCCGGGCGATCCGGGGGCGGCGGTGGCGGCGTTCTTCGAGGTGGTGCTGGCGCGGATCGGGGATCCCGGCGTACCGGACGGGTGTCTGGTGGTCCAGTCGGCGGCGCAGTCGCCGAACCTGAGCGAGCCGAGCGCGGAGCACGTTCGCGGGATCATGGGGTTGCAGTGGTCGAGGATTCGGGCGGCGCTCGACAGAGCGGATGTTCCGGGCGGTGAGCTCGACGATCTGGCGACCTATGTGCTCGCGGTGAACCAGTCGCTGGCGGTGCTCAGCCGGGCCGGGACACCGATGGCGGATCTGCGGACCGTGGCGCGGATCGCGAGCGAGACGGTCACGCACCGGATGAGGGCCGCAGCCACAGGCAACGGCTGATCGCTGACCGCTGGCGGCAGCGATAACGATCACTGCTGGTGGGCGGGACGGGCCGGGGCGGGCAGACTTGGCGCGGCACCGCTGGGAGGAACACGGGGAATGGAACTCGACCTGCTCGGGCGCGCCGGAGTGTGGGGCGAGCTGACCGCGCTGCTGGAACCGGGGCGGGCGGCCGGTCCGGCCGTTCTGCTCGCCGGGCCGGCCGGGATCGGGAAGACGCTGCTGGTCGAGCGATTCGCCGGGCACGCGGCGGCGGCCGGTCACCGGGTGCTGCGCGGTGGCGGGGAGAGCGGCGGGGCGTCCTACGCGACCCTGCGCGGGCTCTTCGGCGGGTGCGATACCGGTGAACTGCCGGACGGGCAGCGGCGGGCACTGCGGGCGGCGCTGGACGGGCCCGGGGAACGGGTGGACCTGCTCGCCCTGCGGGCGGCGGTGTGCGCCCTCTGCGCGGTGCTCGCGAGCGACCGGCCGGACGCAGCGGAGCGCCAACGGCGAGAGGGCGGGTTGTCCGTATCGGATCGGGTGCTGGTGCTCGTCGTCGACGATGTCGACCGGGTCGACGCGGCCAGCCTCGATCTGCTGCTCACGCTGGCGTCGGTGATCAGTTGGCGGCAGCTGCCGGTGGTGGCGGTCTTCGCCAGCAGGACCGAGCGGGTTCCGGTCGAGCTGGCCGAGCTGGTGCGGCAGATCCCGGTGCCGCCGCTGGACGACCGTGCGGCGGAGCAGCTGCTGGATCGGCTGGGAGCGCCGGCCGGTGCGGCCCGGCTGGAGATCCTGCGGCGCTCGGCGGGCAATCCGCTGGCGCTGCACGAGTACGGCGAGAACGCCCGGCTCGCGGGAGGCCCGCGGGCCTCCCGCGCGGGAAGCCCGCGGGCCGAAGACACCCGGTCCGGGGAGGCGGAACGGGCGGGGCTCTTCGGGCGGCGGGTCGCCGCGCTGCCGGAGACGTCGCTGCGTGCGCTCACCCTGGCGGCGGCCGGGGAGCGCAGTCTCGCCGTCGTCGCCCGGGCCGATCCGGCGATGACCCCCGCCGTCTGGCGGCCCGCGGAGGAGGCCGGGCTGATCACCGTCGTCGACGGCGCGGTGCGGTTCCGGCATCCGCTGGTCGAGTACGCGGTGCTGGAGGCGGCGGGTGCCGAACCCCGGCGGCGGGCACACCGGATGCTCGCGGCGGCGACCGCGGATCCGCAACGCGCGCTGTGGCATCGCGCGGAGGCGACGGACGGGACCGACGCCGGGCTCGCCGAAGAGCTGATCGCGGCCGCCCGGACCCTGGACGGCGCGGCGGCGGTCACCGCGGTCGGGCTGCTGGAACGGGCCTGCGATCTGCTTCCGGCCGACCGGCGGGCGCCGGTCCTGGTCGAGGCGGCGGGCCGGGCCGCGGCGGTGGGCCGGGTCCGCTGGGCGGCCGGGATAGCCCAGCGGGCGCGACAGGGGCAGGGCCACCCGGAGCCGTCCGATCAGATGATCGATCTGCAGGCGTGGGCGCTGACCATGGCCGGGCGGGCCGACGCGGCGGCGGAGCTGCTCGTTCCGGTGCTGCGGCGGGCGAGCTCCGGCGCCACCCCGACCGCGCTCACCGAGACCGCGGGGCTCCCCGCCTTCCTCCTCGGCGACGGCCCCCTGACCGAAGCCCTGCGCGACGCCATCGCCGTCCCCCGGCCCGCCGCGGATCGTCAACCGGAACGGGAGCTCTTCCCCCGTGCACTCGTCGCCGCCGACGAGCGGCTCCGGCGGGCGATCCTCCGGGTTCCGGAACCGGTCACGCCCCGGGAGGTCGGGTACGCCGCGGCCGCCGGAGCGGGGGCGATGCTGATCGATGAACCCGAGCACGCGATCCGGCTGCTCGGCGCCGCGGTCCGCGCCGTCGCCGACGGGACCGCGACCGGCGTCTTCCTCACCGCCACCGGAGCGGCCGGATGGTCGCTGATCGATACCGGACGCTGGGTCGAGGCCGAGCAGCTGATCGTGCCGCTGCTCTCGTCGCCGGTGATGGCCGAGGCCGCGATGGTGCGGACCGGGGCACGGGTCCAGCTCGCCGTGATCGCCGCCGGGCGGGGGCGGCCCGTCTCCCCCACGGTCACCGGAACGCCCGCTTTCGATCTGCGGCTCCGCTGGGCTCAGGGCGTCGCGGCGGCGGGCGCGGGCGACCACGAGGAGGCCTATCGGCTGCTCCGCGGCGCGGTGGACCTCCCGCACCCGTGGCGGGTTCTGATCCTGCCTGACCTGGTCGCCGCGGCGCTGCACACCGGGCACGCCGACGAGGCCGGAGAGCTCCACGCACGCTTCGTTTCGGCGTACGCGAAAACGTGGTCGACCGAACGCAAGAGGCGGCAGATGGCCGCGGCAGGCGCCCTGCTCGCACCGGAGCCGGGAGTGGCGGCAGCCAGACTGACCGAGATCGTCACCTCGCCGGACGCGGCGCGCCACCCCTTCGAACGGGCGGTCCTCGCGGTCGAGCTGGCCGATCGGCTGCGCCGCGCCCAACAGCCCTCCCAGGCCCGGGACGTGCTGGTCGGGGCGTTGGACACGTTCGAACGGCTGCACGCCACGACCTGGGCGGCCCGGGTCCGCGGCGATCTCCGCACCGGCGCCCCGACCGCACCCGATCTCTTCGCGGCACTCACCGCGCAGCAGGAACAGATCATCCGGCTCGCCGCGCGCGGGCTCACCAACCGGGAGATCGGCGAGCGCCTCTTCCTGTCGCCGCGGACCGTCGGCTCACACCTCTACCGGATCTTCCCGCTGCTCGGCGTCGCGAACCGGACCCAGCTCGGCGATCTCGTCCGCGGCTCCCTGCTCGCCCCGGAAGGCACCCGGTGACCGAGGACGACCCCATCCGCGGAAGACGGGAAGGCACCCGGTGACCGAACTCGACGATGCGGCGCGGCGGCTGGCGGAGGGTGCGCTGCATCCGCCGTACCTCTATGCGATGGGTCCGGACGACGCGCGCCTGGCGCTGGACATGATGCAGTCACCGCCCGCCGACGCGTCCGATATAGACCACCGGGTCACGGAGCTCGGGGCGGACTGCGGCCACGCGCGACTGCACATCCTGGCGCCGCGGGGTGCGCTCGCCGCGCCGGTGATCCTGTACGCGCACGGCGGCGGATGGGTGCTCGGCGGCTGGTCGACGCATCACCGGGTGGCGACGTCGCTCTGCCGGGACACCGGGGCGATCGTGGTGATGCCGGAGTACTCACGGGTGCCGGAGGCGCGCTATCCGGTGGCGATCACGCAGCTCTCGGCGGCGCTGGAGTGGACCCGCGCGGGTGGCGTCCCGGAGGCCGACACCGCCCGGATCGCGCTGGCCGGGGATTGCGCGGGGGCGACGCTGGCCCTGTCGGTCGCGCTGATCGACCGCGCGCCGCGGAAGGACGATCCGCCGCCGGGCCGATCGCCGCTGGTGGCGCAGGTGCTGCTGTACCCGCTCGGCCTGCCGGATCCGGCGGACCGGTCCGCGGTGGAGTTCGCGACCGGCGCGGCGTTACGGCTGGTGGACGTGCGGCGGCTGTGCAAGGAGTACGCGCCGCGCGAGGAACCGCGGGCCGATCCGCTGAACACCACGGACGTGGCCGGGCTGCCACCGACGCTGCTGATCACGGCGGAGGCGGACGTCACGCGGGACCTGAGCGAGCGGTTCGGCGAACGGTTGCGGGCTGCCGGGGTACGCGTGACGGCGGCACGCTACCTGGGCACGGTCCACGATTTCGCGGTGCTCGACGCCCTGCGGTGGACGCCGTCGGCGCGCTCGGCCCGCAAGCAGGTCGCCGAGTACCTGCGCACGGCTTTCGCACCCACCCCGGCCGGCGCCGAGGGCCCCCGCACGGAGCACGAGACCCCTCCGCGCGGCGAGCCGGGATGACGGTGCCGTTGATCGGGCGTTCGCGCCACCTCGACCTGATCACCGGGGCGCTGCGGGAGGGACGGCCGGTCCTCGTCGTCGGGGGACGGGGAACCGGGCGGTCGATCCTGCTCGCGGAGGCCGCCCGCCGGCAGACCGGCACGACCGTGCTGGCGGTACGGGCGTTGCCCGGGGACGAGGCGCTACCGGGAGCCGGGCTGCAACGGCTGCTCACGCCGGTGCAGCGGGAGACCGCGGAGCTCCCGGCACCGGCCGCGGCGGCGTTCGCGCGGATCTTCGGGGTGGACGCGCCGGCGGTCGAGCCCGCCCCGCTGGCCGAGGCGATGGCGATGCTGCTGGACCGGTGGGGCCACGGCGGCCGCCGGCTGTTCTGTGTGGACGACCTGGACCGCCTGGACGAGCTGTCCCGCACCGTGCTCACCGAGCAGACCCGCATCCCGTTCCTGGCCAGCACCGGCCTCCTGCCCGGAAACGGCTTCCTGCCCGGGACCGGCTTCCTGCCCGGAAACGGCGAAACCGGGAACGGCGAAACCGGGAACGGCGAAACCGGGAACGGCGAAACCGGGAACGGGAACGGTATCCGTACGGTCCGGCTCGGCAGACTGAGCAGGGAGGACGCGGAACGGCTGCTCGGCACGATGCCCGGAGTCCGCGCGCACCCCGGCGCCCGTCTCCTCCTCGCCCAGGCCGCCGGCAACCCCCTCGCCCTCACCGAGCTCGCCGCCCATCTCCCCCCACCCGCGGAGCTCCCGCCCACCAGCACCGAGCTCCCGGTCCCGCCCCGCCTCCGGCGAGCGCTGGCACCGGCCGTCGAGACCCTCGATGACGTACGCCTGGAAGCCGCCCTCCTCGCCGCCTTCGCCACCGAGACGCCGGGCCGGAACACCCGCAAGGCCCTGGACGCCCTGATCCCGCCGCGGGTCTGGGCGGGGCTGACCGGCAGCGGCGTCCTCCGCCCCGGCCGGGCGCGCCGCTTCACGCACCCGGTCACCCGGGCGGCGGTGATCGAGCGGGCCGGCTTCACGCTGCGCCAGGAGACCCGGCGCCGGCTGGCGGGCCTGCTACCACCGGACGATCCGGCACGGGCCTGGCATACCGCACGAAGCTCCACCGAACCCGACGAGACGGCGGCGAACCACCTCGACCGGATCGGCACCGAGCTGCTGCACCGCGGGAGTCTGCGGGCGGCGGCGTACGCGCTGGGCCTCGCCGCGGCGAGCGGTCCGGACCCCGATGCGGCGCGCGCCCGGCGTCTGCGGGCGGCGATCTGCGCCCGGCACGCCGGCGAGCCCGCATGGGAACACCAGCTCGCACACGGTGAAACACACGGCGGGACGCACGGTGCAACATACGGCGGCACGCACGGTGAAACATACGGCGGCACGCACGACGGGACGCAGGGCCAAGGGCACGACGGGACACACGGACAAGCGCACGACGGGACGCACGGCGAGGCGCGTGGTGAGCGGACCGGGCCGCTGGAGGCTGCGGACCTCGGGCGCCTGCTGCGGATCGCCTGGCTGCGCGGTGACGACCAGACCCGTGGGGAGATCCGCGAGCTGGTGCGCGCGGGTGGCATCCGGGCGTCCGAGCTGCTCCTGGTCTGGGCGCGGGCACTCGTCGACGACGCCGACCCGGACGGGGACGCGTCGCGGTTGCTCAACGCGTACGGGAAACCGCACCGGAACGAGGGCATGCCGCCGGACCACCGTGCGGTGGCGCTGGGCACGATCGCGCTGGCCCGGCACGAGACGGCGCTGGCCCGGCGGCATCTGACCCGGGCCGCCGACCTCTCGCCGCCCGGTGGGCTGAATCGGCCGGTCGCGCTCGGCGGGCTGGCCTGGGTCGCCTACGACGCCGGTGATCTCACGACGGCGCGGGAACTCGCCGAGCAGACGCTGCGGGTGACCGATAGGGATCGGCACGCCACGATCATCGCCGACACCCGTGCCGGTGCGCTCACCACGATCGCCGCGGTCTCCGTGCTGCGCGAGGAGGCCGATCACGAGGAGCACGTCGGGGCGGCGCGCGGCGCGTTGCAGTACGGCCGGCACACCCTGCACGACCTGCGACTGGACCGCGCTCAGGGGCTGATCGCCGGGATCCGCGGCGAACACGGGCTCGCGTTCCACCGGCTCCGGCGGCACTTCGACGACGACGGCCGCCCGCTCCACCACCGGATCTCCGACCTCAGCCTCGCCGATCTCGCCCAGGTCGCCGTCGCTCTCGGGCGGGGCATCGAGATCAAACCCCTTCTCGCGTACGCCGAGGCCCGGGTCCGTACGCTGCGCTCGGTCCGCGTGACGGCGATCTGGAACCGGGCGCACGCGCTGCTGGCCGGACCGGAGGCGGGCGCCGAGACGTACTTCCGGCTCGCCCTGGCCGACCCGGGCACCGACCAGTGGGCCTTCGAACGGGCACTGACCCGGATGGACTACGCCCAGTGGCTCCGGCGACGGCAGCGCCCGGCCGAGTCCCGCCCGCTGCTCGGCGCGGCACGTGACGTCTTCGCCGCCGCCGGACTGCACGCCTGGGCGGACCGCGCCGCGGCGGAGCTGGCCGCCGCGGGCTCCCCGGGCCCGGCCCCGGCGGTGGACGGCCTGACCCCACAGCAGCGCCAGGTGGTGACGCTGGCCGCCCAGGGCCTGACCAATCCCCAGATAGCGGCGCGGCTGGGCCTCTCCGCGCGCACGGTCGGTACCCACCTGAGCCGCGCCTACCCGATCCTCGGCGTGACCCGCCGCACCCAGCTCCCCGGCCTCTCCCCCACCGACTGACGACCCGCCCCGGCCGGCCCTCACGGGTGGGTCACGGGACCGGGCACACCCCGGAGGTGCAGTCGTTCGACGGACGACGCGGGGTGGGGTGGCGGGCAGGGTGAGGGTATGAGTTATCCGAAGCCGGTGCTGGAGCCCGCCGCGGAGCAGTTCGTCCGGGAGAGCGCGCTGCCGCCCTACCCGTACCAGCTCGGGGTGGAGGACGGGCGGAAGGCGCTGGAGGCGGCGCAGTCCGGGAACGTCCCTCGGCCGGCCGCGGACGTCACGGACCTGGAGATCACCGGCGGACCGACCGGGCGGGTCGTGATCCGCATCGTGCGCCCGCCGGCCCGACCGCGGGAAGAGCCACAGCAAAGACGGCGCGAAGAGCCACCGGGACGGCTGCGGGAGGAGCCGGCGACGATGCCGGCGGTGGTGTACGTGCACGGCGGGGGCTGGGTGTTCGGGGGTGTGCAGACCCACGACCGGCTGGTCCGGGAGCTGGCCGTCGCCGCGGACGCCGCGATCGTGTTCGTGAACTACACGCCGGCCCCCGAGGCGCGGTATCCGATCGCGATCGAGGAGATCTACGCCGTGCTGGAGTGGATCGCGGTGCACGGCGCCGGGTACGGCCTGGACCCGTGCCGGATCGCGATCGCCGGTGACTCGGTGGGCGGGACGATGACCGCCGCTGTGACGATCATGGCGAAGCAGCGGTCCGGGCCGACCCTCGCCGGTCAGGTGCTCTTCTACCCGGTGACCGACGCGGCGTTCGGGACCGACTCGTACCACCAGTTCGCCGAGGGCTACGGGCTGCGGCGGGAGGCGATGCCGTGGTTCTGGGACCAGTATGCGCCGGACGTGCCGGTCCGTGCGGAGATCACCGCGTCGCCGCTGCGGGCCACCACGGAACAGCTGGCCGGACTGCCCCCGGCGCTGCTCGTGGTGGCCGAGGCGGACGTGCTGCGGGACGAGGGCGAGGCGTACGCGGCGTCGCTCCGGGCGGCCGGCGTCCCGGTCACCGGCGTCCGCTACCAGGGGATCATCCACGACTTCGTGATGCTGGACGCGCTCCGCGACACCCACGCGGCCCGGGCGGCGATCGCCCAGGCGGGAACGTTCCTGCAGGACGCGCTGGGTTGACCGGGGATCTCCAGGACGCGTCTCGTGGATCACGTGAGTGCGAGGCGCGGCTAGAGTCGGGGGGTGGATCGGGCGTTCCTGTTGCTCAAGCCGGACTGTCTGCGGCTCGGGCTGGGCGCCGAGGTGGAGGCGGTGGCGCGCGCGCACGGGCTGACGGTCCGCTGCCGTCACCGGCGCACGCTGACCCCGGACGACCTGCGCTTCCTCTGGACCGAGTACACGGACGAGGAGCACGTGCTGACCAGGGCCCTCCTCGACCGGTACCTCTGCGAGGGCCCGTCGGAGGTGTGGCACCTGACCGGCCCGGATGCCTTCGCCGCAACCCGCAAGATCAAGAGAAAGGTCCGCGGACGGTACGCCCGGGGTCCGTTCGCCAATCTCGTGCACGCCGCCGAGCAGCCCGCCGAGCTGACCCGGCAGGGGAATCGCCTGCTCGACGAGTGCTCCGCCTGGGAAGGTGACCCTGAGGACGGACAGCACGCGCGACGGCCCGGCGGCATCGACTTCCGGAGACACGCCGACGTCGATGCCGCGATCGACCGGCTCTGGCCGATGCTGCGGGTGGACGAGACGCCCGCGCCGCCGCCGGTCCGGTTGGACGACGGCAGCGGCGCGGTCTATCTCGGGCCGGATCCCGCCCATTCACTCGATTCGGCGGTCACCGCGCTCTGGCGGGCGCTCCCCGGGATCGATCTCGGGCACGCGATCCTGCTGAACACCTTCGCGGCGAAGACCGGTGGCTACCCGATCGCGGTCGGCGCGCGGGCCTCGGTGCTGCGCTGCCACGAGGCCCTGCTGCGGGCCGGACTCCAGCACTGCTGGACCGGGGTTCAGTGAGCGGCGCCCGCCAGGGCCCGGTCGGCGGGCACCGGGCGGCCCAGGTAGAAGCCCTGGCCCAGCGGGACGCCGCACGCCGCGAGGGCGCTGAGCTGGGTCGCCGACTCGATGCCCTCGGCGATCAGGACACAGCCCTGCGCGCTCGCGAACTCGGCCAGCGACCGGATCGACGCCTGCCGGGCGACCTCGGTCTCCACCCCCGCCAGCGCGGCCCGGCCCACCTTGAGGAAGGACGGCTGGAGGGACTCGATCCGGGCCAGGCTGTCGTAGCCCGCCCCCGCGTCGTCGACCGCGATCCGTACCCGGTGGTGGATGTTGTCCAGATCCTCGCGGGTGGCGTCGGTGACCTCCAGGACCAGCGGGCGGTTGCTCTCGGCCAGCAGCAGGTCCAGCTCCCGCGGGCGGCGCAGCAGGTCGGCCGAGACGTTCACGGAGAGCCAGGCGCCGGCCGGGAGCGCCTCGGCGGAGGCGAGCGCGGCCCGGATCAGCGCGGCGTCCAGGTCCACCTGCAGGCCCTGGGCCCGGGCGGCCTTCAGGCCCTCCTGCGGGCTGCTGCCGTCGGCGAACCGGGTGAGCGCCTCGTAGCCGACGACGTCGCCGGAGCCCAGCTCGAAGATGGGCTGGAAGACGGTGAAGAAGGTGAACTCCTCGAACGAGCTGGACGCGGTGGTCGCGGCGGCGCGCCGGCCACCGGACGGCGGCTGTGAGCGGACCGCGACCTGGGCGGCGCCCTGGACCGAGCCGTAGTGCAGCACCGAGGCCCAGTCGCCGATCGCCCGCGACTCGTGGCGGGTGGCCGGCACGGTCGTCTTCTCCCGGCGGACCGGGCGCTTGACCGGGCGGTACAGCCAGGCCTTGAGGTGGGTGAGCAGGTCGACGATGGTGTTGCCGACACCGACGAAGGCCACCATCGCGTACGACGCGAGCACCAGGTTGATGCCGGCGAAGACCAGGTTGTTCCAGTTGCTCAGCTGGATGTCGCGGACCGCGGTGTAGAGGCAGAGCAGGATCAGGGCCGTCGGCGCGGCCAGGTAGAACGTCGCCGCCGTGGTCCGGTCGCGTACCTTCGGGGTGCGCTTGAACTGGCTCTTCTCGCCGGTCAGCAGCTGCAGGATGCTGGCGAAGCTGCCGGAGAGGTTGACCGGGAGCAGGATCAGGTTGAAGCCGTAGATGCGCAGCACGTCGATCCGCTTGTAGCCGCAGGACTTCAGGTCGGCCGCCATCATCAGGAAGTACGGCACCGAGACGAGCAGCAGGATCGGGTTGAGCAGGTCCGCGTTGAACGGGTAGACCAGCATCACCACCAGGCAGATGGAGCTCCAGAAGATGGAGGCCATGTAGTTCACCCGGAGGAAGAGCTCGCCGAAGCGGTTCTTCTGGCCGCGGGCCTTGCGCGCCTTGAACTGGTCCTTCAGCCGGGACAGGATCAGCAGGCCGCCGTTGGCCCAGCGCTGCCGCTGGATGCAGAGCGAGCCGAAGTCCGGCGGGGTGGCCGAGTACGCCAGCCGCTCCGGGTAGTTGTAGAGCGTCCAGCCGTGCACGCCGAGGTCGATCGTGGACTCGGTGTCCTCGATGACCGTACGGTCCTGGATGTAGCGCTTGATCTCCCAGTCGCCCTCGTACGCGATCTCGCAGATGTCGTCGAGGGCCTTCTTGCGCAGCACCGCGTTGGCGCCCACCCAGAACGTCGCGTCGTAGTGCGTCATGCCCTGGTGCACGATGTGCTGGATGTCGGTGGTGGCGCCGGAGATCCGCTCGATCCGGGTGGCCGCGCCGGGGAACGCGCTGTACGGCGTCTGCGCGACCGCGACGTGCGCGTGGGCGCCCTGCTCCATCAGGTGGACGAGGCGGAGCGCGTACTCCGGCATCAGCACGCTGTCCGCGTCCAGGGTGAGCACGTAGTCCGGGTCCGGGACGATCAGCTCGGCACGGCCCGGCGCGGCGGAGACCAGCGCGATCCCGAGCGGGGTGCTGACCTCCTGGTACGCCCCGCCCATCAGCCCGACGTAGCTGTTCAGGTTCATCGCCTTGTTGGGCTCGGCGGAGAGCGAGACGTACCGCTTGCGCTCGAAGCCGGTGATGGTCACGTCGAAGATGGCGAGCAGCCGCCGGTAGAGCTGGTTCAGCCGGGCGTACGGCAGGACCGCGTTCTGCGCGGCGCCCTGCTCGATCGCCTCGGCGATGGTGCCCAGGTCGGCGGCGAGCGCGTGCACGATGTGGTCGACGAAGAACGTGTCGGTGTGGTCGACCATCTCCTGGCGGTGGCCGAGGCCGTACAGCCAGCCCTCGGCGAACCGGTACTCGGCCGCCAGGGTGCGCATGTCGGTCAGATCAACGCTGTTCTTGACCGCGAAATCATCATGAATCGCTTTGACCCGATGGAACGGTACGTCCAGCTCGGCCTGGATCGCGCCGGGCAGCGCGCGTGCCGAGAGCAGCATGTCCCGCGCGGCCCGGGTCTTCGGCTGCTGCGGGTCGTCGATCAGCAGCGTCACCCGCAGCCCCGGGTACTCCTGCAGCGCCGCGGAGAGCAGCGTGGTCCGGATGACCCGCTCGTCCTCCTGATAGGAGGGCACCAGCACGGTCACCGAGGGCGTCTTCGGCTCGGCCAGGAAGCCGTCCAGCAGGATCCGCGGCGACCGGTGGTGGGCGCGGCTGCGGTAGAAGAATCCGATCCGGGTGATCAGGTACGCCATCGCGGACGCCGCGAGGCCGGTGACCACCAGCATGTACACGATCGCCTCGACGGCCAGCCGCGCGCTGGTCGCCTTGCCGACGATGAACTGCTCGAACACCGTGTAGGCGATGTAGCAGGCCCAGACGGTGATGGTCAGCACGATCGCCAGCCGGCCGCGGGCGATCCGGCCCTCGGAGACGGGTGGCGCGACGATCGGATGCGGTGCGGACCGGCGGTCGGCGCCCCACTGGCGGGGCCCGTCCGGTCGGCGCTTGTCCTGCATGAAGGCGCCCTTCATTCGGCTGGGGGGCTGTTGACGGCTCCCATCGGCGGGCCGGGCGGCGATCCAAGGGAATCCCTTCAGCGGGGCCCGCGGCTGCCGATCCGAGGGGTCCGACCATCCCTATCGAGAGGGCTGCCATGCTGCTCACCGACTCCGTGCGGTCGGACGACCCACTGGCCGATCCGAACTGGCAGGAGCCGGAGCCCCCGGAGCAGCGGCTCTCCTGGCTGCGGCTCGGGTTCCTCATCGTGCTGGCGGGCGTGCTCGGCACCGGTGGCACCGTGGCGGTCCTGCACTTCCGGGACAACGCCGGCCCGCACGCGCAGTCGTGGGCGGTGCCGTACGTCGACGTCACGCTCACCCCGACCTTCCAGTTCCAGGACCCGGACGCGAACCCGTCCAACAACGTGGCGCTCGGCTTCGTGGTCGCCGACAAGACCGACGGGTGCTCGCCGAGCTGGGGTGGGGCGTACACGCCGGACGAGGCGGCCACCTCCCTCGAACTGGACCGGCGGGTCAGCCAGCTGCGCGCGGCGGGCGGCAACGTGATGCTCAGCGTCGGCGGCCTGAACAACACCGAACTCGCGGTCGCCTGCACCGACCAGGCCAAGCTGACCGACGCGTACCGGCAGCTGATCGAGCGGTACGACGTGGACACCATCGACCTGGACGTGGAGGGCACCGCCGTCGCCGACCAGGCCTCCCTGGAACGCCGCGCGGCCGCGCTGACGACGATCCAGGCCGAGCGCACCGCGGCCGGCGACCCGCTGACCGTCTGGCTGACCCTGCCGGTCGCGCCCGCCGGGCTGACCACGGACGGGCTCGCCGCGGTGCGGACCACCCTGGAGGGCGGCGTCTCGCTGCGCGGCGTCAACATCATGACGATGGACTTCGGCGCCGCGGCCACCGGATCGGATCCGGACATGCTGCAGCTCTCCGAGGACGCGCTGAACGCCACCCACAAGCAGCTCTCCGACCTCTACCTGCGGCTCGGGGTGAACCTGACCTCTCCCCAGGTCTGGTCCCGGATCGGCGCCACCCCGATGATCGGCCAGAACGACGTGGACGCCGAGCGCTTCACGGTGAAGGACGCCGAGGGGCTGGCCCAGTTCGCCGTCGACAAGGGCCTGGGCCGGGTCTCCATGTGGTCGGTGAACCGGGACGCCCCGTGCAAGGGCACCTTCACCAACGTGGTCGTCCACTCCAACACCTGCAGCGGCGTCGAGCAGGAGAAGCTCGCGTTCTCCTCGGTCTTCGCGGGCCTGCCCGGTACCGACTCGGGCACCGCGAGCCAGGAGGCGATCACCATGCCGACCCAGGCGACCACCATCGACGACGAGGCGACCAGCCCGTACCCGGTCTGGCGGCTGACCGCCCAGTACGTCGGCGGCTACAAGGTGGTCTGGCACGGCGTGGTCTACCAGGCCAAGTGGGCGAACTCGGGCTCCGACCCGTCCGCCGACGACGACTCCGGCACGCCCACCCCGTGGTCGGTGATCGGCCCGGTCAGCTCGACCGACACGAAGCCGACCCCGACGCCGACAGTCACCGGCGTGAAGAAGCTCTGGACCGCGACCACGGTCTACAAGCGGGGCGACCGGGTGCTCTTCGACGGTCTCCCGTACGAGGCCCGCTGGTCGACGACGGGCGACGCGCCGTCGACGGAGTACCCGATCGGTCCCGAGGAGCCCTGGGCGCCGCTCTTCACGGTGCCCGGCGAGCCCGTCACCAGCTGAGGTGTTCCGGTCCCCGGGGGCAGCCCCGGGGACCGGAGCGACCATCCGGGCACGATGGCTGCCCCAAGGGGAAACAAGCGTGCCGCCGCCGGGTGGGGCGGGCTACCGTCGGACGACGGGCAGGGCGGCGGAAAGAGGCGACGCGTGGGCAGCAGCCGGCGGCCGGACGGGGATCAGCACGCGGCGACCGGGCGGACCGCCGCTCGCGGGGAGACCGCGCGACCCGGTGCCGGCGGGTGGGATCTACCCACACTCCAGCGGGCGATCGGGAACCGGGCCTTCGGCGAGCTGCTCGCGGCACGCAGCCACTCGGCCGGGTGCGGCGACGGCTGCGGGCACGACGGCGGCGCGGCGAACGGGCTGATCGACACGGCCCTGCGCGGGAGCGGGCGGCCGCTCGAGGCACCGTTCCAGCGGGAGATGGAGTCGACGTTCCGGTCGGATCTCTCCGGTGTCCGGGAGTTCCGCGGCCCGGCGGCCGAGCGGGCGGCGGCCGCGGTCGACGCCAAGGCCTTCACCATCGGCAGCAACATCGTGTACGGCGCCGGCGGCGAGTCGAAGGAGACCCGGATCCACGAGCTCACCCACGTGGTGAAGCCGATCTCCGCGGTCGGCTCCACGGTCGGCGGCGTCGGCGTGACCGACCCGGGCGGCGCGGGCGAGCGCGAGGCCGAGGCGAACGCCCGCCGGATCGCCGCGGGCGGCGCCAGCACGGTGACCGGCGCCGGAGCCCTCGACGACGACCAGCCGGTGGCCCGCGCCACCACCGGCTCGGTGATCCAGCGCGCACTGCCGGCCGGGGCGGAGAATTCCAACGTCGGCTTCCACCGGCATCTCGGGGCGGGTGGCCGCGTCGACGACGCGTGGATGGTGACCGACGGATCGCTGCAGGGCTACGCGCCACGGCAGGCGCCGCCCGGCTGGGACTACATCCAGAACCTCGGGATGACCAACTTCTGGATCCGGTTCCATCTGGTCAACGAGATCGCCGGCGGGCCGGGCAGCGCGGACAACCTGGTCCCGGCGTCGAAGATCGACAACTCGCAATACCACAACAGGTACGAGAACGCGCTGAAGAGGGACGTGGCCGCGGCCAAACCGGTCGTGGGAGACAAGGTCTTCTACGGGGTGGAGCTCGACTACCAGACACCGGTGACCGGCACCCCGGGCCAGCAGACGAACGCGCCGTTCTTCCCGACCGCGCTGCAGGTCTACCACGGTTACTACCAGGCGGCGACACAGCAGTGGACGCAGCGGCACAACGGCACGCTGTTCCCCTTCTCCCAGGCACAACCGACCGATCCGGGCACGGTGACGGCTCTCTCCAGCGTGGACCTCTCGATCCTCAAGGCGCTGGCGCCCGGCACCCAGAAGTGGACCCAGGAGGACGTCGACTTCCTGCACGACATCGCGACGCCCAACGGAACCCGGAACGCGGAGTTCACCGCATACCTCAACGAGGTGGTGGCGGAGAAGGAGCCGATGTACGCGTACCGCTACGCCTTCGACAAGATGCCCTTCAAGCCGAAGACCGCCGCCGGCGTCAGTGCCAGCGGCCGGCCGCAGCGGAGCACCCAGGGCATCACGTTCGGCACCCGGATCGACGGCTACACCAACGGTGACGTGGCGATGGCGCAGCTGTGCCAGCACCTCGGCACCGGGCGGATCACCCTCTAGGAGGCGGTGGGCATGTCGGAGCTGTGGCGGGCACACGTCGAGGCGCGGGACGGAGCCGTCCTGACCCTGCGGATCGCGACCGTGCACCCGGACGCCGGGCCGGTACCCGGCACCGCCGCGTTCGCCACCCGGCTGCTCGCCGACGCGCTGCTGCCCGAGTCCGCGGGCGGCGACTGGACGGTCACGTCGGCCTCGGTGTCTCAGAACGAGGTGCTCACCGTCGAGCTGAGCGGCGGCGACCGGCTGCTGGAACGGATCCCGCCCGGATACGAATGGGACAGCGCGGCCTATTGACCGCCCACTTTGGAATCATGGGTCGGGTGACGACTGTCGATGGGATGAGCCCCGGTCTCGCCGACGCCCTGCGGCGGCACCGGCTCGCGGCCGGGCACACCCAGGAGGAGCTGGCCGAGCTGGCCGGGGTGGCGGTCCGGACGGTACGCAACCTGGAGCTCGGCCGGGTCGCCCACCCACGACGGCACACCCTGGAGCGGATCGCCGACCGGCTGGGCCTCGGCGACGCGGAACGCGCCCGGCTGCTCGGTGCCGTCCGCGCCACCGGCGGCACGCCGCCCTCCGCGGTCTCGCTCCCGGCCGCGCTGCCGGACTTCGTCGGGCGGCGGGCGCACCTCCGGCGGATCACCGAGCTCGCCGAACAGGACCGGGTCCGTACGGTCGTCGTCGCCGGACCGCCCGGTGTCGGCAAGACCAGCCTGATCGTGCAGGTGGCGCACGGGCTCACGGCACGGTTCCCGGGCGGGGTGCTCTTCGCCGGCCTGCGCGGGATGGACGACGAGCCGACCGGTACCGCCGCGGCGCTCGGGCAGCTGCTGACCGCGCTCGGGCTCGGGCCGCTGCCGGAGAGCGAGGAGGGGCGGCTCGCGGCGTACCGGACGGTCACCAACCGGGGCCGCGGCCTCCTGGTGCTGGACAACGCGCGGGACGAGGCACAGGTCCGGCCGCTGCTGCCGGCCGGGGGCCGCTGGCTGACGCTGATCTCCAGCCGGAGCAGGCTGGGCGGGCTCTCCGCCGCCGAGCGGATGTCGCTGGACGTGCTGAGCGAACCCGAGTCGCAGCGGCTGCTCACCGAGGTGGTCGGCGCGGAGCGGATCGGGACCGAGCCGTCGGCCGCGGCCGAGCTGGGCCGGCTCTGCGGCGGGCTGCCGCTGGCGCTGCGGGTGGCGGCGAACCGGCTGATCATCCGGCCGGAGTGGAGCGTCCGGTCGCTGACCGACCGGCTCCGCGACGAGCGGCACCGGCTCGACCGGCTGCACGTCGGTGATCTCGGGGTACGCAGCGCGTTCGAGCTGTCGTACCGGCTGCTGGACGCGACCGGGCGGCGGGCGCTGCGGCGGCTCGCGGTGGCGCCGCTGCCGGCGTACTCGGCGGAGCTGGTGGCCCCGCTGATCGACGCGGACGAGGCGACCGCCGAACGGGCCCTGGACGCGCTGGTCGACGCCGGCCTCGCCGAGCCGGCCCGGGCCAGCGGCCGGTACGCGCTGCACGACCTGCTCGCCCTCTTCGCACGGGACCGGGCGTACGCGCAGGACGACCCGGCCGAACGGCTCGCGGCCCAGGACCGGCTCGCCGCGTTCCTGCTGCGCCGCTGCTCGGACGCGGGTGCCTGGCTGGAACCCGAGGGCGACCGGCCGGGCGGGGTCTTCGACGGCTCACGGGCCGCGCTCGACTGGCTGGACCGTAAACACGACGCACTCTGGTGGGCGGTCCGGCACACCGCGGCCCGGCACCGCCACGACGGGGTGCTGACCGCGGCGCGGGACCTCTACTGGTACTCCGAGCGACGGCACGCGGCCCTGCCCTGGGCGGAGTTCTTCCAGCTCGCGGTCGAGGCGGCGCGGGCCCTCGGCGACCACCGGGCGGAGGCGGTGCAGGAGAACAACCTCGGCTGGGCGCTCCGGGTCACCCTCGGCCGGCCGCAGGACGCGGAGCGGCATCACCGTACGGCCCTGCGGCTCGCCCGGGCGGCCGGCGACCCGGTGAGCGCCGGCTGGGCGGACCGCTACCTCGGCGCGGTGCTCGCCGAGCGCGGCGAGACCGGCGGGGCCCTGCATCATCTGGCCGAGGCGGAACGCGTGTTCACCGGCACCGGTGACCGGCTGGCCGCCATCGTCACCGCCCGCGCCCAGGCCGAACTGCTGCGCGCCCGGGGCGAGCTGGACACCGCGCAGTCGGTGCTGGAGACCGCGCTCGGCCGCTGGGACCCGGAGGTCGCCGAGCGGCTGCCCGGCTACGCGATCCGCGGGTACCTCCGCGCCCAGCTCGGCATGGTGCAGGCCGACCGCGGCGAGCCGGACCGGGCCATGGCGACGCTGGCCGCGGCGGTCGCCGACTTCGCCGCCGGGGACGACGTCGGCCACTCCGGGGAGGCGCACCTCGCGATGGCCGCGATCGCCGTCGCCCGCGACGACCAGGCCGGGGCCGCGACGCACCTGGACCGGGCCGCCGAGATCTTCATCGCCTCGGACGCCAAGCGCAGTCACCTCGCCGAGGTGGGCCGCCTGCGCCGCGCCCTGCGCCGCCAGGACGCCCGCGCCTGCTAGACAGCGCCCGCCGGACCCGGACGGGCCTCAGAGGTAGGCCAGCGCATGCCGTGTCAGGTCGGCCTTGTTGCCCGCGTCCAGCTTCAGACGGATCCGGTTCACGTACGAGTTGACCGTCGCCTCCGAGACTCCGAGACGCCGCGCCGTCTGGGCATGGGTGAACCCGTGCGCGATCAGCGCCAGCGTCTCGCTCTCCCGGCGCCCCAGTGAGGCGGCCGCCACCGTGTCGGTGCGCAGCCGGACCGAGAGCTCGCGGCACAGGTAGCCACCGCCGGCCCGCGCCACGGCGAACGCGATCCGCACCTCGTCGGGGCAGGCCGCGTCGCTGACCACCGCGCGTACGCCGGAACGCAACGCGACCCGGGCCGAGACCGTCGCGGTCGCCGGGACCACCGCGACCGTGGGGAAGCGGGCCGCCAGGACCCGCATCACCGCGGCGGGCCGGCCCACCGACACCACCAGGTCCGGCACGCCCTCGATCGCGCCGGGCGAGTCCACCACCGTCAACCGCCGAACCTCGCCGAGCCCGCCGATCTGCCGCCGGATCGCCTGCCGGGCCGGCGGCTCACCGGCCACCGCGTACACGTCCATCGCACACCCCCACGCATCGCACGCCCCGACCCGGAGTCGATCGCATGTGGCGGGTCGTCGGCGAGGCAAAACGACCGGCAATTCGAAGGTCACATCGCGCCGGCCACCCGGCCCGGTCACATCGCGACGAAGCCCAGTTCGGCGGCGCGCCGTGTCAGCTCGGCCTTGTTCGCCGCGCCGAGCTTGCGCCGCAACCTCTTCGCGTACGTGTTGACGGTCTGCTCGGTGACCCCCAGTTCGCGGGCGGCCTCGCGGTGGGTGAGCCCGGCGACGATGCAGCGCAGTGTGGCCACCTCACGCGGGGCGAGGTGCACCGGGTCCTCGTCGTCGTCCCTCGTGATGATCGCGGCCAGCACCGACGGGGCCAGGTAGGAGCCGCCGGAGCGGATCGCCGCCCTGGCCGCGGGCAATTCGGTCGCCTCGTCGCCGATCACCGCGCGCGCCCCGGCCGCGATCAGGGCGAGCGGGTCCGTGTCCGGAGCTTTACCGAGCACCACGACCGGGCATGTCAATCGGGCCAGCTCAGCCATGTCCGGAACAGGCCAATATACGACGGTGAGATCCGCCCCACCGTTCATGGACTGTGATGCGGGCGACAGCTCCCCGGTCCTTTCGGGCATCTCGGCAGACATCGATACTCCCTGGTCAGGGCATTGTCACAGGATCGGCGACGACGCAACGTCCCCGAACTGACGCCTGTCATTGTCGCCCACGCGTCCTCGATACTCGGCCCGATCGTCCACACTGTCGATCCACAAGGGTGGGCCGCTTTGCCCGGACGGTCATCACCCGACGAGGTGACGGGAGACGCATCATGGCGCTGCGCTGGTACTGCTTCGGCGGTTTCCGGGTCGAATCCGACGGGCGGGAGCTCGATCTGGGCGCCATCCGGCCACGCAGCCGCACGCTCCTGCGCTATCTCGCCGCGGCGGCGGGACGGCCGGTGCACCGGGAGCAGATCATCGACGCGCTCTGGCCGGAGCTCTCCGAGGCCACCGCGGTGAACAGCCTGCACGTGGCGGTCTCCACGCTGCGGACGTTCCTGGAGCCCGGGGTCGCCCGCGCGCAGTCCCGCTACATCGTCCGGGACGGGCCGACGTACCGTCTCGTGACCGGACCGGACCTGGACGTCGTCGCGTTCGGCGAGGCGTTCACCGCCGGACGCCGGGCGATGGCCAAGGGCGGACCGGAGGCGGCGTATCTCCTGCAGAGCGCGCTCTTCCGGTACGCCGGCGACCTGTTGCCCGAGGACGGCGCGGCCGACTGGGTGGTGGCCGACCGCGATCGCTATCGGTCACAGGCCGCCGACGCCGCCGCCCTCCTGGCCGAGCTGGAGCTCGACGCGGGCCGGCCGGTCGCAGCGGCCCGCGCGGCCCGGCGCGCCCTCGACCTGGACGACCACCACGACGCCGGGTGGCGGCTGCTGATCGCGGCGCAGCTGCGCTCCGGCGACCGGGCCGCCGCGGCGCGGACCCGGCACCGCTACGAGGGGGTCCTGCGCACGCTCGGCGTCCGGGCAGCGTGAATCCGGCCGATTGAATCCGGGCCGCGTGAATCAGGGCGGCGTGGATCAGGGCCGCTTGAACACCTCGATCTCGGCGATCGCGGGCGGCTTCCCGCCGTAGGCGCCCACCACGGTCAGCCGCATCCGGGTCACGTCGCCGACCGCCATGTCGAAGGTCTGCGGCCCGGCCCGGTCCACGAGATGGAGCCTCTCCTCGGTACGGTCCCCCTCCGGCGTCCACATCTCGACGAGTAGGTCGGCGGGGCGCCCCTGCCTGGCGTACTCCTCCTGCTGCGGGGAGACGCCCCCGTGCACGATCAGGTCCAGCACCCGGATCGGGTCGTCGAAGGTCAGCTCCACCCAGGGCTGCTTCTCCTTACCCTGCGCGGGCTCCCAGAAGCGGTTGTTGAGACCGTCGCCGACCAGCTTCGGCGGGTGGTTCCGCGCCGAAGCGGAGGCGGTGACCCGGTCCGGGGTGACCAGCTTCGGCGTGGCGAGCCGGTCCCGGACGGCGTCGACGGCGCGCTCGCCGTAGTTGACCGCGGCCCAGCCCACCACCAGCAGCAGGACCAGCAGCGCGAGGATCGCGAGCAGCCGCCGGAGCCGTCCCCGCCCCGTCGGCCACCGGAACCGCCACCGCCGCCGGGCCTCCTCGGCCGTCTCCTCGGCGACCAGCGGATGCCCGCAGCGACGGCAGAAGGTCCGGCCCGCCGGGTTCGCCGCCCCGCAGTTCTCGCAGCTCACCTCGCCCGACTCGTCCGGGACGTCGGTGAACTCCCGCAGCACCGGGCGCGGCGCCACCGGCCGTCCGGGCTGGACCGCCCCGGGCTGCTCGCCGGTCGCCACCTTCGCCACGTCCGGCGGTGCGGCGGCGACGGCCTCGGGGCTGGCCTCCGCGACCGGGACGACGAGCGCGGCGGCCCGGCTGCTGGGCGTCTCCTCGACGGCCTTCTGCGCGTCGGCGATCGCCTCGGGCCTGGGCTGCGAGGGCACGAAGAGCAGGGGCGGCTCGGCGACCCGGGCGAACGCGGCGGGCAGGGGCGGCAGCGAAGCCTCCGGCCCGGGAGCCGGTTCCGGCTCGGCCTTCTGCTCGGGAGCCGGTTCCGGCTTCGCCTTCTGCTCGGGAGCCGGTTCCGGCAACGGAGCGGGGGGCGGCACAGGAACAGGCGCAGGGGTCGGTGCGGGAGCGGGAGTGGGAGTGGGAGTGGGAGTGGGAGCAGGGGCGGGCGCAGGGGCGGGCGCAGGGGTCGGAGCAGGAGCGGCGGCGGACCAGTCGAGGAAGTTGCCGCAGACGCCGCAGAAGGCGTCGCCCTGGGTGACCGGGGAGCCGCAGTTCTCGCAGAGGGTCATCGGGTCACCACCTCGACGCGGCAGGGGACGTGGGCGGGGCGGTTGGCCTCGACGAACTCGCGCAGGCGCTCGGCGAGGACCGGTGGCCCGGCGCCGGGGACGCGCACCCGGACGAGCAGCGACGGCTCCGGGGAACCGGGCAGCGGCGAACCGGGGGTGGCCGACCACGTGGTGCCGCCGCTCTCCTCGATCTCCGCGTCGACGCCGAAGACGTCGCGGATCTCGGCGCGCAGGCCGGCCACCGTACCCCGGGAACGGTGCGTCGCGACGGCGTTGATCACACCGGTGCGGCGCTGCTCGACCGGCCAGTCCGGGCCGGCCGTGGCGCCGACCCAGCCGCCGATCCAGTCGACGAAGTCGTCCGGCGCCAGCGCGGGCGACAGGTACGCCCAGAGGTTGTCCAGCACGGCGTGCACCGGGGCCAGCACCTCGTCGAAACCGCCGGTCAGCTGCTGGGTGAGCGGGTCACCGGCGTACACCGAGGGAAGCCGCCGCCCGAGCGGATCCGGCGACCGCAACCCGGGGATCGCCGCCCTCTCGCCGCTCATAGCTGTGCCTCCACGGCGATGCTCTCCCGGCCCTCGCGCGCAAGGCCGTTGTCAGCCTGCGGTGAGTGCCGCTCGGTGCAGTCGATCATCGCGCCTCCACCCGGACCTGGTGCTGGTGCGAGAAGACCAGCGCGTGCCGGTCCAGGTCGATGCGGGTGATCTCGTCGCCGCGGCGACCGGTGAGCGGGTCGGCCGGGAACATCCGGACCTCCTCCACCACCTCGACGCCGGGGAGGCGCTGGAGTACGCCGAAGACCTCGCCGGAGTGCACCGGGCGGCCGAACGGCCATCCGCTGCCGTCCGGGCCGCCCTGGATCGGATCCAGGTACCGGTAGAGCGTCTCCTCGGCGCGGGCACGCAGCCGGACGGCGGACGCCTCGGGACGGGGCCGGAGCCGGGCCACCACGGTGACGCCCTGGTAGAACGGCGGCTCCACGACCAGCCGGGCGCCGACCGGGCGGCGGGCGTCCAGGTCGGCGGCGATCGCGGCGAGCATCGCGTCGCTGGGTACCAGGTCCTCGAACGGGATCCGGCCGGTCTCGTCCGGCACCGCGGCGGGCACCACGAGCAGGCGGACGCCACCCGCGTCGCTCCCGTCCCCGGCCGGCAGGCACCGCACCCGGGCCGCCGCCGGGGCCGCCTGCCGGGCCAGCAGTTCGTAGTCGGCGGCGGTGACCGCCCGGTCCTGGGCCCGCAGCTGCACCGGACCGCGCAGCCGCGCCTCGTTCACCGTCTCGCCGTCCACGCCGCCCAGGGCGGGGCCGCGGTTCTCCACCACGCTGACGTACGGGATGGAGCTGCGCAGCACCGACAGCGCCCGCCGGGCCACGTTCCCCTGCCGCCCGCCGCCGGTCCGGTACCGCCGGATCCGGATCTTCGCGCCGACCGTGGGCACCGCGCCGTACTGCCGCAGCGTGCCGTCCGCCTGCCGCACCGCCGGACCGAAACCGATCTCCCCGGCGGTCCGGTCGACGGTGACGTGCCGGTCCCGCGGCTCCGAGCCGGAGAAGCTGTCCACCTCGGTCCACCGCACCCAGACGTCGCCGTCCGAGGTCTCCACGACCAGCGGTTCGTCGTCCGCCACGATCGGCGGCCGGGCCACCACGAGACGCTGCCCCGGTACGCCCTCCGACTCCCCCAGCAGCTCGTCGGCGATCGTCTCGGCGTGCATCGCGGACACCGTTCCGCCGATGGTGGCGGCCGAGACCGCGCGTACCGTAGGAGGTTGAACGTAGAAGGGCTGACCGGGGGCCGGCTCGACGAGGCGGCAGCGCAGCCATCCCGCCGACTGACCGGCCTGCACCGAGACCGTGTGCCCGGCCGGCACGTGCAGGATCACGTCGCCCGGCCGGTTCAGGCCACCGGTCTCGTCCCGGTCCACGTCACAGGCGGTCCAGCCCTCCCCGGTCCACGCCTCCCAGACCAGCGGGGGCTGCCGCGGGTCGACGCCGACGCCCTCCACCCGGCTGTCCAGGCCGAGCAGCACCGCGCAGTGCGGTACCGCCGCGGAGAGCCCGACCAGCAGGGTGTCCCCGGCCACCGGCGTGGCCTGGAAGACCGGCATGTCCCGGCCCTCGGTCACCCCGTCGAGCAGGTCGGCCGGCGGACCGGACGCGGGGTGCCGCCGCAGCCGGGTCAGCTCGCACGGCACGATCGTCAGGTCGCCGGTGGTGGTGAAGACGACCGCGTCCTCGGTCGCGGTGCGCTCGGTCGCCACCTCGGTCCCGGAGCGTACGGTCACCGGCTGCTCCTGCGGGCCGGAGAGCCAGAACGTCAGGTCGCCGCGGGCCGGCGCCGGCGGGAAGAGCCGCACCCCGATCAGGTCGAGGAAGGTCAGGTAGTTCTTGTCCGGCACCCGGTTCAACCGGTAGATCAACTGGTCGACCATGTGCGCGAACGCCTCGATCAGCGTCACGCCGGGGTCCGACACGTTGTGGTCGCTCCACTCCGGCGCGCGCTGCTGGACGAATCTCTTGGCCTCGTCGACGAGCTGCTGGAAGCGGCGGTCGTCGAGGTTGGGTGCGGGCAGCGACATCAGGCGGCGCTCTCTTCGACGGCGTCGTCGTGCGACGGGATCACGTAGAACGGGAAGACCAGGTTGCGCGGGTCGTTGGTGCCCCGGATGGTGTAGCGGACGTCGATGTAGAGCACGCCGGCGTCCTCCTCGTCGAAGCCGACCACCACATCGGTGACGTCGATCCGCGGCTCCCAGCGCTCCAGGGCGCGGCGTACCTCGAAGGCGATCCGCCCGGCGGTGTTCTCGTCGGCGGGCGCGAAGACGTAGTCGTGCACCCCGCAGCCGAACTCGGGGCGCATCGGGCGCTCGCCCGGCGCGGTGGCCAGGATCAGCCGGATCGCCTCGGCGATCTCCCGCTCCCGGCTGACCAGCGCGATGCCGCCGGTGGCGTCGAGCCGGAGCGGGAACGCCCAGCCGTTGCCGATGAACTGCTCCGCCACCTCAGCCTCCGATCAGGACGTTCGGCGCGCCGGCCACGATCCGCGCGTTGCAGACCAGCTGGTCGTACTGGCGGGCAGCGGGGAAGCCGCCGATCAGCACCTGACCGCCGATCCGGGGCGGGGTGGGCGGGCGGACCACGTTGGTGATCAGGAGCTGGTAGTGCGGGACGCAGGCGCCGGCGGTGCCGACCACCGCGGCGGGTTTGCCGCCGATCAGCACGGTGGGTACGCCCATCACCGGGGGCGGTCCGGGCATGCCGAGCACCCCGGTCGGCGGGCCGGGCACCATCGGCGCGGCCACGTCGCTGATCGGGTCGCCGATGCGTGCGGCGGGCAGATGCATGACGCTCCTCCTCGACAGGTCAGTTCAGCTTCACGATGGGCGCGTGGATGTCGGCCTCGATCAGGCCCGCCACCTCGACCCGGCGGCCCTTGAGCGTCAGGTCGCCCCGGCCGGCGTCGAGGGTGATCCCGTTGCCGCGTACCTCGATCGACCCGGTCGCGTCGATCTCGATCTTCCCGTCGGCGTGCACCACGATCTTCTTGTTGCCGCGGTCCAGGAAGACCACCAGCTTGTCCTTGGCGGTGGCGAGCCGGATGCCCTGCGGGTTGAGCCGCGCGTCGAGCAGCTCGATCCGGTCGTCGCTCCGGTTGGCGAACGAGCGCCGGTTCACCTTGCCGGTCGTGCCGTCGATCAGGTCCGTCTGGTGCGGCGACGGGTCGTCCTTGCCGTTGTAGAGACCGCCGATCACGTACGGGCGGTCCAGCAGACCCTGCTCGAAGCCGACCAGCACCTCGTCGTTGATCTCCGGGCTGAAGACGCCGCCGCCGCTCACGCCGCCGAGCTGGACGGTGCGTACCCAATCGGTCTGGTACTCGGCGTCGTCGGTGAGCCAGGGGAACCGCAGCCGCACCCAGCCCTGGTTCTTGCGGCCGGAGGCGCGCCCCGACTGCCGCGGGTCGGCGTCCACCTTGGTGTCGGTGACGATGCCGATCGCCATCCCGGGCACCCGGACCGGGCGGGCGGGAGCCGCGGTGCCACCGGCCAGCCCGAAGACCGAACGGTCCTGGCGGGCGCTGACCGTCACCCAGGTCTCGTAGACCGACCCCGGCGCGAAGACGTGCCGGCTGGAGGTGATCGTGTACCTGCCGTCGAACTCCGGTCCGACCTTCTTCAGCGTCATCGGCACGCCGGCGCGCAGCTCGGGCCGCCCACGGACGCCGACCTCCAGCTCGGCGAGCGCGGCGGTCACGTCGGCCGCCACGGCACGCGCCACCACCCGGGTCTCCGCCTCGGTCTCGTAGGGCACGTCGGTCACGTTCAGGCCGGCGCCACCGGCGGCGAACTGCGCGATCGCCGTCTGCGGCGTGGTCTTGACGTCGAGCTCGGTGCTCGCGGTCACCGGGAGCTCCGTCTTCACCGACCTCTTCTGTACGGGATCCCAGCCGCGTACGGTCACCGTCGGCACCTGGCCGACCGAGGTGACCGTGGAGCGTACCGAGAGAACGTTGTTGCCCGCTTCGATCACTTTCGGACTCTGCTCGGCGGTCAGCCCGGTGCCCGGCGCCGTCGAGGCCCGCTCGCTGGCCCGGAAGCAGAACTTGCCGTCGACCATGGCCACCTCGGCCTCGTTGTCGACCGCGAGCATCTTGAGGAAGTCCCAGTCGCTGACGTTCGGCTGGGTCAGCATCTCGTACGACCGGGTGAACGCGTCGATCGTCCCGATCGGCAGGCCCGCGGAGGTGGCCAGCTTCCGGGCGATCACCGAGGAGGTCTGCTTCACGAAGCTTCTCACCCGCTGCCCGCGCATCAGCCGGTGCGACAGGTCCAGCGCCCGGATCACCGAGAACGTGCCGGCCCCGTCGTGCTGCGACTCCAGGGTGACCACCTCGCCCTGGAAGAGCAGGATCGCCGCCTGCTGCCCGCGCTTGATCCGGAGCGTCACCTTGGTGCCGATCGCCACGCCGTTCTCGCCGTAGAAGACGCCGTGCTCGTCCCGGAACCGCAGCTCGGCGACGGCCGCCAGGTTGCTGCTGTCCTCGACGATCGCCGAGACCAGGCGCCGCTCCCACTTCTTCGGCAACTGGCCGGGCAGCCCGATCTGGAGGTTGTTGACGTGGTCAGTGCCGGCGCCCACGTCAGCCGTCCACACTGGGCAGCAGCAGCTGCCGCCCGGGCCGCAGACGTACCGGGTCGTCGATGTCGTTCGCCTCGGCGATCACCCGCCACCGGGTCGGGTCGCCGTACTCGCGGTACGCCAGCATCTCCAGGGTGTCCCCCTCGACCAGCCGGTGCACCCGCTGCGCGGTGAGCGTCCCCGAGGTCGGGTTCTGCCCCGGCGTCGACCCGCTGATCTCGGTCAGGCTCAGGTTGCAGGTGGCCCGCAGCGGCGTACCGTCCGGGTCGAAGAGCTTGTAGGTGGCGTCGATCTGACTGACGTACGCGTAGAACGAGACGGTCTGGAACTGCCCCCAGGTGAACTTCACCCACGGCGGGGACGGCGCCTTGGCCGCGATGCTCGCCTTCGTCGGAACACAGCAGGTCAGCAGCGTCTCCACCCGCTCCTGCACGGACCGGTCATGCTTGTCGGTCGCGTCCAGGAAGATCGCCAGGCTCAGCGTGCGCGGCCCCGATCCGCTGAACTCGGCCACCCCGACGTCCTCGGCCGCCCGGACCACGTGCGGGATCCAGTTCGCCGACTTGGAGAGCGACAGCTCGTTCGGATTGAACATGAACGTGATCGGCCCGCCGAGCGGCCCGCCCGGCTGGTCCCCACCGGCCGGCGGTGGTTGATAGAGCTGCAGGCCGGCGGCCACTTTTCCGGTACGTGCCATCAGCCGACCTCGGTGAATCCGTGATAGGCCAGCTCGATGCTCTCCGACGCGACCTCGGACCGGCTCGGGTCGAACGTCGGTCCGGACCAGCGCACCAGCACCACGTCGGCCAGCCCCCACTGCACCAGCAGGGACCGGTCGGGCTTGAGCGCGGCGATCTCCGCCGTACCGCGGCGCACCTTCTGTGGCAGTTTCGACAGATACTTGAACACCTTCGCGGTGTCCGGCGTCAACGGCCGGGTCAGCGTCACATTCGTGTACACCAGCCGCGACGGGAGCTGCCACACGAAGTCGTTGTTCCCGCCCTCCTGATGCTCCTCCAGCTCGACCTGGATCCCCAGCCCGTCACAGGTGTTCCAATCCCCGAGGTCGATACTGTCGATCCGCAGCCGAAAGTGGACGCTGGTCCCTGGATCACTCACGCCGTCCTCCTCCGCCCGTCACCCTCGGTCCCCTTCCACCACGTCATCGCCAGCCGTCCCGCAGGCGTCCCGATCTCTCCCGGCTGGTCCGCATCTCGGCCCGCAACAGCCGCTGCACCGGATCCGCCAGCCGGTGCGCCAGCGCGTCGAGATGCTCCCGCCGGAACAGCTTGATCAGCTTGTGCAGTTGCCGGTCGTCGAGCCCTTGCAGGAGTACGTCCACATCCACCGGAGCACCCCTGTCACCCGGCCCGGCCCCGCTCTGCCCGGCCCCGCCGACGCGCTGAACGGTCGCACCACTCCGCGACCCGATCCCCTGCCCCGCGCCGCTCCGCTGCCCGTTCCCGTGCCCCGCACCGCTCCGCTGCCCGGCCCCTTGCCCCGTGCCGATCCGCGGTCCCGGACCGCTGCGTTGCACCGCGCCACCCGACACCGTCCCGCTCGACGCCGCACCGCTCGACGCCGTTCCGCTCGACGCCGCACCGCTCGACACCGCACCGCTCGACGCAGGGCCGCTCGCCGCCGGGCCGCTCGCCCGCTGCACGACCGCATACGCCGCGCCGCCGGTCCCGGCCGTCCCGCTTCCCGCCAGGAGATTCCCGGGCAGCCCACTCGTACCCGCCCGCTGCACCACTGCCGACAGCGCGCTCCGCTCCTTCGGCGGCTTGATCGAAACCGGTCGCGCGGCGGCACCGTCGCCCGGCACTCCCGCCTCCGGCCCGCCGGCACCGACGACCGGCACGGCGCCCGGAGCCACGCGCTGCACGAGTTCCACACGCGCCCGTTCCGAACCCGCCCCGGCGCGAACCCGCGCGCCACTCCCGCTCGCGGTCTCCGCCGCTCCAGCAGCCGCGCTCCCCGTCCTCGCCCCCGCCCCGCGAGTTCCCGCTCCAGTTCCCGGCCCGACTCCGCGAGTTCCCGCTCCAGTTCCCGGCCCAGCTCCGCGAGTTCCCGCTCCAGTTCCCGTTCCGCGAGTTCCGGCTCCGGTGTTCCGCCCAGATCGCTGCACCACTCCGCCCGGGGCCGCCGCGATTCCACCGCTTCCCGCCGTCGGCACCTCGACGCGAAGCCCGGAGACCCGCACGACCGGACGCACCACGGTTCGCCCACTCTGCCGGCTGGCTCTGAGGGGTGCCTCAGCCCCCGGAACAGACCCCTGAGCACTAGCCGCCCCGCCCCGGCTGGCGCTGACGGCTGTATCGGAGCCCGTGACAGACCCCTGAGCACCGGCCGAGTCGACGCGGCCGGCTCGCACGACCGCATCCAGACTCGGGTTCCGTAGCTGAGCGCCAGCCGAGTCGGTGGGCTTCACCCGGCTGGTGCTCACGGGTGCCTCGGAGCCCGCGACAGACCCCTGGACACCAGCCGAGTCCGCACCGCCGGCCCGCGAGCCCGGACCGCCGGACCGCGGGTACGGACGGCTGGCCAACGAATCCGCATCACCGGCCCGCGAGTCCGGACGGCTGGCCCGCGAGTCCGCATCACCGGCCCGCGAGTCCGGACGGCTGGCCCGCATGACGGGATCCAGGCTTGAGCTCCGTGCCTGAGCGCCGGCCGAGTCGGGGCGGCTGGCGCTCAGAGGTGCATCGGGAGCCGGGATGGACCCATGAGCGCCAGCCGGGACGGAACCAGGCCGCTGGGCGGGACCGGAGTGCTGGGCGGGACCGGGGTGCTGGGCGGGACCGGCGGAGTTGTCGGCGGCGGGTAGCACGGAGCGCTGTACCAATGGCGCGCCCGGGGTCGTCGCACGCTGTGACTGACCGGGGACTACCGGCCGCTCACCACCCGGCACGGCGGGACCGGTGGGGGTGGCAGGACGAACAGGTTCTGCCGGGCGAGCGGATTCAATCGGGCGAGCGGATTCAGGCGGGCGAACCGATTCAGGCGGGCGAACGGGCTCGGCCGGACGAATGCGCTCGGTGCGCTGGGCGGGTGGGGTCGAGGACATCGAGGCGGGCGGTGTCGACATTGGAGCGCCCAGGCCACCCGGGCGGGGCTTGCCCGGCGTCACGTCCCGGAGCGCAGCCGACGGCGAGTCGCCACCTCTCCCCCTAACCGACATCTCTGATTTGTCGCCGAAGGAGCCGGCGGTCGGTGCCGACCTGTCCGGTGGAGTATCCGGAGTGCCGGTGAGACGCCGGGCGATCACGGGGTTCGGAGAATCAGGCGCGGCACCCCGAGATCCTCGAACAGCCGGTGCGGCGCCGGGAGAACCAGGAGCGGCAGGTGCGGTGCCGGGAAGACGAGGAACGGTGGGTGCGGTGCCGCCGGGAGGGGGTGAAGCCGGGAGCGGGCGTGGTTCGGAGCCGGAGGGGGCCGGAGTGTCTGCGGTGTTCGAGGTGGGAGAGAGCGGCGCCGGGCGGCTGACCACGCGTGGCGGGCGGTCCTGGTTCGCCGGGCCGAAGCGGGCGGTCGCGGGGGCGCCCTCCATCGGGTCGCCGAGGCCCGACACCCGGGGGCGGCGGACCGTGGGGGGTGCGGGCGACCTCTCGGGAACAGCAGCGGACGAGCGCTGGAGCACCGCGGGATTCGACTGATCTGGAACGGTCACGGGCGGCGGGACGGCGGCGGAGTGCAGGGGCATGTCGATCGGCGCGGAAGTGGCCGCTGAGGCCGTGCCGGGTGAAGAGCTCGAAGCCGTGCCGGGTGAAGAGCCCGAGGCCGGGCCGGGTGAAGCGGTTGAGGCCGTCGTGCCGGGGGAAGCGGGTGAGGTCGCGCTCCTGGCGATCGGGTGGCGTGGGCGGGTCGGCAGGCGACGGGCGGGCTCGGACCGCGGTGCGGAGATCAGGGAGCGGCCACGCGCCGACGGGCGTACCGGCACCGCGGCGGAGGAGGCACGCCCGGAACCCGGCGGAGTCGCGCTGGAGGAGGGCCCGGAGGAGAGCGGCGCGGGCACGGATGCCCCGGACGGACTCGACGGGACCGCGAGGGGTGCCGGGTCCCTATCGGAGGGAGCGGCGGAGGCGGGTTCGGCGGGAACGCGCAGCGGCATCGACGGCGCGGCGGCAGACGGACTCGGGGCAGACACGCGCGAGGCCGGCGGGCGCGGGGGGCCGGCGGGGCGTAGCAGGTCGCGGAGGACTCCCGCGGGGGCGGTCGCGTCGCGATGCTTGGCCCACGGCGTACGGAAGGAAGGGTTTTGAACTGTGGAGAGGGATGCGGTGAACCGGGCGGCGTCGCTGAGCAGGTCGAGAGGGCGGTCGGCCAGGGACGGGCGCAACGGGGGGAGCGACGTCCAGGCCGGCTCGGGCTCCCGGGGCGCCGCCGGAGCGGGAGGCTCGGTGGGCGCCGGAGCGGAACCGCGCCGCCGCAGCCTGTCCCAAACCGCCATGGTGTTACCGAACCTCGTTCATCCTGGTGTTGATGCGCGCGATCTCCTCCACGTGGCGGAGACGGTCGGCGTGGGTGAGGCCGAGGATCTCCGCTCGCGGCCAGTGGAAGTGGTAGGCGACGTACGCGACCTCCTCGTGGAGACGGTCGGTCCCGTACGTCACGATTCCCCCAGGCGGCTGCCGGCCAGGTCGACGTCGAACGACGTGTCGCAGTTCGGGCAGGTGACCTCGGCGAGGGTGTGGCCCTCGGCGTTGATCCGCCGGTAGAGGTCCTGGAGGAAGGCCAGGTCCGAGGCGAAGAGCCGCTCGATGGTCTCGGTACGGATCGTGGTGATCGTGCCGATCCGGGTGACCACGAGGCTGAGCAGCACCACCGACAGGTACGCCGGGTTCTGCTTCACCCGGACGTCGATCAGCGGCGCGAGCTCGTCCCGCGCGGTGGCCAGGCGCATCGAGCCGTCCCGGTGCACCTGGCCGTCCTCGTCCACGTACCCCCGGGGGAGGTGGAAGGTGAACTCGGTCTGCAAGCGGACCGGGGGTTCAGCCTCCGTGGGGAGATCCGGCAGGACCTCCCCCGCGGATACGCTGCGGCGCCTCATGACGTGCTGATGTCCTCGTAGACCACGGTGACCTTCTCGGTCGCGGCGGTGGAGTCGCCGGCCTTGAGGCTCGGGCCCTCCCACTTGTTGACCCAGGCGTTGGTCAGCTCGAAGCGCCGGCCCTCCTGGCGCTGCGAGTCGTTGATGATGATGCTGATGTGCTTACGGGCGTCGTCGACCGCGCCGTTCAGGAACGTCTTCTTGATCCACTCGGTGAAGGCGCTGCTCTTGTCGAGGCCGCGGGTGATGGTGCACTCGCCGCCCTTGCGCGCGCCGGGGATCTTGCGGATGACCAGCTCGCCGGTCGGGGTCACCTGCTGGACCTCGATGGCGTCGAGCTCGAAGGTGAGCCCGCTGACCTCCTGCACGTACTCGACCTGGATGCCACCGAGCTCCACCGAGAAGCTGTGGACGATGAGAGTGTCGCCACCGGCCATTGTCGCCGCCTTCCTTTACTGGTTGCTCGTCGCCTATTCGTTGACGAGGCTGGTGCTGTCGGAGAACTGCGAAAGGCGGAAGACCACGAACTCGGCCGGCTTGACCGGGCAGAGGCCGATCTCGCAGACGACCTGGCCGCGGTCGATGACCTCCGGCGGGTTCGTCTCGGCATCGCACTTGACGTAGAACGACTCGGCCGCGGTGGCGCCGAACAGCGCGCCCCGCCGCCACTCCTCGGTCAGGAAGGCGTTGATGTTGCGCCGGATGGTGCCCCAGAGCCGCTGGTCGTTCGGCTCGAAGACGATCCACTGGGTGCCGAGGAGGATCGACTCCTCGATGTAGTTGAAGAGGCGGCGCACGTTGATGTAGCGCCAGGCCGGGTCGGAGGAGAGGGTACGGGCGCCCCAGACCCGGACGCCGCGGCCCGGGAACGCCCGGATGCAGTTGACGCCGATCGGGTTGAGCAGGTCCTGCTCGCCCTTGGTGACGTTGTTCTGCAGCTCGACGACGCCGCGCAGGATCTCGTTGGCCGGGGCCTTGTGCACGCCGCGCTCGTTGTCGGTGCGCGACCAGAGGCCGGCGATCAGACCGCTCGGCGGCATCATCACGTTGCGGCCGCCGGCCGGGTCGAAGACCTTGACCCAGGGGTAGTAGAGCGCCGCGAACTTGGAGTCGTAGCCCGCCGTCTCCTGCCGCCAGACGCGCACCTGCTGGGCGCTGAGCTCCGGCGGGGCGTCCAGGATGGCCAGCCGGTCGCCCATCTGCTCGCAGTGCGAGATCAGCGCGAGCTGCGCGGCCTTGACCTCCTCCAGGCTGAGCGCACCCTGCTGGTACGCCGCCATCAGGTCGGGCGCCACCACCATGGTGACCTCGTCGATCGCCTCGAGACCGCCGAGACCGGAGCGGGTGTCCACGTCACCGGCGAACTCGTCGACCGAGATGCCGGAGGGGACGACGTCCGCGCCGGGCGCCGGGGTGGGCAGCGCGACCGACTGGTTGGCGGGGCGGGCCAGCGAGTTCGCGGCGGCCGCCTCCTCCAGCACGATCAGCTTGGAGTGCTCGCGGACCTGGGCGACCACGTTGTTGTCGGCGCGGCGCCGGAACGAGCCCTGGAAGACCTCGGCCTGCTGACCGTTCTGGCTGACGACGAGGCGGAACTGGTCGTCGCCGGTGCCGTCGCCCTCCGGGTCGGCCACCTCGACGGTGATCTCACCGCCGGCCGCGGAACCGGCCAGGGCCGCCGCGCGGAAGGTGCCGACGCGGACCGGCGAGCCGTTGGAGAGCGCCTTCTGCCCGTTGCCGCTGACGTTCCCGGTGGCCGGGGTGCCGACCCGGACGACGTACGCGACGCCGCCGCCGTTGGCGAAGTAGCCGTAGACCGAGTTGGCCAGGTAGGTGCCCTCGACCATGCCGCCGAAGACCTGGACGTACTGGCTCCAGTTGGTGACCAGGGTCGGCGTGTGGAAGGGGCCCTTCTCGGCGAACCCCACGAACGCCGTCACGGCGGTGCCGACACCCTCGATGGGACGAGAGCCGCTCGGCGCCTCCTCCACGTAGACGCCGGGAGACAGGTACGTCGGCATACGGAACCCCTTAAACCCGTAATGGTGGACCCTGCCAGCCTCGCCGGGACGCCGTGCGGTTCCAAGGTCCGTCGGGGCGTACCGGAGGGCACAAAGCGTGCCCGAGCGACCGCCGCGCGGTGGTGTTGACTGAGGGGATGCGACAGGGGCTCGACCGGACCAGACCGGATCAGAACCGGACGGCCGGGCCTCGTCTACACAGGACACATCTTGCCCCGGAAGCGGCCCGTCTGCATCTCCTGCAGCGCAGCATCGGCAACGCGGCGGTCGGCCAGGTCGTCCAGCGGGCCCTCGCACCACTCGCCCCCGAGGAGGCGGCGCGCCGGGAGGGGCTGCTGACACAGGCCGTCAAGGTCACCCCGCAGGGCTACGCCACCGCGCACGGCAAAGACGACGTGACCCGGCTGACCCGGCCACAGCTGATGGACTACCTGGTGATCGCGGTCCTGGACGACCTGGACGCGGCGATCGGCATGGCCGCCACGGACGAGCAGGAGAGCAGGCTGAAGGCGGAGAAGACGAAGGTCGACACCCTCCGCCGGAATGTGCGCACGCTGACCGCCGGGCAGGAGGTGGGCGAGCAGGCCGCCTTCCTGGACGGTCTCATCCCGCTCATCAACCAGGCGCTGCGGGGGCGGTCCGCACACGCGACCCGGTACAGCGTGAACCCGCAGCTGCAGGGGCACCAGCACAACGTCCTGAACAAGGGAAGTCAGCAGGCCATGTCGACGACCTGGGCCGACGACCAGGAGATGTGGGACAAGGCCGGCCCCGCCCTGGGCACCGCGGGATTCGAGACCGGCCCCAGCGCCGCCCGTACCCCCGGCCAACTGCCGATCGAGAGGCTGACCTGGGCGAAGGCCCGGGCCATCCTGCCCCGGCCGATGCTCAACCTGCTCTTCGACGTGCGCTACCAGTTGGAGAGCGGATCCCTCCTGGACGAGCGCACGGCGGACGAGCGGGGCCGCCGGGTGAAGAGCCCGACCGAGCCCGGCACGCTGCGCAGCTGGCACCAGGACGACGCCGGGAAGCTCCCGAAGGCCAGCCAGGAGAACGTCCCGGCGGAGAGCGCGCTCCTGCAGGATCACTACCATCGTGCGTCACAGAGCGGGGCCGGCTCGTCCGTGCAGAACGCCGCCGAGGCCCCTCGTGGCCTGGCGGAGTACACCGGTGCCGGGTCGAAGGGCGAGCACAACACCAAGATCGTGCTCGACTACCGGAGCAAGCGGATCTACCTGACCCTCACCCACTATCAGTACTGGGCGCTGGTCAAGGTGGACGGCACCACCGAGTTCTGGCCGCTGGAGACGCAGAGCGAGGAGGACGCCCGTGGCCGGATGGAGACGCGGCGTGCCGACCGGAAGATCACCCCGGAGCTGATGAGCCCGTGGATCGAGATCGACATGGGCACGCCACGTCCGCAGGCCACCTGAGCCCGGTCAGCCGATCGGCAGCAGGCGGCCCATCTTGCGGTACTCCCGTTCCGCCGCCGCGACCAGGTGGGCCATGGTGACCGGGCCGCCCGAGGCCGCCGCGAGGTAGCCGGCGCTGATCGCGCACGCCCGGATCGCGCCACCGGAGAGCTCGTACATCCGGGCGCACCGGACCAGGTCCACGTCCGTCGCGCGCGGCAGCTCGGTGCCGAGGCAGTGGTCCCAGAGCGCCCGCCGCTGCATGTGGTCCGGCACCGGGAAGTCGACGATCACATCCAGCCGCCGGATGAACGCCTCGTCCAGGTTGGACCGCAGGTTCGTGGTCAGGATGGCCACCCCGTCGAACGACTCCATCCGCTGGAGCAGGTAGGCGCTCTCCATGTTGGCGTACCGGTCGTGCGCGTCGCTCACCTCGGAGCGCTTGCCGAAGATCGCATCCGCCTCGTCGAAGAGCAGCACGCCGTTGACGCCCGCCGCCTCGGTGAAGATCCGCTCCAGGTTCTTCTCGGTCTGGCCGACGTACTTGTCCACCACCGTGGAGAGGTCGACCACGTACATGTCCAGGCCGAGATCCGCGGCGACCACCTCGGCCGACATGGTCTTGCCGGTGCCCGAGTCGCCGGCGAAGAGCGCGGTCACACCGCGTCCCCGTCCGCCGCCGGGCCGCAGGCGCCAGTCGCCCAGCACGCGCTCCCGGTGCCGCACCCGTCCGGCCAGATCGCGCAGCTGCTCACCGGTGTCCGGCGGCACCACCAGGTCGTCCCAGGTCACGCCGGGTTCCACCCGCCGGGCGAGCTGTTCCAGACCGGCGGCGTTCTGACTGCGTACACCGTCCCGGATATGGTCGCCGCCGATGCGCTTCGCGCCGGCGATCAGGGCCTTCTGCGCCGCTACCGCAGCTGCCTTCCGTGCCTGCTTCACACTCAGGACGTACGGCGAGAGCTCCCGTGCGACGTCGGTGCCCTCCTCCGGACAGAGACCGAGATCATCCAACGCCGCCGACCAGACCGCCACCCGCCGTTCCGCCCCGAGCGGTGGCGCCGTGACCAGCACGGGCGGACGAGAGGACCACAGGGGATCCCACCGGGACCGCCCGGTCAGCAACACCGGGACGGGCGCGTCGAGCAGCCCGGCGAGCAGCCCGATGTGCGCCGGGTCGACCGGCCCGCCGATCAGGCCGCCACCCGCCAGGCGCGTCTCGCGGACCGCTGCGGCGACCGCCTCGGCCGGGGCCGGATCGCCGGCCAGCGCCTCCAGGTCCAGGTGGAACGCCGGGCGGCCCAGCCCGGCCAGCGCCGCCGCGGCGAGCTCCTCGGCCGCGCCGCCCGTCGGGTCGTGCACGTACGCGAGCCGGTGCCCGGCCGTCAGCGCCTCGATCAGCCCCGGCGAGCTCTCCTGGAACCCGGACGCCGGGCGCAGCAGGCGGCCCAGGCGCGGGTCGGGACGGTCGTCGCCGAGCAGGTGCCCGGTCACCCGGTCCGGGACCCGCAGCGTCCGGGTCAGGAACGGCCGGTCCGCCTCCTCGACCAGCAGCAGCCCGCCGTCGACCAGCGGGCACCCCGCGGTCAGCCGGGCCCGCGCACCGCCGAGCACCGAGGGCACCCCGCACAGCTCGATGGCGAGCCCGACGGTGGCGCGCGGCCGGGTGACGTCGTCGTTGAGATATCCGTAAAGCCGCTCGTACCGCCGGTCGAGGTCCGGCAAGAGCGCGATCAGCAGGAGTTCGACGTCGAGCGGGAGCAGGCCGAACTCCTCGGCGAGCCGGCGCAGCGGCACCGGGGCGCCGGCCTTCTCGGCACGCTCGGCGGCCTCCTCGGCGGCGTCCAGCGCGTCCCGGTCGACCAGGTCCGGCAGCGGTCCGGCGGCCGGGTCGTCGAGCAGGCGGCGCACCTCGGCGTGCGAGATGTGCAGGCCCCGCAGCGGGTCGTCCGGCTGCGGGTCGGTGGACTGCCGCACCTCGACGGCCCGCCGTACCCGCTGTTCGACCAGCGTGACCCGGGCGCCGAGGTACGCGGGCCCGGCCGTCTCCGGCTCCGGTCGCCCCAGCTCGTCCGGCACCGATTCCTCCGGGGCGCTCACCGGCGCTGTCCCAGCGGCCGGCTGCCGTCACCGCGGCGGCGGCGCTCGGCGGGCAGTTCGCGTTCCCGGGGCCCGCCCAGTGCGCCGTCCGGGTCCTCGGCCGGGACGTCCGGCAGGTTGAGCCGGCGGGACTCGTCCGCTCCGGACTGCACGTCCCGGGTCCGCAGCCGCAGCCCGTCGGTGACCGCCGCGGCGGCCCGGACGCTGCCGCCCGCGAGCGGCGCGAGGACCACCAGGTCGAGCGAGGGCTTCAGGTTGCCGCCGAGCGCGGTCCAGATGTCCGCGAGACCCCGGTCCCGCGCGGGCGGTACGGCGATCGTCATGGAGACCGGCATCCGCAGCCCGGCGAGCGTCCCGGTGAGGCGCTCCGGCGGCACCGCGTCGTACCGGACCAGGCCGGCGAGCAGGATCGACAGGATCCGGTGCTCGTCCTGCGGCCGGCTGGTCCACGCGGTCACCAGGTAGGAGAGCGAGAAGTAGCGGGGCGCGTCGTGCTCGGCCACCACCGCGCCGTCCGCGGCGTACTCGACCGCCGAACCCTCCTGGCGCAGCGTCATGTCCTCCTGGATGTCGTAGAGGAACAGGTTCACCGTCGGCGCGGTCCGCCGGGCGGTCCACTCCTTGGTCGGCGCGTCGAACGCCACCTGCACGTCGGTGCCGGGCAGGGTGTCCTCGGTCAGCAGCGCCATCAGCGCCGCGTCCACCTCGTCGATCACTTACGCCACACCAGACCCGGTGGCTGCTGCGCCGGCTGGACCACGAAGAAGTCCGCCTCGGCCGGGCTGAACCCGGAGCCGGTCGCCAGCACCCTACGGGCGCCCAGCTCGTCCTTCCAGATCACCAGCAGTTGCGCGTCGAACCGGCCCTTCGCGTCCGGCACCGCCGGGTTGGCCGCCACGGTCACCCCGGTGTCCCAGGCCAGCCGGACCTTGACGCCGGGCGGGAAGTCGAAGCCCCGGACGCTCGTGACGAACCCGGGCGGCCCCACCTCGGGGGTGACCTCGATCCGCGGTTCGAGCACCTGGAACACCTTGCTGACGTCGAGGTCGTCCAGGGTGTCCGCGGTGATCGTGCCGCGTACGGTCGTGCTGGTCTTCTTCCCTGGCACCAGGATGAACGTCAGCGTGCTGACCCCGCCCGCGGGCAGGTCGCCGATCCGGCAGACGGTCGCGTCACAGGCACCCGGCCGGGAGACCACCGGGATGCCCGAGGGCAGCTTCGGCTCGATGGTCACGTCCGTGGCGGTGCTGCCGCCGATGTTGCGGATCGTGTACCGCACCGTGGTCCGGTGACCCACGAAGGTCGGCGACGGGTTGATCACCACGCTGACCACCAGCTCCGGCGGGTCCGGCGCCACCGGCGGCACCGGCGGGACCGAGGCGGACGCGCTGGGTGAGGCCGGGGCCGACGGGCTGGGCGAGGCGGGCGGCGCCTCGGCCGTCACGCCGACCGACGCGGTGTTGTCCACCGGGGAGGCGTCGTAGAGCCAGCCGGCCGCCGTCCAGCTCAGCACTCCGGTCACGGCGGCGGACGCGGTGATCGTCGCCCGCACGACGACCGTCACGCCGATGCCCGGCGAGCCCAGGTCGCAGCGGAGCGCGTTGACGTCGCAGGTGCCGGTGTCGGTGGCCAGGTCGGTGACGCTGAAGCCTGCGGGCACGGTGAAGTCGACGTGCACGCCGTTCGCGGTGACCGGGCCGTTGTCGGTGACCGAGAGGTTCACCGTGGTGGTCTCGCCGGTGGTGAAGGTCTCCGGCTCCTTGACCACCGCGGTGGTCAGATCGCTGGCGTGCTGCCAGGCCGGCCACATGTGACGGCCGGGGATCTCCCAGGTCAGGCCGTCGCGGTCCCCGCTGCTCATCTCGTACGACTTGACGTAATCGGGCTCGGTGTCCGCGGCGTACCGGCGGGCGGTGTGCGCGAGGTACGCGCCGTCCGGCGACCAGTCGATCTCGCGCGGGTGGTGCGGCCCGTCGTCCGGTGCGGTCAGCGTGCCCGAGCAGGTGTCGCCCGCCGGGACCAGCACCCGGCAGCCCCCACCGGCCGGGTTCATCACGAGCATGCCGTCCGGCGCCCGGCCGAACGCGATCTCGTTGCCGTCCGGGGAGTAGGCGGCGCCGTAGTCGGCGCGCCCGGTGCCGCCCGACAGCAGGGTCAGGTCGATCGGGGTGCCGGTGCCGTCGGCGGACGCGGTCCAGATGTGGCTGTTCGCCGTGCTGCCCTCGGTCTGGCCGTGCGAGTAGACCAGCGTCGTACTGTCCGGCGACCAGGCCGGCTGGGTGTCGCCGACCGCGTCGTAGCTCGTCGGGATCGTCGTGACCAGCGCGCCACTGGACGCGTTCACGACGACGATCCGGGCCGCGGCTCCCGGCGTACGCAGGACATAGGCGATCCGGGTCCCGTCGGGTGACCAGACCGCCTGGGTCTCCGACCCGGTGGCCGTGCGGTCCGGCAGCGTGAACTGCGCGGCGTTGGTGCCGTCCGCCCAGACCGTCCAGAGCCGCGCCACCCGGGTCGTCCCCTCGGTCTGGAAGCGGCTGATCAGGATCCGCTGCCCGTCCGGCGAGTACGACGGCCGGGACGTCCACGGGTCACCGCCGGTGGTGTTCCAGAGCAGGTCCGGGTTCGCGGACGCGCCGGTGTCCTCGCGGAGCACGGTCAGGCCCAGGTCCCGCGGGTCGACCGCGTCCGGCCGTACGTCGGAGAGGTCCGCGGTGTAGCGGTCCGCCGCGGTGGTGCGGGTGATCAGCAGGCGCTCGCCGGAGCCGTCCGGGTCGTACCAGCTCGGGGTGCCGACCGACCGGTCCTCCTGGAGCTGGAGCTCGGCGATGCAGGGGCAGCCGTCGGCGCGCGGCACGCCGCTGTACACCTTCTCGACGTCGTCCATCGCGCCGTCCGGCTGGGTGCTGCGGCTGACGAACGCGACCGTGACGCCGTCCGGCGACCAGGCGGCCTCCCGGCTCTCCCACACGCTGTTCAGCATCAGGTGGTCGGCGGTGCCGTCCGGGGCGACGATGTGCACCTTGCGGTCGTTCGCGCTGGCCGGCGCCGCGGTGTACGCGATCAGGCTCCGGTCCACCGGGTTCCAGGACGGCTCCCCCGCCCCACCGGCGACGTCCGTGACGTAGGCCGCGGTGCCGTTCACGACCGGGATGCACCAGACCTGCGGCACATCGCTCCCGCGCTTGCCCTCGAAGGCGATCTCGGTACCGTCCGGCGACCAGGAGGGCCAGTAGTTGTCGCCGGTCCCGTCGGTCACCCGGGCCGGAGTGCCCCCGGCGACCGGGACGGTCCAGACGTCGCGGGCACTGCCCTGGCCCTCGCGGGTCATCGCGTACGCGATCGTGGCGCCGTCCGGCGAGACCACCGGATGGCTCGCCACCTGCGCGGTGTCCGTGGTGAGCTGCCTCGGGTCGCCGCTGCCGGTCCGGACCCAGACCTGCGCGAGCCGCGACGTACGGCGGCTCACCCAGGTCACGGTGGCGCCGCGGGCCGAGGCCTCGTCGTCGAAGTGCTGCACGGTGGTGTTGAAGAGCGGGGTGGTGACCGCGGTGGCGCCGCTGCCGGTGATCACACCGATCGACCGGTGGGCGGTGCCCACATAGGCCACCCGCAGGTCGGACGCGGCCAGCGGCGGATCGCCGGGTGCGGCGCCCGCCTCACCGGCGACCACCGCCCACACCACCGGCACCGCGACGAGCGCGGCCAGCGCGGCGGCCGTGAACGTCCGAGACATTCGCACGTGAGACACCTCAGGGAAGACAGACGGGGTTACATCGTCAGACGGAAGCCCCGGCGCCCGCACCGGGCGCCGGGGCAGTTCTGGGGGCAGGATCTGTGCCCTCGGCCGAAATGCCGAACCGGCCGGATCGTGATCAGATCAGCGTGATCAGATCAGATCGTGGCGTAGGGCGTACGCGACCGCGTGCGCCCGGTTCCGGAGCTGGAGGCGGGTGGTCAGTTCGTGCAACACGTTCTTCACCGTCCGCTCCGAGTAGGAGAGCTTCGAGGCGATCTCGCGCGTCTCCAGGCCCTCGGCGACCAGCCGGAGCACGTCGACCTCGCGGGTGGTCAGGCCACGCAGCGTGAGACCGCGCGGGTGCAGCACCTCGCGCTGCAGGCGGCCCATCTGCTCCAGCAGCCGGCCCAGCAGATCGCCCGGGACACTGCCCTCGCCCTTCGCGGCGCCCAGGATCGCCTGGACCAGCCGGGTCGAGGAGACCTCGGAGCGGCGCACCACGCCGACGACACCGCACTCGACCGCGCGGGAGAGCTGCGCGTCGTCCAGAGTGGACGGCACCAGCACCAGCCGGCTCGTCCCGCGGCGCAACTCACGCAGAGTGGCGTACGTCTCCTCGTTGACCGTGTCCGGCACGACGACGGTGACCGCCGCGGACGCCCGTTCCGCCTCGCCGACCACCCGGATCTCGGGCCGCCCGGCAAGGTGGCTGTTCATGCCGAGCAACGTGATCGGATCCGTGGCCTGGACATATACCGGCACCCGCTGCATGATCGTTCCCCCTTCGGTGTGACACGGACATTCTGACCGGAGGGCCTTAGCAAGTACTTAACGGATTGTGGACGCCAAGGGCCGCGTACCGGACGGGCAACGGGTTTGCCCGAGACCGTTCCCGGACGGCCCTACTGTTGCGCTCGTCGATGCCTGACGCTCAGCACCATGCGTGCATCGGCGAATCTGGGGAGCGAGACCGTCTCGGTGGCCCCCGGCTCCACAGTCGCGGTCCCGGTGACCGTGCGTAACTCGGGCGACACCGTGGAGGCCTATCGGATCGAGGTCCTCGGCGAAACGGCGGAGTGGGCCCGGGTCGAGCCGGCGGACGTCACCATCTATCCCGCGGGCAGCGAGACCGTCACGGTCACCTTCGCCCCGCCACGCTCGGCGCGGGTCGCGGCGGGTGAGAGGCCTTTCGGCGTACGGGTCGTCCCCTCGGAACACCCGGACGCGACCGTGGTGCAGGAGGGCCTGCTCACCGTCGAGCCGTTCCAGGAGGTGACCACCCAGCTCCAGCCGGGCTCCCGTTCGGGGATCAAGCAGGCCCGGTACCGGATCGACACCGACAACCACGGCAACGTGGCCGAGGACGTCGCGTTCGCCGCGGTCGACGGCACCGACCAGGTCACCTTCGCGCTCCGCCCGCCGGTCGCGATCATCGGCAACGGCACCCGCGCCGAGACCTCGCTGACCGTCCGCGCCCGGCGCTGGCACTGGTGGGGTCCGCCGCGCGAGTTCCCGTTCACCGCGGAGGCCAAGCCCGAGGGCGGCCGGGTCCTCGCCATGGAGGGCGTCTTCGTCCAGAAGCCGATCATCTCGGCCGGGCTGCTCAAGCTGCTGGCGGCGCTGCTCGCGCTGCTGCTGGCACTGCTCGCGCTCTGGTTCGGCCTGGTCCGCCCGGCGGTGAAGTCGGCCGCGAAGGAGGCGGTCGACCAGAACACCGCGCAGGAGCGGGCCGCCCAGGAGGCGGAGCTGGCGACCACCCCGCCGGACCCGGCGCCGGCCGCGACCACCGCGGCGCCCAGTGGCGGCTCCGGCCAGCAGGGCGGCGGCACCGGCGACGGCGGCGGCACCGGCGCGACCGGGAACGGGCAGGGCGAGCAGTTCTCGGCGGCGATCACCTTCCGGACCAACAAGTCCGGCTCGGCCGAGCGCAGCTACACCGTCCCGCAGGGCCAGACGTTCCTGCTCACCGACTTCCTGGTGGACAACGTGCAGGGCGACGAGGGCACGCTGCGGGTCACCGCGAACGGCGTCCCGGTCGTCACGTACGCCCTGGAGAACTTCCGCAACCAGGACTACCACTCGGTCACCCCGATCCGGGTCCCGGCCGGCGCCAAGATCAGCATGCTGGTCAGCTGCCGTACGCCCGGCACCCCGGCGAACGCCTCCCCGGCCACCCAGTGCCGCGAGTCCCTGTACCTCAACGGCCTGATGATCAAGACGAAGAAGACCACGTCCGACGACTGACCGGTTCCACACAGGCCGGAAGGGCCCGCGCTTCTCCCCCGTGGAGCGCGGGCCCTTCCTCGTTCCTGTCCTTTTCGGTCAGCGGGCCTGCATCTCCAGGGCGGTGGTGGGCTCCCGCCTCTTCCGTGACTTGTCGAAGATGCCCCACTCCTCCCACTTCTTGCCCTCGCCGATCGCCTTGACGACCTGGCCGACCAGGATGATGGAGAGGCCCGCGTTGCGAACCGGGTTCGTGGCGAGCGTGGCGCTGGTGCCCGCGGCGAGCATCGAGATGCCCTTGATGTTCAGGGCGCCACCCAGCACGCCGAGCGCGCCGCCGCCCGCCTTGCCCCAGTTGATGTTTTTCTTCTCCCAGAGCCGGTTGAGCTCCGACCCCAGGTCACCGGCGGACGACAGGCCGGTCAGCCCGGCGCCGGTCATCGAGAGCGTACGGTTGCCGGTGGCGATGCCGACGATCTGGAGAAGCATCCCGACCCCGGCGCCGAGGTTGCCGACGCCCTTGTAGAGGTCGCCGTCCCAGAAGCCCTTCTGTTGCTCGGCGACCGCGGCCTCCGCAGCCGGCGCCTCGGGCTCCTCCCCGGCGGTGACACTGCCCTCCCGCTCTGTCGTGACACTGCCCTCCCCCTCGGTCGTGACACTGCCCTCCCCCTCGGTCGTGACACTGCCCTCGCGGGAGAGCCGGATCGCGACCTCCTGGACGCCACCGCCGGCGGCCACGATCTCCACGATCTCGCCGGTCAGCCGCCGTGCCGTCGCCTCGTCGAGCCCGGCCTGGGCGAGCAACTGCCGCACGGCGGCGAGAGGCGCGAGAGGGGCGGCCAGGTCGATGCCGCCGCCGGTCTCCTGCGCGGGCTGCTCCCGGGCCGGCGGCTCCTGCGCCGGGGCCTCGGCGTCCTGCTGTTCGATCGCGTCGAAGAACTCGTCGTCCGAGTCGTCCTCCTGGGACAGGCGGCGGTCGTGCATGCGCTGCGCGAGCAGGTGCTCGACCGCGGCGTTCCCGGCCGTACGCTGGAGCAGGGCGATCTGTCCGTGCACACCCGCCGCCGGGTCGTGCCCGTGCTCGTGCCGGTGCGGCGTGCCACCGGGCCGCCCGGACTGCCGTTGGCCGTGATCGTGCCGTCTCACCATCACTCCGATACGGTCTGAAGTGGACTCCCGGGCCCAGCTTAGGAACGCGATCGAGCCCCGGTACCTCCCGTTTCCCGGAAATCCGAGATGTCATCCGGTGGCCATCTCACGCTCACCCATGTCGATAGGCTGGAGAGCGGGACGGCCGTCGCACGCTGACCCGGCCGCCTTTTGAGCGGGTCGGGAGCGGGACGGCCGTACGTGAAAAGCCAGAAAGCGCAAGAAAGGCGATCAGCCGGCGCCGTCGCGGAGGGCCTGTGCGGGTGAGGCGCCGTAGGCCTGGTGATGGGCGGCGGCGAAGCGGCTGTGGTCGAGGAATCCCCAGCGTGCGGCGACGGCGATGACCGTGGTGGCGGCCGGGTCGGCGGCCAGGAGGTCGCGGTGCGCGTGCTCGAGGCGGACGCGGCGGAGATAGCCCATCGGGGTGATGTTCAGATGGCGGCGGAAGGAGAGCTGCAACGAGCGGCCGGTGACGTGCGCGGCCGCCGCGATGTCGGCCAGGGCTATCTCCCGGTGCGCGTTCTCGTCGATGAACGCGACGGCCCGGCGCAGGGTCACCGGGTGCGCGTCGCGTCTGTCCTCGATCGTCGGGTCGGCGAGCGCGTTGTTCGGGAAGACGGTCAGCGCGGTGGCCACCAGCAGCCGGGTGGCACTGTCCGCGAGCAGCGGGTTCACCACCGGCCCGCCGATCGGAGGCATCTCGCCGGCGCCACCGATCGCCTCGTCGACGCAGCTGATCGCCTCGCGAACGTAGCGGTAGGCGAGATTCCAGGTCTGCGCCGCTTCGAGCGAGAGCGGTGCGTGCCCACTGAACCGCACCGGCTCCGGACGGCGCCCCGGTTCGGTGTCCGCCATCCTCCCGGGCAGGGCCGGATCGAGCACCGCCGTGGTGAAGTCCGTTTCTGCACAGCTGACCGCGTACGCCTCATCGGGCCGCACCGGGATGAAGACGTCACCCGGCCCGTACGACCGCGGGCCCCCGTCACATCGATAGGCGAGACTCCCCGACCGTATCCGGCAGATCACCAGCACCCCGAGCGGCTCCGCCCGCAACCCGAAGTCGAGTCCGAGATCGATCTGATCGAGCCGAAGCCCCGGCACGATCGGCGCGGTCTCCAGCCGGATGCCCGCCGGCACGCGCCCGGTGTCGACGCGGATGTTCCCACCGTAGGTCTCGCGGAGGACATGCTCGGCGTGCTCGACATCAGACGCCTCGAAGACCTGCCTCATCACCGCACCCCGGGCGCCTTCTCCGAAACCGACCACGCCACCCGCACAACGATCCGGCACGGCGAAGGACACGGCCGTCCGCTCGTGCCGCGTTTCTCACCACCTACCCGCCGCCGGGCTGACGTCCCATGGCGACGTTGGAATTGACCGGATCAGCCCACCTCGACGCCGACGGCGGACTACACGTGGATCACGGCGATCCGTTGATCCTTGGGCCGGCCCGGTTCCTCGACGAGCCGGGTCAGATCGCCGGGATCCCTGGTCAGCAGAAGCAGGGGACGGGGTAGCTCCAGTGCCGTCACGGCCACCACCGCGTCGATGGCGCATCTGTGCCCGGACAGCCCGGCCGCGCCGAGAAGCTCTCCCGCTCGCCATCCCAGTTCCTGACTCACGGGAAGCACCACGATCCGGGACAGCACACGATGGACCGAAGCGTCCCGAGGACCGCCGCGGAGCACCTCGGTCAGGGCGATGGCACTGACGGTTCCTGGCGGCAGCCGCCAGAGCGAACAGGACCTCAGACCGCGGGCGCAGGCAGTTCGCCCTCTCCCCCCGCTGTCGCTGATGCCGATCGAATACCTGACGCCCGCCATCGAGGACCGCGCCTTCCAAGTACAGATGCTGCACCGGATAAATCGTCCAAAACCTGGACGATTGAGCCCCTCACCCGCAACCACGACCCGGCTGGCACCTCCCCAGTCGGGTGGATCAGCTCCGACCGCAGAGCGACACCCTCCAGGCGCGCGAACATCCGCACCAGCGGCCGCAGGTCCCCCGCATTGGCGTCCTCGAGGCCACGCCGCACGGGTTGAACCTCAAGCTAGGGCTGTGACCCCTGGGTACATTGTGGATCATGGTGTCGTCAGGAGTCCGAGGGTGTTCAGGGGCTTACCGGACAGCCTCGAAACAAGCCTCTGATCAGGCAACCTTGAGTCTCGCTCAAGCCGCGCGACCAAGGCCGTTAGCGCGGTTGGTCGCGGTTCCCGGTGGTGCTACCCTCGCCACAACATGCGGAAAGGTCACGATTGCGCCATTCCAACTGACACCGCCGCACGTCCGGTGATCACTCGGAATCGCACCGCGCTCCGAGAGCCGCCTGACCTTCGCCCTTCTCTGCGGGAAACCGCGTGCCGATGACGAGGTGCCCCGCAACCGACCGAGGAGCCGTCCAGGCCCCGGTCTACTCCCGACGATCGAGTGGTTGCGAGCAACATGGCAAATGAAACAAACGCGGATCCGGCTCGGCTGGCCTCATTCGGGCCGAACGATTGGATCGTGGAAGAGAAGTATCAGCTCTTCCTGGCAGATCCGACGAGTGTGGACCCCGCGTGGCACGAGTTCTTCGCGGATTTCGAGCCGTATACCGGCACCGCATCGCCCGCGAAGGCGCAACCGGCCAAGGCCGCGTCGCAGCCCTCGGCGAACGGCACCGCCCCGCCCGGCGCGAAAACCACGGTTCTGCGTGGCGTGGCCGGCAAGATCGTGCAGAACATGGAGGCTTCGCTCGGGGTTCCGACTGCTACTTCGGTGCGTGGTGTTCCGGCCAAGTTGATGGTCGACAACCGTATCGTGATCAACAACCATCTGTCGCGTGGGCGGGGTGGCAAGGTCAGTTTCACGCATCTGATCGGTTGGGCGTTGGTTCGTGCGGTCATCGCGCATCCGGAGATGAACTACTCGTATGCGGAGATCGACGGCAAGCCGAACCTGGTGCAGCCGGAGCACGTGAATCTCGGTATTGCGATCGACCTGGCGAAGAAGGACGGGTCGCGCAGCTTGGTGGTGCCTTCCATCAAGAACTGTGAGCAGATGGATTTCCGGCAGTTCTGGCAGGCGTACGAGGACGTCGTGCGGCGTGCTCGCCGTAACGAGCTGACCATGGATGACCACGCCGGTACGACGATCTCGTTGACGAACCCGGGTGGCATCGGCACGGTGCATTCGATCCCGCGGTTGATGAACGGGCAGAGCGCGATCATCGGTGTCGGTGCGATGGAGTACCCGGCGCCGTACGCCGGGATGAGCGACGAGATGCTCACCGAGCACGGGGTCAGCAAGGTCACCACGCTGACCAGCACGTACGACCACCGGGTCATCCAGGGCGCGCAGTCCGGCGAGTTCCTCAAGGTGATGCACGAGCTGCTGCTCGGCGGGCACGCGTTCTACGACGAGATCTTCACCTCGCTGCGGATTCCGTACGAGCCGGTGCGCTGGGTGCGCGACGTGGCCCGGACCTCCGAGGGGCAGATCGACAAGGCCGCGCGGGTGGTCGAGCTGATCCACGCGTACCGGGTGCGTGGTCACCTGATGGCCGACACCGACCCGCTCGAGTTCACCATTCGTAAGCATCCCGACCTGGACGTACTGCAGCACGGCCTGACCCTGTGGGACCTGGACCGCGCCTTCCCGGTCGGCGGCTTCGCCGGCAAGGAGAAGATGAAGCTGCGCGACGTGCTCGGCGTGCTGCGGGACAGTTACTGCCGGCGGGTCGGCATCGAGTACATGCACATCCAGGACCCGGAGGAGCGCCGCTGGGTCCAGGAACATGTGGAAGTGGGACACAAGGTTCCCGATTCGGACAGCCAGCGCCAGATCCTGCTCCGGCTCAATGCCGCGGAGGCGTTCGAGACGTTCCTGCAGACGAAGTACGTCGGTCAGCGGCGGTTCTCGTTGGAGGGCGGTGAGTCGCTGATCCCGTTGCTGGACGCGGTGTTGCAGTCCTCGGCTGAGGCGGGGCTGGACGAGATGGTGATCGGCATGGCCCACCGTGGTCGGCTGAACGTGCTCACCAACATCGTCGGCAAGCCGTACGAGAAGCTGTTCAACGAGTTCGAGGGCTGGATGGACCCGAAGTCGGCGCACGGCTCCGGTGACGTCAAATACCACCTCGGCCAGACCGGGAGATACACGACGCCGAACGGCCGACACGCCACCACCGTCAGCGTCGTGGCGAACCCGTCACACCTGGAAGCCGTCGACCCGGTCCTGGAAGGCATCGTCCGCGCCAAGCAGGACCGCCTCGACCTCGGCCTGCACGGCTACACCGTGCTCCCGGTCCTGGTGCACGGCGACGCCGCGTTCGCCGGTCAGGGTGTGGTCGCCGAAACCCTGAACCTGTCCCAGCTGCGCGGGTACCGTACCGGCGGCACGGTCCACGTGATCGTGAACAACCAGGTCGGCTTCACCACCGCCCCGGAGTACAGCCGCTCCACCATGTACTCCACCGACGTCGCCCGCATGGTCGAAGCCCCGATCTTCCACGTCAACGGCGACGACCCCGAGGCCGTCGTCCGCGTCGCGAAACTCGCCTTCGAATACCGGCAGACGTTCAACAAGGACGTCGTGATCGACATGATCTGCTACCGCCGCCGCGGTCACAACGAGGGCGACGACCCCTCGATGACCAACCCGCGGATGTACCAGATCATCGACACCAAGCGCAGCGTGCGGAAGCTCTACACCGAGGAGCTGATCGGCCGCGGCGACATCACCGTGCAGGACGCGGAGGAGCAGCTGCGCGACTACCAGTCCCGCCTCGAAGAAGTCTTCAAAGCCACCCGCGACGCCGCCGGCAGCCCACCCCGCCCACACATCATCGCCGAAGAACCCGAACCCGAGGTCACCTCCGCGATCACCGCCGACGCCGTCCGCGCCGTCGGCCAGGCACACATCGAACTACCCGACGGATTCACCGCCCACAAACGAGTCCAGCAACTACTCGACCGGCGGGCGAAAATGTCCACCGACGGCGGCATCGACTGGGGCTTCGGCGAGCTGATCGCGTTCGGCTCGCTGCTCGCCCAGGGCGTCACCGTCCGCCTCGCCGGACAAGACTCCCGCCGCGGCACGTTCACCTCACGACACGCCGCGATCGTCGACTCGCAAACCGGCAAAGACTTCCTCCCGATCGGCACCCTCGCCACCGGCAACGCCCGATTCTTCGTCCACGACTCGCTGCTGTCCGAGTACGCGGCGATGGGCTTCGAATACGGCTACTCCGTCGAAAACCCCGACGCGCTCGTCCTCTGGGAAGCCCAGTTCGGTGACTTCGTCAACGGCGCCCAATCGATCGTCGACGAATTCCTGTCCTCCGGCGAAGTCAAATGGGGCCAAAAGTCGTCGCTGGTCCTACTGCTACCCCACGGCCAGGAAGGCCAAGGCCCGGACCACTCCTCCGGCCGCCCCGAACGCTTCCTACAACTATGCGCGCAAGACAACATGCGGGTGGCGAACCCGACCACCCCGGCGAACTACTTCCACCTACTACGCCGCCAAGCCCTGTCCAGCAAACGCAAACCTCTGGTCGTCTTCTCCCCCAAATCGCTGCTACGGCACAAACTCGCAATCTCGTCGGTCGCCGACTTCACCCAAGGCACCTTCCAACCCGTCCTCGCCGAGGCCGGCATCAACGGACAAGCGCTGAACCCCAACTCCGTCAAACGGGTCCTGCTCTGCTCCGGCAAGGTCTACTACGACCTGTTCCAAGCCCGCACCGACCGCGGCATCACCGACACCGCGATCATCCGCATGGAACAGATCTACCCCCTGCCCATCGACGAACTCAAGGCCGTCCTGACGCAATACCCGAACGCCGAAGACTTCGCCTGGGTCCAGGAAGAACCCGCCAACCAGGGCGCCTGGTCCTTCGTCGCCCTCAACCTGCTCGAACACATCGAAGGCGTACGACTACGCCGCATCTCCCGCCCCGCCGCAGCCGCCCCCGCAGTCGGCTCCGCCAAAATGCACGAAGCCGAACAACAGGCACTGATCGAAGCATCACTGCCCCGCCCATAACCACCCCACGTGAAAGGGGGCGCTCCGCTTCGGCGGAACGCCCCCTTTCACGTCGTGACGTCAGCCCGCGGTGTCAGCCGGCGCGTGCAGGTCTTCGATGATCTCGTAGGCACGGCGCCTCGACTCGACGGCCATGTCCTTGAACGCCGCCATCTTGGGCATCGTGGCGGCGAGCGTCAGCTCGGCGTGGATGTAACGAATGTCGTCGAGCCCGACCTGTCCCAGCGCCGCGGTGATCCACGGCTCCTGGAAATCGAACGGCGCTCGCGGCGTGCCCGGCGCGTACGACCCACCGCGCGCCGTGATCACCGTGACGTCCTTGCCGACGAGCTTTCCCTGCCGGGTCTCGGTGTCGAACGTGCGGCCCGGCAGAACGATCCGGTCCACCCAGGCCTTGAACGAGGCCGGCACCGCGAAGTTGTACATCGGCAGGGCGAAGACATACGTGTCCGCGGCTTCCAGCTCCGCGATCAGCTGCTCGGTGATCTCCCAGCTGGCAGCCTGTTCCGGCGTGCGGGACGAGGCCGGCGCGAACGCGTCGCCGAGGCTGGGCAGGTCCGGGTAGGGCACCGGGTTCGCGGCCAGATCACGGTAGGTGATCTCGCCATCCGGGTGCTTGGCCTGCCAGGCCTTGGCGAATGCGGCACTGAGCTCGCGAGAGACCGAGCCCGCCACGCGGGTGGAGGTGTCGATGTGGAGCAGATGCGGCACTACAACTCCGTTTCGTTGAGCGAGGAAAGCGGTGACGGCCCGGCTGCGCCGAACCAGCGAGCCAACGCGTCGCCGAGGCCGTCCGAGGTCGCCGACAGACCGGTGGCCCAGGCGACGTAACCGTCCGGGCGGACCAGCATCGCCGAGACCTCGGTGTCGCAGCGGGCAACCACGTGATCGACCCGGCCGGCCCAGCCCGCGACCAGTTCCGCGATGCCCGGATCCGACGCGAAATCGAGGAGGACGCCGCGACCGGAGTGCAGAAGGTTCACCGTACGAGATACAGGGCCTCCGATCGACAGATCAGGCAGGCGCTTACCGACAAGTGGGTGGTCCACACCGGCCAAATCATATCGAATATCCACACCGGCAATCATCCCCGCCAGATAGCGGTTGACCGATGCGAACTCCATCAGGTGGCCGAACAGCTCCCGCAGCGGAGTGATCTCCTCGGCCGGGTCCATGAGCGCCAACTGGGCACGGGTGTTGTGACACACCTGCTGCGCGACCGGGTGGCGCTCGGCGTGATAACTGTCGATCAGACCGGGCGGCGCCCAGCCGGCCACCACGGCCGCGAGCTTCCAACCCAGGTTGACCGCGTCCTGGACGCCGGTGTTGAGCCCCTGCCCACCGGCCGGGAAGTGCACGTGGGCCGCGTCGCCGGCCAGGAAGATCCGGCCGCTGCGGTACTGCGCGGCCTGCCTCGTCGCATTGCCGAACCGGGACATCCAGATCGGCTGATCCATCTCGAGCTCCACGCCGGCGACCCGTTTGACCGAGGCCCGCAGTTCCTCCAGGGTCACCGGGAGCTCCCGGGGGCGCGGCTGGGTCCGGAACTCGACCGCGACCACCCGGTAGTTGTCCTCGCCCAGCGGCACGACACCGAACAGGCCGCCCGGCATGCGCCGCAGTTGCGGACCCGGTGGCTGCTCCTCGGCCAGCCGGACGTCGCCGAGAACCGCGTTCATCGTCGACGGGCTGCCGGGGAAGTCGATGCCGGCCAGCTTGCGCACGGCGCTCGTCCCGCCATCGCAGCCGACCAGGTAGGAGGCGCGCAACCGCTGATCACCGGCCGGAGTGCGGACTGTCACGCTGACGCCGTCCTCGTCCTGGACCAGCTCGGTCACCTCGTGCCCGTAACGGATCTCGACCCCGAGCTCCACGGCCCGCTCGGCCAGGATCGCCTCGGTGCGCGACTGCGGGACCATCAGGGCGTACGTGTGGTTGCCGTCCAGCGCGGAGAGATCGAGCCGGCGCAGACCGGCGAAGTGCGCGGTCGGCCAGACCGGCGCCCCCTCCCGGAACCGGTCCAGCAGCCCTCGCTGGTCGAGCACCTCGACGGTGCGCGCATGCAGTCCCAGCGCGCGCGACTGCCCGCTGGGCTTGGGCAGACGGTCCACCACCACGGTCCGCACGCCGGCCAGTTGCAGCTCGCAAGCGAGCATGAGACCGACCGGGCCTGCACCGGCTACCACGACGTCATGTGCCATCCGTACCCTCGCTCTGCCATTCCGCCGGTGATCGCCGTGCCCGGCGGGCCTGTCGTGAATCTGCCACCGTCGCGCCGGGCGGAGCCAGTCGTGACCGGCGCGCTCGAGCCCGGCGCGAGGATCACGCGAGGAGCCATGTCCAGGATCGACGTACCAGACGACCATTGGGAGGCATGGGATGAAAGCGACACAGGGCACGGTCGACGGGCTGTCCACCGCACGCCTGAGCACGATGTACCGGCAGGCCAAGGTGCTGCACAGCGCGGTCGAGCTGGGCGTCTTCGACGCGCTGACCGACGGGCCGGCCAGCGAGGCACAGGTGCGCGAGCGGCTGGGGCTGCACCCCCGTTTCTCCCGAGCCTTCCTGGACGCCCTCACGGCACTGGGTCTGCTCGAGCTGGCCGACGGCCAGTATGCGAACGCCACGGTCGCCACCGAGTACCTCGTCGAAGGCGGCGGCACGTACCTCGGTGGCGCGGTCCGGACCGCCAGCCGCCGGCACTACCAGACGTGGGGGCGGCTGACCGAGGCGCTGCAGGACGGCCTGCCGAAGGCGCCCGGCCGGGGTGGCCCGAACGCGTTCCGGGATCTGTACGCCAATCTGGACGACGCCCGCAACTTCCTCAAGCACATGGACTCGATCAACGGGTTCGTCGGGCCGGCCCTGGCCGACTCCGTCGACTGGAGCAAGTACTCGTCGTTCACCGACGTCGGCGGCGCCCGCGGCAACATCGCGGCCCAGATCGTCCGGCGTGCCCCGCACCTGCGCGGAGCGGTGTTCGAGCTCCCGGAGATCGAGCCGCTGTTCCACGAGTACATGGACCAGCTGGGCACCGCGGACCGGATCGACTTCCACGGGGGCGACTTCTTCACCGACCCGCTGCCCGGCACCGACGTACTGATCTTCGGTCACGTCCTGCACGACTGGTCCGCTGAGGAGCGTCAGATTCTTCTCAACCGGGCGTACGAGGCGCTGCCGTCCGGCGGCGCGGTGGTGGTCTACGATCAAATGATCGATGAGGCCCAACCTGATCTCTACAGCTCGCTCGCCAGCCTGAACGTGGCGCTGATGACGGCGCACGGGGCGGAGTACCCGATCGAGGAATGCCGTGCCATGGCTGAGAAAGCCGGCTTCGTGGTGACCAGCGGCCACCGCATCCCAACGGTCGGGAACGACTACGTCCTGCTTGCCGAGAAGCCGTAGCCGAGGCGGGCCACCACCGCGGGAAGGGTGTACGCCGGAAGTGGATCAGAAAACGCCGTCCCGGGAAGCCATTGCCATCTCACCCGCCGGGTGGCGTCTGCGGACGGCCGTGGTCGGGCTGTTGGCGGGCATGCTTCTGGCGGCCCTCGACCAGACCGCGGTGGCGACCGCGCTCCGCACGATCGTCGCCGATCTCGACCCGGCGCACGGCATCACCCGGATGTCCTGGATCGTGACCGCGTACGTGCTGGCGGCCGCCGCGACCACGCCGCTGTACGGCCGCCTGTCCGACATGTTCGGCAGGCGGCCGTGCTACACCGCGGGCATGACACTGTTCCTGGCCGGTTCACTGGCGGCCGGGCTGGCGCAGAGCCTCGATCAGCTCATCGCGGCCCGTGCCGTGCAGGGCGCCGGGGCCGGCGGCCTGATCGGGCTCTCCTTCGCGGTCGTCGCCGATCTGGCGCCCGGCCGCAGCCGTGGCCGCTATCAGGGCTACTTCGGAGCGGTCTTCGCGGTGGGCAGCGTCGCCGGCCCCCTGCTGGGCGGCTTCCTGGCTCAGCAACAGCCCTGGCCGGGCGACTTCGCCTCCTGGCGGTGGGTGTTCCTTCTCAACCTGCCGCTGGGGCTGGTCGGTCTGGCCATGGCACTGCCCGCGATGAGCCGGCCGAGCCGGAAGCGGTCCGGCGCCCGGGTCGACGTCGCGGGGGCGCTCCTGCTGGTGGGCGGAGTATGCACCGCGCTGCTGGTGGCGGAGTGGGGCGGGCAGCGGTACCGGTGGACGGACCGGCCGCTGCTCGCGACGGCGACGACGGCGGCGGTCCTGCTGGTGACGTTCGTGCTGTGGGAGCGCCACCTGGCCCGGCGGGCCGACGCCCGGCCGGACCGTCCGATTGCGCCGCTGCTGCAGTTGCGACTCCTCGGCCGGCCGGTGCTGCGACTGGCCGTTCCGGTCGCCGCCATCGTCGGCGCCACCACGTTCGGGGCGATCGTCTACATCTCGCTCTACCTGCAGGTCGAAAACGGTCTGGATCCGATCACCGCAGGCCTGCACCTGGTGCCGATGATGGCCGGTGTGCTGCTCGGATCGACCGGCTCCGGCTCGGTGATCTCCCGCTTCGGCCGATACGAGTTCTTCCCGGTCGCCGGCACCTGCCTGGCGGCGATCGGCCTGACGCTGCTGGGCTCGCTGCCGGCGCACAGTTCAGCGGTCGGCCTCAGCGTCGACATCTTCCTTCTCGGTCTCGGCCTGGGCCTGGTCACCCAGGTGCTGGTGCTCGCGGTGCAGAACTCGTCCGGTCCCGAACAGCTCGGCGCAGCGACCGCGACCGTGACGTTCTTCCGGCAGCTCGGCGGCGCCTTCGGCGCGTCACTGTTCGGAGCCGTGCTTGCGGCCCGGCTGGCCGGCGCGTCGGCTCTGGTGGAGGACCCGGCCCGGCTCCGCGAGCTGAGTCCCGCCGCCGCACGGGCCGCCGCCGGGGAGTTCGCGGACGCCGCGCACGCCGTCTTCCTCACCGCCGCCGCGCTGATGGCCTTCGCCTTCGTGCTGTCCGTCCGCCTGCTGGTGCTGCTGCGCCGCGCCGGCGCGACCGCCGGACAGCCCCGCCAAGCAGGCTGACCTGCGAGTTCTAGCAACGATTTAGCCTGATGCGAGGGCCCGCTGTAAGTCTGGGTCGGAGCCGGCACACGGCCGGCGAGCGCACTTCCAGGGGGCTTCATGACGGCAGAACTCAGGTCGCCGGCAGTGTTGGTGGTGGGCGCCGGGCCGGTCGGGTTGACCGCCGCGCACGAGCTGTTGCGCCGCGGCGTCCCGGTGCGGTTGATCGACGCGAAGGCCGGGCCGGCCTCCACCAGCCGGGCTCTGGCTACGCACGCGCGCACGCTGGAGACGTACGACCACATGGGGTTGCTCGATCGGTTGATTCCGCGCGGGCGTCGGGTGCAGGCGTTCACGCTGCACCAGAACGGCAGCGTGCTGACCCGGCTCGGCACCGACTACAGCCACCTGCCGACCCGGTTCCCGTTCACCGTGATGATCGATCAGGTGATCACCGAGGAGGTGCTGCGGCAGGCGGTCGTCGATCTCGGCGGCCACATCGAGTGGGGGGTACGGCTGGAGGCCCTGACCCCGGGGGCGGACGAGGTCGGGGTACGCCTGCGGCAAGCCGACGGAACCGTCGAGGATCTGACCGTTCCGTGGCTCGTCGGCTGCGACGGCGGGCACAGCACCGTCCGTAAGCAGTTGGACATCCCCCTGCTCGGCGACTCCAGCGAGACGTGGCTGATCGCGGACGCCACGGTCGACACCGACCTCCCGCAGAACAGCATCCACTGGGTACGCACCCGGCGCGGCACGGCGATGATGGTGCCGTTCCCGGAGCCGCGCCGCTGGCGCCTGCTGGACACCGTGGACGCCGACCACGCCGACGACCCGGACGCGGTCGGACGGCGTTTCGCGGCGAAGCTGACCGCCGGTCTGGGGCACCAGGTGCGGGTGGCGACGCCGACCTGGGTCTCGGTCTTCACCATCCAGCAGCGGATGATCCCGCAGATGCGCGTCGGACGGTGTTTCGTCGCCGGCGACGCGGCGCACGTGCACAGCCCCGCCTCCGGTCAGGGCATGAACACCGGCATCCAGGACGCGTTCAACCTGGGGTGGAAGCTGAGCATGGTGATCCGCGGCGAGGCCGGCGACGACCTGCTGGACAGCTATCCGGCCGAGCGCGTGCCGATCGGGCGCACGCTGCTGGCCTCGACCCGCAAGGCGACCGCCGCCGTACAGCTGAAGAACCCGGTCCTCGGCACGGTGCTGCCGTTCGCCGTCCGCCTGATGAACCATCTGCCGCCGCTGCGGCGCAAGATCCAGCGGAAGATCATGGGTGAGATGTCCGCGCTGGCGGTCGCGTACCCGGACAGCCCGCTGACCGCCGACGTACCGGACGACACTGTGCCGCGTCCCGGTGAGCGGCTGGCCCGGGTCACCGCGCAGGACGAGGACGAGCCCGGATGGCGCGCGCTCCTCGCCGAGCTGCGCGACCCTCGCTGGTCGCTGCTGATCGCCGCGGACGACGCGGGGCTGGACGAGATCGCGGCCGACCGTGCGGCGTGGCTGTCGGTGCGCGCCGTCACCGACCGGCTGCCTGCTGCGCACCGGCGCGGACCGTCTGGCCGGCACCCCGCAGTACTTCACCGACTTCGTCGGGCTGGACGCCTCGGGCACGCACTGTCTGCTCGACCTCGGCATCCGGGTGATCGGCACGGACGCGTTCAGCCTGGACGCGCCGTTCACCCACATCATCGAAAAGTACCGGCGAACCGGCGACCGCGCCGACCTCTGGCCGGCACACATGGCCGGCCGGGAGCGGGAGTTCTGCCAGGTGGAACGGCTCGCCAACCTCGACTCGCTACCCCGGCCGCACGGTTTCACGGTGTCCTGCCCACCGGTCAAGGTGATCGGGGCGGGCGCCGGCTGGACCCGCGCCATCGCACTGTTCGAAGAGTCCTGACGAGACCGTGAGCGCCGCGCCCGGCTCGGGCCGCGCCCTCGCCTCGTACCCCCGGATGTCAATCGCGAGATCCAGGGACTGACCGTGTCTCCCGACAGCGACAGGGCCTGCATCGCAAGATACAGGCCCTGCGGCGTGCCGACATCATCATCTAGTCGTGGCTCCGGCCGAGCCTACTGACCGCGACGACGCGAGAGAACCATCGTCCTGTGCGACATCAACGAAGATTCGTACCGATGGTCCCCGCCCCGAAGTCGAAGCCCTTCAACACCCGGAAGCAACCCCCAGAGGCAAGGGACGAAAGCAACGCCCGGGGGGCAAGGGGCGCAAGCAACGCCCGGGGGGCAAGGGGCGCAGCCCCAGGCGCGCAACCATCCCGCAAGCGCAAGAATTCGCAACGCGGGGTTTCAGGGGGCTCGGCCCCCTGAGCAGACATGACGAGGGACCCCGGTTCGCGCTTTCCGCGAACACAGGGTCCCGTCACTCGTGGGCGATACTGGGATCGAACCAGTGACCTCTTCCGTGTCAAGGAAGCGCGCTCCCGCTGCGCCAATCGCCCGCATACGAACTGCGAGGTGGAGACGGGATTTGAACCCGTGTACACGGCTTTGCAGGCCGTTGCCTCGCCTCTCGGCCACTCCACCGAGCCGGCCGATGCCACGTGTAACCGCAACAGCCTCTCCGAGCGGACGACGGGATTCGAACCCGCGACCCTCACCTTGGCAAGGTGATGCGCTACCACTGCGCCACGTCCGCATGTTGCCCGGTTTCCCCGGCGACGAGAGAAACCTTAGCTGGTGCTCCGGCGGATACCAAAAACGGGGTGGTGGAAACCGGGCCGAGCTGGGGAAATGATCATGCGCCGAGGATGGCGGCATAGAGGCGGTGCACCCCGGAGACGTCGCCGACCGAGAGGCGGACCCGCTGGCCGATCTCGGCCTTCTCCTCCAGCGGGGTGATGGTCTCGGTGCCGTCGGCGCTGAACGCCGTACGCGGGTAGTGCATGATCGAGCCGTAGTCGTAGCCGGCCACGTCGTCGCCGTCGGTGATGTGCTGGTCGAAGTTGTGCTCCATGCCGGGCTCGATGCTGGCCCAGTTGACCCGGACGAACATGTCCCGGTCCTCGCGGCTCTGCTCGTGCCAGAGGCCGACCGCGTGGCCGATCTCGTGGATGGCGTTGCCGGTGGTGCAGGCCTCGCCGAGGCTGATCGTCTGGGCACCGGCGCCCTGCATCCCGACGAAGGACCAGCAGCCGCCCTCGTCGGCGAACCGGACGTGGTTGGCGTGCCGCTCGTCGCGCGGGGTGAACCGGATCCGGGTGTTCGCCTCCCAGTGGGCGATCGCCTCGCGGACGCGCTGCTGATCCGGCAGCGCCGGGTCGATCTCGTACGGGATGAGGGCGCTGGGCCAGCGGAAACGGGTGCCGCTGATGCCGATGGCGGAGGCGACGTCGCCGGCGGCCGCCTGCTCGCGGGCCTCGGCGCGCTGCCGGTCGAGCTCGTCGAGGGTGCCGAGGACGATGTCCCCCTCGAAGATCGCCAGGCCGCCGATCTCGCTGTAGACGACCGGACGGGGGCGGAACGTGACGCCGGAGATCATCGCACTGCCGCGAGGGCCACCGCGGAACTCACCCTGTGCCATGAGAGCCAGCGTGGCCAGCGGGCCGAGACCCCCGCGCGCCTCGGTCCGAGATCTGACACACGAAAGCCACCGCTCAGGCGGGATCCTCCCCGAGCAGGCGGCGGACCTCGGCGAGCAGCTCGGTCTGGAATGCCACCACGCTCCCGTCCGCCACCCCGATCCGGTAGTCCGAGCCGGTGTCCGGGTGATCGGCGGCCTCGGCGGACCGCAGTCCGGCCGCACCGTCGGCGTGACCGGCGGCGTACGCGAGCAGTGCATCGTCCATGGGTACCTCCTCCAACACGGCCGATAATCTTTCACGCTCCGTAATCACGGGCCACCGGCCGTTCCGGCGAGAGATGTGCATCATCGGACGGCCCGGAGCCGCACCCGGGTGTAACCGCGCAGCACGAAAGTAGGCCGTTGCGGTGGCTCCTCCGCGAGTTCGAGGCCGGGGAAACGGCCGAGGAGGGCGGCGAGCGCGGCGCGCATCTCCACCCGGGCCAGCGGCGCGCCGAGGCAGAAGTGCAGTCCGGCGCCGAAACCGACGTGCGGATTGGGGTCGCGGCCCGCGTCGAAGGCGCCCGGAGCTGCGAAGACGTCCGGGTCACGGTTCGCCGCGCCGAACAGGGCGGCCACCTCGGAACCGGCGGGCACGGTCACCCCGCCGATCGTCACCTCGGCCGCGGCCGTCCGGGCGAAGAGGTGCAGCGGTGGGTCGTACCGGATCATCTCCTCGATCGTGGTGGCGATCAGCGCGCGGTCCGCACGCAGCCGGGCCATCTGTTCCGGATGCCGCAGCAACGCCACCATGCCGTTACCCAGAGTGTTGACGGACGCCTCGTGGCCGGCGTTGAGCAGCAGGATCGCCGACGCGACCAGCTCCTCGCCGGAGAGCCGGTCGGTGCCGTCGCGGGCCGCGACCAGGTGCGAGATCAGGTCGTCGCGCGGCGCGTCCCGGCGCACGGCCGCGAGGTGGTCCAGGTAGGCGGCGAACTCCCGGCAGGCGTCCAGTGCGGCCTCCTCGGCTTCCCGGGTACGCGTCACCTCGTACATCCGGACGATCGCCGCCGACCACGGCCGCAACCGGTGCCGATCGGCTTCCGGAACGCCGAGGAGCTCCGCGATCACGGTGACCGCGAGGGGTTCCGCCACCTCCGCGAGCAGGTCGAACTCCCCCTCCAGGCCGGCGAGGAGCGCCGCGGCCGAGGTCTCGATCGCCGGGCCGAGCCGTTCCACGTGGCCCCGGCCGAACGCCTGCGCCACCAGCGAGCGCAGCCGGGTGTGCACCGGCGGCTCGTTCTCCATCATCTGGTTCCGGTGCAGCGTGTTGAACGGCTCCCAGACACAGGCCGGCTCCCGGTCCACCCAGAACCGCCCGAGCCGCCGGTCCCGCAGCACCGCGTTGACCTCGGCGTGCCCGGCGGCCAGGAACCGCCCGGTGCCCTCGTGCCAGCCGATAGGCGCCCGTTCGCGCAGCTCACCGAGGGCCGGGTACGGGTCCGCCACGAACCCGGGGTCCGCGAAATCGATCTCCATCCGCGGAAACTACTACCCGGGTGTTGCGGATATCCGACACCCCGGCACTCCGGGGTGTCTCACGCGCCGCGAGACACCCCGGAGGCGGCCGAGAGCCGTCAGGTGCGGGGACGGGCCGGGACAGCCGGGCCGCGGCTCCACCAGAGGGAGAGGCCGACGCCGCTGAAGGCGAGCATCGCGCCCAGCAGCAGGAACCAGACGCTGATCTCGACCTTCTCCTTGTGCAGGCCGATCTCGCTGGGCAGGTCGGTGAGCACGCCGACGAGCTGGTCCGCGTCCTCGGCCTTGAAGTACTTCCCGCCGGTCAGGTCGGCCACCTGGGTCAGTGCGTCCTCGTCGATCTCCTGGGTACGGCCACGGCCGCCGCCACCCCCGCCACCGCCGCCGAAACCACCGCCGCCGGACTGGAAGGAGTCCCCGCTGACCTGGTCGGCGGTGCAGACCATCTGGGCCGGTTCGGTGGTGCCGAATCCGATCGTGAAGACCCGCAGGCGGCGGGCCGCGGCCTGCTCAGCCGCCGTGACCGGGTCGACGCCGGTCGTGTTCGAGCCGTCGGTGAGGACCACGATCGTGTCGGGTTCGTAGCCCAGGGACGGGTCGGCGGCCGTGCCGGTGGCCGAGTCGCCCAGGTCGACACCGGTCGCGGCGACGTCCGGGTTCATCTCGGCGATGGCGTCGATCGAGGTGAGGATCGCCTGGCCGATGGCCGTACCCCGGGAGGTCTTCAAGGTGTCGATGGCGTCGAGCAGCTGGTCCTTGTCGGTGGTCGGCGGGACCAGCAGGCCGGCGATGCCGGAGAAGGCGACCAGGCCGATCTTCGTGCCGTCGCCCTGTTTCTCGACGAACTCGCGGGCCGCGTCGATCGCCGCGGCGAGCCGGTTGGGTTCGACGTCGGTGCTGCACATCGAGCCGGAGACGTCGATGGCGAGCAGGATCGACGTGTTGTTCGACGGCACCGAGACGGTGGCCTGCGGGCGGGCCAGGCCACCGGCGAGCGCGATCATCCCGGCCAGTAGGAGGTAGACCGGGATCCTGCGGCGCCAGGCGGTACGCCCCGGGAGCGCCGCCCGGATCAGTGCCACGCTGGAGACGGTGACCGCGGACCGTTTGCGGCGCCGGTTCAGCCACCAGCGGGCCACCAGCAGCAACGGGACGGCCAGGACTGCCGCCAGTGCCCACGGCCAGCTGAAAGACATCAGACGATCCTTCCGTGCCAGCGGGTACCGAGCAGGCCACCGAGGGTCAGCAGGAGCAGGGCCGCCCCGGCGAATCCGGCGGTCAGCTCGATCGGCTCCTTCTTCGTGGTGAGGCGCAGGTCGATCGACTCGGTGGTGCTGTTCAGCGTGTCGGCGTCACCGGCCGCCTGGTACGACCCGCCGGTGACCTGCGCGACCTCGGTCAGCAGGGACTCGTCGAGCGCCGTGTTCAGCTGGTACCCGTCGACCTCGACGGTGGCGCCCTTGGCGGTGCCGACGCCGACGGTCTGGATGCGGACGCCCGCGGCGGCGGCCAGTTCGGCCGCGGCCTCCGCGTCGGGGCCACCGGTGTTCTCGCCGTCGGAGAAGACCACGATCGTGGCGGACGGCCAGTACCCGAGGTCGCCGGTGTCGGCGGTCTGGCCGTCCTCGGGGAGGCTGACCGGTTTGCCGGTGATGGTGCCGAGCCCGACCAGGATGGCCTGGCCCAGCGAGGTGCCGCCGCTGGCCTTGACCCGGTTGATCGCCGCGGTGGCCAGGCTGTGGTCGTCGGTCGGAGCCTGGGTGAGCAGGGCCTGGTCGCCGAAGACGAGCACGCCCACGTCGACCGTGTCGGGCTGCTCGTCGACGAACCGGCTCGCCGCGGTCTGGGCCGCCTCGAGCCGGGTCGGGGTGACGTCGGTGGCCGCCATGCTGTTCGAGATGTCGAAGGCGAGCAGCACGGTGCCGGAGACCCGGGGCACGGCCAGCTCGGCCTGCGGGCGGGCCAGCCCGATCAGCAGGACCGGCAGGGCCGCGAGCAGTAACCCGTACGGCAGATGCCGCCGCAGGCCCCCGCCGACGAGCGTGCCGAAGCCGGTCGCCTTGAGGGCCGCGGTCCGGCGCCGCTGCAGGGCGACGTAGCCCATGACCGCGGCGCCGGTGAGCAGCACGGCGACCGCGAGCACGATGGGATAGGTGAAGGTCACCGGCGCCCCCGTCCGGAACGGCGGACCATCTCGACCAGCACGGCCATCAGGTCCTGATCGGTGGTGATCCGGTGCGCGTCGACGCCGGCCTTGCGCATCTGTTCGGAGAGCCGGTCCTCGCGGGCGCCGGCCTGCTCGGCGAGACGGCCGCGCAGCAGCGGATCGCTGGTGTCGACCAGCAGCTGCTCGCCGGTCTCCGCGTCCTCGACCAGGATCACGCCGAGGTCGGGCAGCTGGATCTCGGCCGGGTCGGCGACCCGGACCACCACCACCTCGTGCCGGTGGGTGAGCATGGCGAGCGGCCGGTCCCAGCCCGGGTCACCGATGAAGTCGGACATCACGAAGATCAGGCTGCGGCGTTTCGCGGTGGTGGTCGCGGCCAGTGTGAGCATGGCGGCCAGGTCGGTGGTGCGTACCGGAGCGTTCTTCTTCTGTTTCTTGGCCGCCGGCGTCTCACCGGGCGGCGGGCGCAGCAGCTCGTGGGTGATCCGGAGGATCTGGTCCCGGCCGGTCCGCGGCGGGATCACCTTCTGCACCGCGTTGTCGAAGAGGATCGCGCCGACCCGGTTGCCGCCCTTCGAGATCAGCCGGGCCAGGCTGACCGCGAGCTCGGTGGTGACCGAGTCCTTGCCCTCGTGGCCGCCGAACTTCATCGAGGCCGACTTGTCGACGACCAGCCAGGCGGTCATCTCACGGTCCTCGGTGTACTGCCGGACGAAGGGCTCGTCCATCCGCGCCGTGACGTTCCAGTCGATGTGCCGGACGTCGTCCTCCGGCGTGTACGCCCGCAGGTCGGAGAAGTCGATGCCGGAGCCGTGCCAGACCGTACGGTAGGCACCCTGCAGGCGCCCGTCGAGACGGCGGCCGATCCGCCACTCCAGGCGCCGCAGCAGCCGATCGGGGGTGCTGACCATGGGTCAGCGGCCCCGGCCGGCGGGCTCCGGGAAGGACAGGTTGGCCAGGATCTTCTGCAGGATCAGGTCGGCGGTGACCTCGTCGGAGAGCGCCTCGTAGGAGAGGACCATCCGGTGCCGGGTGACGTCCAGCACCAGGTCGGAGAGGTCCTCGGGCACCACGTACTCCCGGCCGCGGATGTACGCCAGGGCACGCGCCGCGAGCACCAGGCTGATCGAGGACCGCGGGCTGGCGCCGAACGTGATGTACCGGTTCAGCTCGCCGAGGCCGACCCGGGACGGATCGCGGCTGGCGTTGGCGAACTGCACCGCGAACTCGATCAGCGACGGGTCGACATAGACCTGGTCGGCCGCCTCCTGGAGTCCGATCAGCGTCTCCGGGTCGATGATCTTCTGAATCGCGGCGGCCTTCTGCAGCGCCCGTTCGACGACCACGAACTCCTCGGTGGGGGTCGGGTAGCCGATCACCACCTTCATCATGAAGCGGTCGACCTGGGCCTCGGGCAGCGGGTAGACGCCCTCGTTCTCGATCGGGTTCTGGGTCGCCATGACCAGGAACGGGTTCGGCAGCTTGTGCGTCTCACGGCCGATGGTGACCTGCCGCTCCTGCATCGTCTCGAGCAGCGCGCTCTGCACCTTGGCGGGCGCGCGGTTGATCTCGTCGGCGAGCAGCAGGTTGGTGAAGACCGGGCCGAGCTGCACCTGGAACTCGCCGGTGGGCTGGTGGTACACCCGGGTGCCGACGATGTCGGCGGGCACCAGGTCGGGGGTGAACTGGACCCGGTGGAAATCACCGCCGATGGCCTGCGCGAGCGACTTCACCGCCAGCGTCTTGGCCAGGCCGGGCACGCCCTCGACAAGGATGTGACCGCGGGCCAGCAGCGCCACGATCAGCCGCTCCAGCAGCACGTCCTGGCCCACGATGGTCTTCTTGACCTCGTAGAGCACCTTCTCGATCGGGCCGGCGGAGGCGGGCGGTGCGTCGGTCCAGGTCATGTGTCCGTCCTTGGTCATTGTTCGGTACGTCAGAGGGGCGGTTGCTGCCCGTCACCCTCGCCGCCGCCGCCGAGCGCGGCGCCGATCGGCACGGCGAACCCGATGCCGATGAAGGTGCCGGCGTCGGTCGGGTTGGCGAGCGCCACCACGATCCCGACCACCTGGCCCTGGTCGTTGATGAGCGGTCCGCCGGAGCTGCCCGGATTGACCGCCGCGTCGAACTGGATCAGCCCGGTGATGTCGTCCTGCTTCTCCCGGGTCAGCGACCGCTCCAGCCCGGAGACCACGCCGTCGGTGGTGGTCATGGTCAGCCCGAGCGGGTTGCCGAGCGCCACCACCTCGTCGCCCACCTCGACGCCGCCGCCGAGCGTGGCCGGGACCAGAGTCTCGGGCAGCTTCGCCGGGGTGATCGTGGCGATGTCCTGCTCCGGGTCCTGCGTGGCGACCTCGGCGGACGCGGTGGTCCCGTCGGTGTAGGTGACCTTGATGGTCTCGGCGCCGTCGATCACGTGGTTCGCGGTCATGATGGTGCCGTCCGCGTTCGCGATGACCCCGGTGCCGGTGCCCGCCTCGGCGGCGTTCTTCGCGTCGTGCCCGGTCGTCTGGATCAGCACGGTCGAGGGCAGGACGGTCTGATAGACCTCGTTCACCGTGAGGGGGCCCTCCGAGGCGGAGGGCGCGGCGGAGGGGCGGGTGGTCGCGGCCGGCGTCTCGCTGTCGCCGTCTCCGCGTACGGCCACGGCGTACGTGATCCCCAGCGCCCAGACCAGCACGGCACCGACGAGGACGCGTCGTCGCAGCTCAGGCGTGTTCCACCGGGCCCACCGGGAAATCGGCTCCTCCGGGGCGGAGGGCTCGGGAGACGCCTCCCCCTCCGGCCGGAGCACCGTCATCACGGCACGACCGCCACACTCAGCATTCTCCGACCCTAGAAGCGCTTTCTAAGAATTCCCCGTGAGTCTTCTAGTGATTTCCGGTACGCAACTTCGCCCAGTTGCCTAGAAACAGGTCAAAAGGCGCGGATGAATGTGACGTTCAGTGATCGCCCTATCGGCCCCGAGTGGCGGTTGATTAATAGCAGACCCTCAGAGATGCGACAGGGTCCACATAGCGGGGTCCGCCACGATTCCCTCAGCGATCACGAGGGAGCCAACCGATGAGCACGAACGAAGACACCCGGGTCTCCCCGGCAGTGTCCCCCGATACCCCAGACGCCTCCGCGGAGGAGCCCACCGCCACGTTGGCCTCCTCCCCTACCGACCTCTCCTCTTCCTCCCCCACCTCCTCCTCCCCCACCTCCTCCTCCCCCACCGACGTCGACGACCCGGACCCGACGGCACCGATCGAGACTTCGGCGGTGGAACCGGACCCGACCGCGCAGTTCGCCACGCCGGCCGCGACCCCGTCCGCCGCGCCGGAACCGACCGCGCAGTTCCCGGTCGCGCCGCAGCAGCCGATCCCGGTCGCGGGCAACGAGGTCGTGCTCGGCGGCGTGCCACCGCAGGGCGCCGAGACGGTCGCCACCCCGCCCGCATGGGCGGCACCCGGTCCCGTACTGGAGACCGCAAGCTCCCCGGCCGCGGCGATCCCAGGCACGCCGCCGGCCGGGGCGACCCCTCCGGGTGGGGGTGACGTCCCCGGTGCTCCCCCGGCGCCGTGGGCGCCGCCCCCGCCCGGTGCACCGAAGAAGCCCCGCAACCCGAAGATGGTGCTGATCGCCGCGATCGCCGCCACCGCCATCGCCAGCTCCGGCATCACCGCCGGCATCATGTCGGCCCTCGGCGGCAGCGACAGCAGCACCAGTCCCTCCGGCGGCCCGCCCGGCATGAGCCAGCAGCAGGGCGGCTCCGGCCAGGGCGGCTTCGGCGGCGGCGGTTTCGGCGGCGGCATGGGCCAGGGCGGCGGCGGCTTCGGCGGCCAGAACGGCCAGTCCGACAGCGGCACCACCGGTCAGTCCGACAGCGGCACCACGGGCCAGCAGCCCGGCGGCGGTTTCGGCAACGGCACGGACCAGCAGCAGGGCGGCACCCAGACCGCCCCGACCACGGCCCCGACCGGCACCGGCACCTGAACCCCTCCACCGACGAACGGTGCGCGCCCGCCCAGCGGCCGCGCACCGTTCCATGTCCTCGGCCAGGCCGAGATCAACGCACATGGCTAGGCTGTGAAGCACTCGGTGCGAGCGGTGAGAAAGCCATGAACAGAACCCTGACGGCAGCGGTTCACCAGGAAGAAGAGTGGTATGTCGCACGCTGCCTGGAACTCGACGTCGCCAGTCAGGGCGAGTCCCTGGACGAGGCAATGACCAACCTGCGCGAGGCCGTCGAACTCTACCTCGGCGAGGCCGCTCAGCCTCAGATCGAGGCCACTCCGTTCGTGACCTCGTTCCAGGTCGCCTCGGCCGCGTGAGCCCCGCGCTCGCCGACCTCCCTCTCCGCAGCCGGTCGCCCCAGCGCGTCATCGAATGCCCGCCAGGCCGCCTCGTCGAGCGAGAAGGCTCGCCGGTCGGCCAGCACGTCGGCTGCGGCATCGAGCGCACTGCCCACGACGGATTCCGGCACGCTCGCACCGACTGCCCGGCCGGCCGACTCCATCGGCGTCCGTTGTTCGGCGCTCACCCGCAACCCGGTCTTCACCACCTCTGTCTACACAATCCCCGCGCCACCGGAAAGCGGATTCGGACGGTGCCGGGCTTGCCGGCACCGTCCGAAGCGAGGGTGATCAGGCGGCGGCGGTGGCGACCTCCGTCAGGTAGGCCTCGGCGCTGGACGGGTCCAGGAGCCAGGACGCGAAGTCGTTGGGGTCGGCGAAACCGTTGGCGAAACGGCGGGCGACCGGGGGCAGGGACGCGGCAGCGCCGAGGATCTGCTGGATGTGGGGCGGGAGGGGCTGGAGCATGGCGTTGGTCCAGCCGGTGACGATCTCGCCGTGGGCGGACCAGAAGGTCTCGAACGTGGCGGTGGCCCACTCCGCGTCGAAGGGGCGGTCGCCGTGGTCGAGGATGGCGCGCAGGTAGTGGGCCGCGGCCTTCGCGGCGGTGTTGCTGCCCTGGCCGGTGATCGGGTCGTTGGCGATCAGGACGTCGCCGAGGCCGAGGACGAAACCGCCGCCGGGCAGGTGGGCGACCGGGTGGCGGACCGTCGGCGTGTAGCGGCCGCTGAGCGTGGCACGGGCGTCGGCGAGCTCGACCCCCGCGGTGCGCTCGTGGACCCAGGGCAGGTACTCCCGGGCCAGCTCCAGGGTGACGGCCAGGTGCTCGGCGGGGGTCGCGGACGGGCCGGACGCCCAGCGGTCCAGCGGGCCGCCCGGCACCGCCTCCCAGAAGAGCGCGTGGGCCGGGCCGCTGAGGGTGAGCAGCGGGATGACGAAGAGCTCGCCGAGGCCGGGTATCGCGTTGAACCCGACGTGCGTCTCCGGGAAGGCCGGGTCCGGGGCGAGCCCGTGGACGTAGGCGACGGCCAGGCCGCGCTGAGGTTCCGCGTACGGCGAGCGCGCCGCGTCCCGGGTGAAGAGGCCGGTCAGGTCGCCCTTGCCGGCCGCGACGACGACCAGGTCGTAGCGGCCCTCGGCGGTCCAGGTGTCCAGCTCGGCCGGGGTGACCGGCTGGTGGATCACCTCGATGCCCTGGTCCTGCGCGTCGGTGAGCCAGCGGGCGAACGCGATCCGCTGGTCGACGGAGCTGGCCGTCTCGTCGAGTTCGCCGTTGAGCGCCAGGGCGAGGGTGCCGGGCGGGGCGGCGAGGGAGAGGCGCAGGCCGCGGATCCCCGGCGCGCTCTCCGCCCAGTGGTCGAGGCCGTAGGCCCGCTCGGTGGCGAGCGCCGGGCCGAAGAGCACCTGGGTCGAGGTGATGCCGCCGGACCGGATCTCCTCCGCCGTCCGGGGCGAGGCGATGGTCACGTCGTAGCCCTCGGCGCGCAGACTCAGACCGAGTTGGAGACCGGCCTGACCGGCCCCGACAATAAGGATCTTGCGCAACGTTCCTCCCGTGGTGACTGTGCCGTTGCGATGGCGTTTCGAAAGCCGCTGATCCGAAGGATTAGTGTCGGTTGCCGCCCCCTTGCCACAGCCGACCAGACGCAAAAAGATCAGCGTCCATGCAGCGATGAACGTACATGCCAAGCGGGGGTTATGGCTATGAGCTACGGGTGTATCGCGTTAAGTGATCACGACAGACGCGCATTGTGTGCTGATTTTTCGGGCAAATTCCACCCCCCTTAGCGTACGTTAATGAAAATGAAATTCCCCCGCGACTTCATTCGATCTTGAAGTCACGGGGGAAGGGTGGAGAGCGAAATCGATCAGCCGTTCTCGCGCAGTCCGATCCGGGCGTGCAGGGCCCGCAGCGATCGCGGCGCCCACCAGTTCCACCGACCGGCCGCCCGCATGAAGGCCGGGACCAGCACCGGGCGGATCAGGAGCGCGTCCAGGATGATCGACAGGCTCGCGCAGAGACCGAAGAACTGGATCAGCGAGACCCCCGAGGTGAGCATCGCCAGGAACGAGACCGAGAGGATCGCCGCGGCCGCGCTGATCACCCGGACGCTGCGGGAGAGGCCGTCGACCACCGCGGTGTGCAGGTCGGCGCCCTGCTCATGGCGCTCGATGACCCGGGAGAGCACGAACACCTCGTAGTCCATCGACAGCCCGAACGCCACGCAGAAGAGCAGCACCGGGATGGCCACCGCGAGCGGCGCCCCGGTCTGCCCGAGCAGGCCCGACAGGTGGCCGTCCTGGAAGACCCAGACCGCCACGCCGAAGACCGAGCCCATCGTCAGGGTGTTCAACAGCAGCGCCTTGACCGGCAGCAGCACGCTCCCGGTCAGCAGGAAGAGCAGCACGAACGTGGTGCAGGCGATCAGCGCCAGGGCGAACGGCAACCGGTCACCGATCGAGCCGGTGATGTCCACCAACTGCGCCGGCGGACCGGTGACCAGCACCGGAACCCCGGCAGGCACCGGCACCGCACGCACCGCGCGGGCCAGCGCCGCACCCTCGCCGGAGTACGGCTCCACGTCGCTGACCACCGAGAGGTAGGTCGCGTCGCCCGCCGTGAACCGCGGGTCCGGCTTCCCGGTGGCCATCACGATCACACCGTCCTGGTACGACCCGACCATGCTGTCCACCCGGGTGACCCCGGGCAGGCGGGAGACCCGCGCGGCGTAGTCCGCCACCCGTACCGCGGCGTCCGGACCGCTACCCCACCGCGGGGCCACGATCACGGTGGCACCGCTGCCGGTGTCGGTGAACTCCCGGCGCACCGCGTCCGCGACCACCCGGCTCTCCGCGTCCCGGGGCAGCACCCGGTCGTCCGCCACCCCGAACTTGACGTGCGTGAACGGCGAGGCGAGCGCGAGCAGCACCAGCACCACCGGCAGCGCGGTCAGCACCGGGCGGCGCAGCACGAACGCGGCGAACCGGCGCCAGAACGCGACCGACCGCTCGCCGCCGGTGCCACCCGGGCGGCGCCGCCACAGCGACCACCTGTCGATCCGGTCGCCGATCAGCACCAGCAGCGCCGGGAGGACGAGCAGCGCCGCGGCGGCCGTGGTGATCACGACGGCGATCCCGGCGAACGCGAACGACCGGAGGAAGTACTGCGGGAAGACCAGCAGGCTGAGCAGCGCGACCGCCACGGTGGCCGCGCTGAACAGGATGGTCCGGCCCGCCGTGCGCATGGTCGCGTCCAGTGCCGCGCCCAGCCCGCCGGTCTCGGCGCGCTGCTCGCGGTACCGGGACACGAAGAGCAGGCTGTAGTCGACGGCGAGACCGAGCCCGAGCGCCGTCACCATGTTGACCGAGAAGATCGACACCTCGGTGATCGCCGCCAGCAGCCGCAGCGTGCCCAGCGTGGTGACGATCGCGAAGATGCCGATCAGCAGCGGCGCCCCGGCCGCCCACACCGTGCCGAAGACCAGCAGGAGCAGCACCAGCGTGATCGGGATGGCGATCGACTCGGCGGTGGCCAGGTCCTTGGTGACCTGGTCGTTCATGTCGTTGTTGATCTGGGTCAGGCCGCCGAACGAGACCCGGACCGGCCCGGAGTCGTCGGCCAGTTCGCGGTGCAGCGCCGCGGTCCGGTCGGCGGCCTGGTCCTCGTCGCCGTCCACCCGGGCCAGGATCATGCCCTTGTCCCGGGCCCGGTTCGCCAGCTGCGGCAGCCGGTCGGTCCAGTACGAGCCCGCGACGGTGATCCCGGTGGTGCTGTCCAGCCGCTGGATCACCCGCTGGGCGACGGTACGCGTGTCCGTGTCGTCGACCGTGCCACCCGGCTTCTCGATCAGGACGACGAGGTTCGGGTCGGCGGAGCGGAAGTGCTGGGCGAGCACGGCGCGGCCGCGTACCGAGTCCGAGGCCGGGTCGTCGAAGCCGCCCGTCTTCAGCGCGCTGACCACGTCGCCGCTGAACGCGATCGCCAGGACGGCCATCAGCAGGGCGGTGAGCAGCACGAGCTTCGGGAAGCGGGTGACGAGCCGTACGACCGCACCGGGCGCCGGCCCGGCCGCCACCAGGTGGTGACGGCCGGTCCGTACCGGGCGGGGTGTCACAGAGGTCATGTCAGGCGCAATCTGATCGGGCGCAGCCGCCGATCGGTCGGTGAGTCAGGCCGGCTGCGGGACGGCCGCCGTGTCCAGGTGCTTGGCGACCAGGCCGACGGTGGTCTCGATGTCCTTCGCGGTGTGCTCGGCGGTGATGAAGAACCGGAGGCGGGCGAGGCTCTCCTTGACCGCGGGGTAGAGGATCGGGTTGGCGCTCACCCCGTTGTTCAGCAGCGTGTCGGAGAGCCGCAGCGCCTTCACCGAGTCGCCGGTGATGCACGGGATGACCGGCGTCCCGCCGCTGGTCCCGGTGTCGATACCGGCCTCCTGGGCGAGCTTCAGGAAGCGCGCCGAGTTCGCGCGCAGGGCGGCCAGCCGCTGCGGCTCCTCGCGCAGCAGCCGGAGCGAGGTCAGGGCCGCGGCGGCGTTCGCCGGGCTCATGCCGGCGCTGAAGATGTAGCCCGGCAGCGTGTAGCGCAGGTACTCGATCAGCTCGGCCCGGCCGGCCACGTACCCACCGCAGCTCGCCAGCGACTTGGAGAGGGTGCCCATCCAGATGTCGACCTCGTTGCGGTCGACGCCGAAGTACTCGCCGACGCCGCCGCCGTGCTCGCCCAGCACGCCGATGCTGTGCGCCTCGTCGATCATCAGCAGCGCGCCGTGCTTCTTCTTCAGCGCGATCAGCGCCGGGACGTCGCAGATGTCACCGTCCATGCTGTACACGCCCTCGACCACGATCAGCACCCGGCGGTACCGGTCGCGGATCTGGCCGAGCAGCGCGTCCAGGGCGGTCAGGTCCTGGTGCGGGAAGGGCTGGCGGCTGGCCCCGGAGAGGCGGCAGCCCTGCAGGATGCTGTCGTGCGCGAGGGCGTCGTGCACGATCAGGTCGTCCGGGCCGACCACGTGGCCGATCACCCCGACGTTGGTGGCGTGCCCGCCGATCAGCGTGATCGCGTCCTCGGCACCGACCAGCCGGGCCAGTCCCCGGTCCAGCTCGTCGTGGAGCGGCCGGTTGCCGGAGAGGATGCGGGCGGCGGAGACCGAGGAGCCGTACCGGTCGACGGTCTCGCGGATCGCGGCGGCGACCGCGGGGTGACCGGAGAAGCCCAGGTAGTTGTAGCTGGAGAAGGAGATCAGCGAGCGGCCCTCGACCGAGGTGGTCCGGCCGATCACGCCCTCGTGGCGCAGGTAGTACGGGTTGCCCACCCGGACCCGCTCGAGGATCGCGCCGCGCCGCTCGAACTCCACCACCTCGGGCAGCCGGGCCACGTCGGTGACCTCGGGACGGCGTACGTCCAGGCGCGGCCCGGCGGGCAGCGACGGCGCGTGCGCCGGCTCCGGGGCCGGCAGGGCCCGCTCGGCCGCCGACTTGACCGGGACCGGCGCGCCGCCCAGGGCGGTCGCGATCACCCGGGCCAGGTCGCCGACGGTGGTGACGCCGAAGACGTCCTCGGCGCTCAACGGCAGCGCCGGCCAGCGGCGTTTGACCGCCGCGGTCAGCTCCGCGCTCATGATCGAGTCGAAGCCCAGGTCGGTGGCGAACGCGTGCCCGGCGCGGACCATGTCGGCCGGGTAGGCGCTGATCCGGCCCACCATCGCGCCGAGCTCCGCCACGACCTGGTCGGCGTCGACCGGCTGCGTCTTCTTCGGCTGGACCGGCTTCTGCTGGGCCGGCACCTGGGCACGGTGCGCGCCGGCCGGGCGTTCCGGCTCGGCGGGCCGCGGCCGGCTCTCCACGGCGGGCGACACGGGCGCGGTGGCCCCGGCGCCGGCCGGGCTCTCCTCCGGCTCCGCTCCCAGCGTACGCAGGATGGACAGTTGCTCACGCATCAGCGAGATCACGTCGTTCACGGGCGTCGGCACTCCGTTCTTGGTGGCTGCCCGCAGCACGGCTGGCTCCGGCGGGCGGGGCTGGTTCCCGGTGGCCTTCGTGACCGGCGCCTTTGCCGGCGGACGGCCGTCCCGGGAGGTACGGCGGATCGTGTAGCGCTGGGTGGCGAGCGGGGTGGGCGGCAGCGTCAGCAGCGGCACCCGCAGCCCGCCGAAGAGGGGCGTCAGGTCGACCGGCACACCGGCGACGGCGAGCCGGCCCAGCCCGTCGAGGAGCGCGTAGCCCTCGTCCGGCTCGGCGGGCATCAGCGCGATCGACTCCAGCCCGGTGGCCGACGGGGTCTGCGCGGCCATCCCGAGCAGGGCGTCCCCGGCGCAGACCTGGACCAGCAGGCGGGCGCCGGCGGCGACGGCGGCGTCCACCGCCTCGCGGAAGCGCACCGGCGCGGAGCCCTGGCGGGTCCACAGGTCGCGCAGGCTCTCCGGCTCCACCGGCGCGCCCGGGTCGACGCTGGAGACCAGGGCCCGGATCGGCGGGTAGATCGGCAGAGTGGCGGCGTACCGGCCGACGCGGAGGTCGACCTCGGCGAGCAGCGGCGAATGGAACGCGTGCGACACCCGCAGCGGCACGGCCGGCACGCCCCGGTCCCGGCAGCGCTCCAGCAGCTGATCGACGGCGGCCCGGTGACCGCTCGCGACGGTCTGCGCCGGGTGGTTGTAGCAGCCCGCCCAGACCCCGTCGAGACCCGCGGTCAGCTCGGCGAAGACGTCCGGGCCGGCCTTGATCGCGGCCATCGTCCCGGCCGGCGGCTCCGTGCCGGCGGTCACCGCGGCGCCCCGGTCGATCAGGAACTCCAGGCCGTCGCCGGGCCGCAGCGCGCCGGCCGCCACCGCGGCGACCAGCTCGCCGACGCTGTGCCCGAGGGTCACCTCCGGGTTCACCCCGCAGTCGGCGAGCAGCCGGGTCATCGAGATGCCCGCCACGCCGAGGCCGGGCTGGCAGATCCGGGTCGCCGCGACCTCCGCCTCGGCGTCCGGCCCGGGCTCCTCGCAGAGCAACTTGCTGACCGGCGCGCCGGTACGCTCGTCGACCCGTTCCGCGAGCGGCCGGGCGTACCGGGCCAGGGCCGGGAACCGGGCGACCAGGTCACGCAGCACGCCCGCGCGCAGCGAGCCCTGACCGGGGAAGAGGAACGCGAGACGGCGCTGCTCCTCGTCGAGCGGGGCGGCGCCCGCGTACATGCCGGGGCCCAGGCGCCCGAGCACCCCGGCGGCGAGCGCGCGGGCCGCCTCGGCCAGCCGCTCCGAGAGCTCCCCGCGGGTCCGGCACATCACCGAGAGCCGCGCGGTGAGCAGCCGGCGGCTGGCCATCGTGCGGGCCACCGCGGCGGGCACCATCGCGGGATCCTCGGCGACCAGGACCGCGAGACGGTCCGCGTACTCGGAAAGCAGTTCGACCGTGCCCGCGGAGAGAAGGACCACCCACGGCTTCTCCTCCGCGCACGGGTCGTTCTCGCTCAGCTCCCGGCTCTCCGGGGCCTCACTCAGCACCGCGTGCACGTTGGTCCCGCCGAAGCCGAACGAGCTGACCCCGGCGCGGCGGCGGTCGTCCGGCACCTCCGGGAGCTCGCGCGGCTCGGTGGCGATCGTCAGACCGGCCTCGGCCAGCGGCAGCTCCGGGTGCGACTCGAGACCCGGCTGCGGCGGCACGGTCCGGTGGTGCAGCGTGAGCGAGGCGCGCAGCACGCCCGCGGCGCCGGCGGCCGGCAGGGTGTGCCCGATCAGCGCCTTGCCGGAGGAGAGATAGCAGGGACGCCCGGTGTTCGCGCCGTCCGCGCGCAGCCGCCGGATCGCCTCCACCTCGACCCGGTCGCCGACCGTGGTCCCGGTGCCGTGCGCCTCCAGGAAGTCGATCGACCCCGGGAAGAGCCCCGCGTCCCGGTACGCGGCCCGCATCGCGTTCTCCTGGCCCTCGGCCATCGGGGTCATCGGCCCGGCGCCCTTGCCGTCGTTGGCGGTGCCGATCCCGTTGAGCACCGCGTAGATCCGGTCACCGGCCGCGACCGCGTCCTCCAGCGGGCGGAGCAGCGCGAGCGAACCGCCCTCACCCAGCACGAACCCGTCGGCCCGCGAGTCGAACGGCCGGCAGACCCCGTTCGGCGAGAGCGCGCCGACCCGGGAGAAGCCGACCAGCGCGGACGGGGTCAGGTTGACGTAGACGCCGCCGACCAGCGCCGAGGTGCACGATCCGGCGCGCAGGTGGTTGACCGCCTCGTGCAGCGCGACCAGCGCGGAGGAGCAGGCCGCGTCCACCGCGAACGACGGGCCGCCCAGGTCGAGGATCTCGCTGACCGTGCACGGCGCCATGTTGAGCAGCGAGCCCGCCATCGAGAAGGACTGCGGCGACTCGATCGCCGAGCCGGCCGCCTCGGCGATCGCGCTCAGCAGCTCCGGGTCGTTCGCGTTCGCCGAGAGCGAGCCGTCGGCCAGCATCGAGGCGATCAGCCGCGCACCGGTCATGTCCTTGTAGTCGGCCGAGCTCAGCCCCACGAAGACGCCGGTACCGGCCCGGTCGAACTCCCGGCGTTCCCAGCCCGCGTCCTGCACGGCCTCCCGGGCCAGGTCGACCAGCAGGCGGTGCTGCGGGTCCATCGCCTTGGCCCGGCGGGGCGGGATCCGGTGGTGCAGGGCCGCGAACTGATCCACGTCGTCCAGGAAGGCCACCCGGTCGGTGTACGTGGAGTGCGTGTCCCGGAAATCCTTCGAGAAAAATGTCTCGTGATTCCAGCGACTCGCCGGAACGGGCCTGAATTGCGGGGCTGCGGCCAGGGACTTCGTCCAGAACTCGACGACGTCGCGGGCGCCCGGAAAGCGGCATGAAAGGCCGACGATCGCAATATCCAATGAAGTTCCCCATGCTTGCGTGCCTTCGCGGAAAAACCGGAAAGCGGCCGGGAAAACGCGGGGTGAATCCGACGCTGGATCACCACGGAGTGCGCTTTCTGATCCAGACGTGACTGATGCCTGGATGCTGCGACGGATGCTACGCAGATCCTCGGCAGAAAACGGAACGACGCGGCGGCGCTCGCGTGATCTTATGGCCCAGGGTCACTCCAACGGGTGTATGCCCTTGTCACCCAAGCAGGTCAGACCGGGGCGACACGTCGGCAGCATGCGAGACACGGCCCTCCGCCATTCGCGTTTTCCGAGAGCCAATCACGTTCCCGGCACCCTTTCCGGCGACCGCCGGGAGCCCCTCTCTAAGGCAAAAGGTGCACCATCGCGGCCCGGACCCGCCCCGAGGCACCCCCGGGCCACCGGCACCAGACCCCGAAAAGGTCATCACCCACCCGTGCATGACGTACAGCCCGTACCGACCGGTCCGCGCGTGGCCGGCGAAATTTAATCGCTACCCATTCCAGGGCACCAGCAGAACGAATATCTCGATATCAGGAACACGGAAACCTAATCACAACGATCCGGTAACAACAGCGTCATGAGCCGCGTCCACTTCACCGCCGAATTAACCATTCCCAGCCAGGGCGGCGCGGCCGAAACGGGGAAGACACCCCGCCGGTTGCGGTTCCCCGATGAATATCTTTAAATCCACCCGATAGGGGCAAATATCATGTCCCCAGGTGTGTCGATTTTGGGAAAAACCGGCGGATCTCCTAGCTTTATGCGCCATGAAGCACACGACAAAGCGGTGGTTCGCTGCCGCCGCGGCCCTGGCCGGTCTAGCCACCGCCGCCATCGCCAGCCCGGCCGAGGCGACCCCCGCCCTCCGCCTGGAACGGCTCCACGCCACCGCGTACTACGGCACCCTGGACGTCATCGCCCGGGAGACCCTCGGCCTCAAGGCCCGGTTCATCACCATCACCGGCCGCCCGGTGCCGAACCTGATCATCACGTTCGTCACCACCGGCGAGCGTTTCCCGCTCTGCGAGGCCACCACGGACCTCAACGGTTACGCCGAGTGCAACAACGGCCCGGTCCCGCCGCCCATCTCCCTGGCCAACCTCCTGGTCAACGGCTACGACGCCACCTTCTGGGGCAACACCCGCTACGCCCCGGTCAGCGCCCACAACAACATCGGCATCGGCTGACCGACCCCCGGGCCGGTGATCCGGATCCCACACTCCCGATCACCGGCCCACCCACGCCCCTCTCACCCACCCTCATCACCCCCGCTCCCCCTCCGCTTCCCCTCACCCCCTCCGACGCCACACACGGCGGCGCTACGGTCGCCGGCCCCGGAACAGCACATGCACCCAAACGACTCAAGCGGAACAACACGTGCACCCAAACGACTCAAGCGGGGCGACACCCGCACCCGAACGACACGAGCGGGGCGACACCCGCACCCGATCAAGGGTGACCAGGGGCGGTGAGCGTGCACGATCCGCGATCGCGCACTCGCGCAGCCGCCATAGCGGCGCCAGAACGACTCACCCGGCGATCGCGGATTCCCACCCGCCCCAGCCGCCCCAGCCGCCCATGATCGTGAGCACGGACCACGCGTGACGCAACGGGGGCAAGGGGCGCAGCCCCAGGCGCGCACCCATCCCGCAAGCGCAAGAATTCGCAACGCGGGGTTTCAGGGGGCTCGGCCCCCTGAGCAGACATGACGAGGGACCCCGGTTCGCGCTTTCCGCGAACACAGGGTCCCGTCACTCGTGGGCGATACTGGGATCGAACCAGTGACCTCTTCCGTGTCAAGGAAGCGCGCTCCCGCTGCGCCAATCGCCCTGGTACCTGCTTCATGCAAAGCAGTCTTGCGAGGTGGAGACGGGATTTGAACCCGTGTACACGGCTTTGCAGGCCGTTGCCTCGCCTCTCGGCCACTCCACCGAGGTGGCCCCGGCTCAACCAACGTTCAAGGCCGCTCCGAGCGGACGACGGGATTCGAACCCGCGACCCTCACCTTGGCAAGGTGATGCGCTACCACTGCGCCACGTCCGCGTGCCGTCCGGCTTCCCCGGCGACGGACAAAACCATAGCTGGTCACCGGGCCGACCGCCAAACCGGGGTGGTCCGGCGTGTCGTGACCTGGGTGAACGCGGCCCGTCCACAGGGCGGAATATATGGCGAGCGCCGGGCGGCCGCCGCGGGTTGGATGGGTGCATGGAATTCCGGCAGATCAGCGCCGACGAGCGCCCCGAGGTCATGTACCCGTTGCAGGCGTACGCGTTCGAGGCCTCCCCCAGCCCCGAGGAGGCGCTGGAGCGCTACCGGAGCCGGATGCGCTATTTCACGAGCGGCGTCGGGCTGGTCGCGGAGGAGGGCGGGGCGGCGCTGGCCTGCGCCTCCGCGCTGCCGATGCGACAGAACGTGCGCGGCGAGGTGCGGGACATGGCCGGTGTGGCGTCGGTCGCCTCGCACCCGTCGGCGCGGCGCCGCGGGCTGGTCCGGGAGCTGCTGACCCGTCTGCTGCGGCAGATGCGCGACCAGGGCTGCCCGGTGAGCGCGCTCTACCCGTTCCGGCCGGGCTTCTACGCCCGCTTCGGCTACGTGGGCATCCCCCGTGTCCGGAAGGCGCGCTTCACCCCCGAAGGGCTCGCCGAGCTGCTGCGGCGAGACCTTCCCGGTTCGGTCACCCGATCGCCGATGCGAGAGGCGTTCCCGGCGTACGAGGCCCTGACTCACCGTCTCCTCCGGGAGAGGCACGGGTTCGCCGTCTTCGACGAGGTGCGCGGCGCCGAGTTCCGCGAGGACCCGTTCTGGCTCGCGGTCGCCCGCTCCGGCGACGAGGTGGTCGGCGCGGTGCGCTACCGCATCACGGAGTTCGGCGGCGAGCTGCTCGCGTCGAACCTCTTCGCCACCGGCCCGCTGGGACGCGCCCTGCTTCTGCGATATCTGGCCCGCCACGTCGACCAGGTCTCCCACGTCGAGGTCTTCCTCGGTGCCGACGAGATCCCCGACCTCTGGGCCACCGAGATGGAGGTGACCACCACGGGCCGGCTCGCCTCGCCGGGCAGCAACGCCCCGATGGTCCGCGTGCTCGACCTGCCCGCGCTGGCCGGCACCCCGGTCGGCGCCGGCGGCCTCACGGTCGAGGTCGCGGACGACGAGCTGATCGGGGGCGTCTGGCGGCTCGGCGCGGACGACGGACGGCTGACCGTGCAGCGGGGCGGCGGCACGCCCGCGGCCACGCTGACGGCCGCCGGGTTGAGCGCCCTGGTCTACGGCGTACTGGACCCGGTCGAGGTCGTCCTGCGCGGCCTGGGCACACTCGGCGCACCCGCCGTCGAGGCCCTCGGCACGCTCTTCCCGCGCCGGATCCCGTACATGTTCGCGGAATTCTAGGAGACCGCGACCGGCAATCCCGCCGAGGTGAAGGCCCGCCCGTCCTCCGTCACCACGGCGGACTCGTAGCCCTCGCCGGTCAGCCCGGCCAGCCAGGCCAGGCCCGGCTCGCCCATGGCCAGGGCCGCGGTGGCGTACGCGTCGGCCACGGCCAGGTCCGGGCCGACCACCGTGACCGAGCGGAGCCCGGTAGCGGGTTCACCGGTGCGCGGGTTCCAGACGTGGGCGCCACGCTCGTAGGTGCCGGAGGTCGCCACCGCGCCGTCGGTCAGCGCGAGCACCCAGGCCAGCTTGTCGGCCTCCCACGGATGCCGTACGCCGACCCGCCACCGGCCGCCGGACGGGCCGGTACCGCGCATCCGGATGTCGCCGCCCGCGCCGATGTAGTGCCGCGACGAGCCCGCCGCGGCCAGCCGGGACGACGCCTCCTCGACCGACCAGCCCTTCACGTAGCCGGACGGGTCGAGGGCGCCACCGGCGTACGCGTCGAAGTAGCCGTCGGTGGTCCGCCAGAGGTCGGCGCAGCGCTCCAGGACCAGCCGCAGGTCGGGCGAGCACTCCTCGGCCCGGACCGCGCCGGCCCGCAGGCGGCTGACCTCGCTGTCGTCCCTGTACGTGCTGAACCGGGCGTCCACCTCGTGCAGCCACGCGCAGGTCGACTCGATCATCTCCCGGAGGACCGTGTCGGGCAGCGGATCGACGATCTCGATGCTGACGACGGTTCCCATGACCTGTTCGACGTGGCGCACGAGGTGGAACCCTACGCTCCCGCCTTGTCCAGCGCGGCCTGCAGCGAGGTGACGTACGACTGGCTGGTGAAGGTGGCCCCGGAGACCGCGTCCACGTCGGCGCTCTGCTTGCTCAGCGTCTCCTGCGCCAGCGTCTTGACCGCGTTCGGGTTGATCGTGGCGCTGTACCCGCTCTTCGGGTACGTCGCGTCGGCCGCGCTGATCTTGCCGCCGCTGACCTTGATCGTCACCTGGACCGTGCCGTACGGGTTCTGCACGGCCTTGCCCTTGTAGGTGCCGTTGGCCAGGCCGGTGTCGTCGGCCGCGGCCTCGTCGTCCCCGGCGTCCTCGGCGTCGGCATCCTCGGCGTCGGCGTCCTCGGCGGACGACGAGGAGGAGTCCTCGGGTTCCGCCGGTTCGGTGGTCTCGTCGGCCACCGGCTCGTCGACCACCTCCTGGGCGGCCGGTGCGGCGTCGGGTGCCGCCACAGGCTGCACGCTCAGGCGGACCCCCAGGATCAGGGCCGCACCGGTGAGGGTGCCGACGGCTGCTGCGGTGCTACGGCGCATGGCGGGATCTCCCAGGTCGTAGGTGTTTCGAGGAACAAGGGAACGGAACGGTCAGAACTCGAACGGGTCGAGGTGGAGCTGGCTGTCCGGCACCTCGAGCTGCTTGAGGGTGCCGACCGCGGCCTCCACCAGCCCGGGCGGGCCGCAGAGGTAGACGTCCCGGCGGTTCACGTCGGGCACCAGCCCGCGCAGGCCGGCCGGGGTGAAGAGCCGCCGCGGGCCCGGGTCGGTCCGCGACCCGACGATGTAGCGCACCCAGGCGTCCCGCTCCTCGGCCAGCTCCTCCAGCTCGGCGCGGAAGACCAGCTCGTCCGGGCGGCTGGCCCGGTAGATCACGATGGTGTCGGCCGGCATGTCCTCGAGCAGCGCCCGGACCGGCGCGATACCGCTGCCACCGGCGATCAGCAGGGCCCGGCGGCGGGTCCGGCGCTGCGCGGTGAAGGTGCCGAACGGGCCCTCCGCCCAGACCGGCGTGCCCGGCCGGAGCTCGCCCAGCTTGGCGGTGTGGCCGCCGGCGACCGTGACGGTCAGCCGCAGCCACTCCCGGTTCGGGGCGGCGGAGAGCGAGAACGGGTGCGACTGCCACCAGCCGTTGCCGTTCAGGAACCGCCACCGCATGAACTGGCCGGCCTGCGCGGGGAGCTTGTCCAGGCGCTTCGCGGCGATGTAGATCGAGAACGTGTTGGCGCCCTCGCCGACCACCTCGGCGACGGTGAACCGGTGCCGGGCGTTCAGCCAGACCGGCTCGACGATCCGGCCCCAGACCAGCGCGGCCAGGGTGAGCGCGCCGAGGCCGGGCCAGAAGTACGAGGCGAACGTCCCGCTCAGGTCGGCACCGGTGGCGATCTGGTGGCCGTACCCGAGGAGCAGGACCAGGTAGCCGGTCACGTGGATGAGCTGCCAGAGCTCGTACGGCAGCACGTTGCGCAGGAACCGGATCGAGGTGAGCGAGAGCAGCACCAGCAGCCCGGTGGCCACGGTCGCGCTGATCATCTCGGGGAACGTGGTGATCACGGTCCAGCCCTGCTCGACCACGCCGGTCTGCGCCAGCAGCGCGTAGCCGTACACGATGGTGACGATGTGGGTGAGCACCGAGATCAGCAGCGTGGTGCCGAGCCAGCGGTGCCAGCGCAGCAGGTCCCGCGAGCCGACCCACTCCTCCAGCCAGGACACCCGGCTCATCATCAGCAGCTGGATGAAGAGCAGGTAGCCGCCGATCAGCCCGGTGATCCGGCCGACCGCGAGCATGGCGGTGGGTGTGTCGTTGACCGCACCGGCCTGGGTGTCGAAGAGCCAGAGCGCGACGCTGGTGGCCAGTCCGGAGAAGAAGAGGAGGACGGTGAGCAGCCGGTTGCCGGAGGTCGCCTCGGCGGGCGGCCGGTCGTCCGGTACCGGTACGCCGGTGCCGACCTTCCAGCCGGTCGGCGAGGTGCTCGACTCGACGACGATGTCGCCACGGCGGTACGGGTCGGCGGGTGCTGCCTGCGGGCCGGGCTCGCTCTGCGGCCATTCCGGCATCGAGTCCCACGAGGGCCGGGGCGCGGCCTGCGACGGCGTGTCCCACGAGGGCCGGGCCTGCGACCGCGACGGGCGGTCCTCGTAGTCGCGCTCCCGCTCCCGCTCGCGGTACTCCCCGTCGCGGTCCTGCTCCCGCGAGGAGCGCTCCTCGGAGCGCGAGCGCCGGGCCTCGGACCGCGACGGCGCGTCCCAGGAAGGGCGCTCCTCGGACCGCGACGGCGTGTCCCACGAGGGGCGGTCCTCGGATCGCGACGGGGAGTCCCACGACGGACGTGCCTGCCGGGCCTCGGACCGCGACGGCGCATCCCAGGAAGGGCGCTCCTCGGACCGCGACGGCGTGTCCCACGAGGGGCGGTCCTCGGAACGGGACGGGGAGTCCCAGGAGGGGCGGGTGTCCGGGGCCGCGCGCAGCCCGGCGAAGTATCCGTCGTCGTCGTCCGGCAGCTCTCGCTGGTCTTGGAAGGCCGGAATGGCCATCGTCCTCACCTGCTCAGCAGTCGTCTGGCGCCCGCCACCCCTGCGGCCGACGTGTCGGCCCGGTGGGAGCCGTCAGGAATGCGTACGCACACCGCCGTCGTTCGGCTCAACCTCGGGGCAGAAAATTCGCACCGGAGATCGCGGGATAGGTTCAGCGGGTGCGTTCGGAGAACCCCGCGGTGGTCACGGTCGTCGGCATCGGCGCCGGCGGTTGGCCCGGCCTTTCCGGTACGGGCCGGGAGGCGCTCGCCCGTGCTGAGGTGATCTTCGGTGGCGCACGCCAGCTGGACCTGCTCCCCGGCGACGTCACGGCTCGCCGGAGGCCGTGGCCGGCACCGCTGCTGCCCGCGCTCCCCGGGCTGCTCGAGTCCGAGGCCGGGCACCGCGTCGCCGTCCTGGCCAGCGGCGATCCGATGTTCCACGGCATCGGCGCGACCCTCGCCCGGGTCGCCGGGCCGGACCGGATCCGGGTGATCCCGCACCCCTCGTCGGTCTCCCTCGCGGCCGCCCGGCTCGGCTGGGACCTGGCCCGTACCGACGTGGTCAGCCTCGTCACGGCACCGGTCGCGACCCTCGGCCGGGCGATCAATCCCGGACGCCGGATCCTGGTGCTCGCCCGGGGCGCGGACACCCCCGCCGAGGTCGCCACGCTGCTCGCCGCGCGGGGCTACCCGGAGACGCAGATCACCGTGCTGGAGCAGTTGGGCGGGGCGGGCGAACGGATCGTCACGGGCACCGCCGGCGACTGGGCGATGCCGGCCGGCGACCCGCTCAACGTGATCGCGGTCGAGTGCGGCGAGGGCCCGGCGATCCCGCTGGTCGCCGGGCTGCCCGACGAGGCGTACGAGACGGACGGGCAACTCACCAAGCGCGAGGTGCGGGCGGTGACCCTGGCCGCGCTCGCCCCCGTCCCGGGCGCCCTGCTCTGGGACGTCGGCGCCGGCTCGGGCAGCATCGGCGTCGAGTGGATGCGCGCCCACCCGGCCTGCCGCGCGATCGCGATCGAGTCCTCGGCCGAGCGGGTCGCCACGATCACCGCGAACGCGGCCAGGCTCGGCGTCCCCGGGCTGCGGGTGGTGCACGGCCGGGCGCCGGGCGCGCTGGACGGTCTGCCGGAACCGGACACGATCTTCATCGGCGGCGGGCTGACCCGGGACGGCGTGCTGGACCGCTGCCTCACCGCGCTGCGCCCGGGTGGCCGGCTGGTCGCCAACGCGGTGACCGTCGAGTCCGAGGCCGTGGTCGCCGGGGCGTACGCGAAGCTCGGCGGTGAGCTGACCCGGCTCACCGTGCAACGCGGATCGCCGGTCGGTGGCTTCACCGGCTGGCGGTCGTTCATGCCGGTGACGATCTGGACGGTGTCCCGATGACCGTACATTTCATCGGCGCCGGTCCCGGCGCCGCCGACCTCATCACGCTGCGCGGCCACCGCCTGCTGGCGTCCTCCCCGGTCTGCCTGTACGCGGGCAGCCTGGTCCCGCCCGAGCTGCTGGAGGCCTGCCCCGCGGGCGCCCGTCTGGTGGACACCGCGAACCTCACGCTCGACGAGATCGTCGCCGAGATGACCGCCGCCCACGCGGCCGGGCAGGACGTGGCCCGGCTGCACTCCGGCGACCCGTCGGTGTTCAGCGCGGTCGCCGAGCAGATGCGCCGCCTCGACGCCGCCGGGGTGCCGTACGCGGTCGTCCCCGGTGTGCCCGCGTTCGCCGCGGCCGCCGCCGCCCTGGGCCGGGAGCTGACCGTGCCCGCGGTGGCCCAGACGGTGATCCTGACCCGGACCGCGGAGCGCGCCACCGCGATGCCGCCCGGCGAGGACCTGGCCACGCTGGGCCGGAGCCGGGCCACCATGGTGCTGCACCTGGCCGTGCAGCGGATCGGCGCGGTCGTCGCCGAGCTGGTCGGCGAGTACGGCGCGGACTGCCCGGTCGCGGTGGTGGCCCGGGCCAGCCGCCCGGACGAGCTGATCGTCCGCGGCACGCTCGCCGACATCGCGGCCAAGGTCGAGGAGGCCGGGATCAGGCGGACCGCGGTGATCGTGGTGGGTGCCGCGCTGACCGCCGGGCAGTTCCCGGACAGCCACCTCTACTCGGCGGACCGCTGCCGGTCATGAGGGTCCTGATCCTCGGGGGCACCACCGAGGCCCGGGAACTCGCCGCGCTGATCGCCGGCGAGCACCACGTGATCACCTCGCTGGCCGGGCGGACCACGTCGCCGCGGAGGCCCGCGGGCGAGGTGCGGATCGGCGGGTTCGGCGGCGTGGACGGGCTGACGGCGTACCTGCGGGACGCCGCGATCGACGTCCTCGTGGACGCGACCCACCCGTTCGCCGCCACCATGACCCGGCACGCCCACCAGGCATGTCAGGCCTCGGGCGTACCCGGAATGATCCTGCGGAGGCCTGGCTGGAGCGCCTCGCCGGGCGACGAGTGGCACCGCGTCGCGGATCTCGAGGCCGCCGCCGGTCTGCTGCCCCGCGTCGGGCGACGGGTGTTCCTGACGACCGGGCGGCAGGGCATCGCGGCCTTCGCGGGACGCGACGAGTGCTGGTTCCTGGCCCGCTCGGTGGAGCCGCCGGAACCGCCGATGCCGCGCCGGACCGAGGTGCTGCTGGAGCGGGGCCCGTTCACCGTCGCGGGCGAACGGGCGCTGATCGCCGCACACCGGATCGACGTGCTGGTCACCAAGGACAGCGGCGGCACGGACGCCAAACTGGTGGCGGCCCGGGAGGCGGGCGTACCCGTGATCATGGTGGATCGCCCGCCGCTGCCGGCCGCACCCACCGTGCCCACCGCGGAGGCCGCCGCGACCTGGCTCAGACGGCTACCGGATCGCTGAGCACCACACGGCTCTTGCCCGCCGCCTTCGCCGCGTACATCGCCACGTCGGCGCGGTGCATCAGCTCGGTGACCGTGACGCCCGGGGAGGCGAGCGCCACCCCGATGCTCGCGCCGGGCCGGATCGTCGCCGACCGCAGCCGCACCGGCTCGGCCAGTTCGGCGCAGAGCCGGGCGGCGATCTCCGGGGCGCCCTCCGGCGAGAAGAGCAGCACCGCGAACTCGTCGCCGCCGAACCGGGCCGCGAGCCCGTGCGGACCCGCCGCCGCGGCCAGCCGGGTCGCCACGTGCACCAGCAGGTCGTCGCCGGTGGCGTGCCCGTGGTCGTCGTTGACCTGCTTGAACCCGTCCAGGTCGACGTTGAGCAGGGCGACCGGCCGGTCCAGCGCGAGCGCCTCGTCGACCGCCCGGAGGAACTTCGCCCGGGTGGGCAGGCCGGTCAGGTGGTCGTGGTGCGCGCTGTACTCCAGCTCGGCCCGCGCCCGCAGGCTCTGCTCCCCGAGGATCACCTGGTAGGAGACGCTGCGGAAGGCGTCCAGCACCTCGGCCGGGACCGCACGCCGCCCGCCGACCACCATGTAGAGCCCGGCGGTCTCCGGGTCCTCCCCGAGCGGGTCCACGTGCCAGTCGGTGAACCCCGGCATCATCCGGGACAGTTCACCCGGCTGCGGCGCGGGCCCCGCGGCCAGCACCCGGCCGCGGCGCTCCACCGGGTACGCCAGCGTGAGCCCCTCCCGCGCCCGGTAGACGATCATCAGCACCACACCCGGGTGCAGCCGGAGCAGGGCCTCGCCGGCCTCCTCCCCGATCCGCCGGATCTCGGCCGCGTCGGTCGCGGCGAGCAGCAGCCGCCCGGCCTGCGCGACCGTGGCGTCCCGCGCCGCGGCCCGCTCCTGCCGCCGCAACCCGACGTAGAACGCCCTGGTCAACGCGCTCATCAGGAGGATCTGCGGCACCAGTCCGAGCACCGACGGGGAGTGCCAGGGCATCTCCTGCTCCAGCATCCGGGGCGAGATCGCCAGCGCGACCGGCACCGAGGCCATCGCGGTGAGCGCCCGGATCAGCCAGACCCGGGTCGACCCGTAGAGCGAGCAGAGCACGACCGGGAAGATCGCGAGCGACATGCCCGCGAGCGGATCCTTGAGGCCCGAGGCGCCGAGCACGCTGAGCACCGGTATCAGCGGCAGCGTCCAGAGGTAGGCGCGTTTACGCAGATAGACGACGACACAGACGATCACCAGGACGGCGATCGCCACCATCGACATCCGCTGGTACGCCACCGACCGCAACACATTGCCGACCTGCGGGATCTGCATGGTCATCGCGACCGACCCGATGCCGACGGCCGCCAGCCTCGCCCGCTCCACGTTGCCCGCCGGCAGCCTCAGCCAGTTCTTCCGCACCGCGCGACAATCGGCCCGCCACCCCACCCCTTAAGCCTTTACCCCACCCCACCTCCTCCGGTACGCCCCGAGGCGGGTCAGAGGGTTCCGGGGTCGAGCGGCAGGCGCACGGTGCGAGACCGGAACAGCGGGCGATCGCGTCGTTGACCACGGGCGAGTCCCCGTCGTCCGGCATGGTGCGGCCGGTGAGCGGGCACCGCCGGCGGTGGGCGCGGAAATCCGACAGTTCGTGGGGGACGGAACGGTGCGACGCTCGGGGGTATGCCGGTCCGCTCGCTGCCCGCCGAGCTGAGCGCCGTGCGTGCCCTGGTGGCCGACGGGCTGGCCGAGATCGTGGGTACGGCCGGTGACCTCGACCAGTTCTGGATCCGCACGGCGTGCTCCCGCCTGGCCGAGGCCGACGCCGCGCTCGCCGGGGCCGCCGCGGCGCCGTCCGGGCCCGCGCCGGCCCTGATCACCACGCTCGTGTCGTTCGTGGCGGTGGCGGGTGGCGCGGCGATCGCCCGGGCGGCCGGATGGAGCACCGCGGGCACCCTGGTCACGGCCGGGGCGCTGCTGAGCGCCGCGCTCTGGGTGACCGTCGCGCTGCGCCGCCGGCGGCCGCCGGTCGCGTTCACCATGCCGGCGACCGCCCCCGGGACCACGACCGGCTCCGGGCTGGTCGCGGTCCCGGAGGCGCTGCTGCGGGCCCGGGTACGCCTGGTCTCGGCGGCCCTGCGCCGGGTGGGGTCGCGGGAGTGGACCACGCCGGCGCTGCGCCGCGCGATCGCCGACGACCCGGTGGTGGCCCGGCTGGCCGATGCCGACATGCTGCTCTGCCAGGCCGTCGACTGTCTGGAGCGCTACCTCGACGACCTCGCGAAGGGCTGGCCGTGACCGTTCCCGATCACCCCTGCCACCGGAGCGGGCCCGGCCTGCCGAGTGACCGAGCGGTCCGAGGGGGTGTGAGCCGTGAGGCGGGATGATCCGTTCACCGGTGGGGTCGTGCCGCGGTTGCGGCGGATCGAGCGGGCCCTGGCCGGGGCCGCGACGGACGCGCAGTGCCGGGACTGGGCCGCGGACCGGCCGGACCGGGTCGGCTTCGCCCGGCTGGGCCAGGCCCGCGGCGAGATCCACTCGGCGGCACGCCGCTACCGGGCCGACGGGCCGTCTCCCGATCTTCCCGCTCTCCTCGCCGGTGGATCCGCCGCGCTGCTGGTCGCGGCGCCGGTGGTGCTCCTGCTCGACGACCCGGGCCGCCCGCCGGTGCTCGGCGGGGTGGCGGTCGCCGCGCTCTGGGCCGCGATCGGGGCCCGCACCGCCCTGCGCGCCCGGCGCCGGCGGCGGGCGCGGGCCGCGTCGCCGGGTCCCGCGCCGATCGACGACCCGTTCCTCTACACCGGCCTGCGCCGCCGGATCGAGGCGTGCGCGGTGGCGGCCCGCTCCGATCGTTCCTACCGCCGCCGCGCCGCCGCCACCGACCTGGAGTACGCCCTCGACTGGCTCGCCGCCGCCGAGGAGGAACTGCCCCGCTGACCGCGACGGACGGACGCCGAAAGGCCGGGGCGGGCGTGTGAGCCCGGCCCCGGCCCGTCAGCGCCGTCGGTGCCGTAAACCGCTGATCGCTGGCCGAACCGGCCGATCAGTCGCGGCCACCGATCGGCTGCGGCCGCTGATCATTCCCCGTTACTGATCAGTCCCGGCCGCCGGTCAGGATGGAGATCGGCTTCGGGGTGGCGACCGGCGGCAGCTGCTTGCCGGTGACCGCCGCCGCGGTGGCCTTCGCGGCGAGCTCCTCGCCCGTCTCGATCGGCTCGGTGAACGGCTGGTGGTCGGCCGTGCAGACGGTGCCCTTCGCCGGCAGCTTCCCGCTCAGCAGGTACCGGTCGATCGCGTTCGTCGCGCAGACGCCGGTCCCGTACGCGGTGTGCCCCCAGTTGTCGCTGGTCAGCAGCCGCGAGTTGGGCAGCTGCTTGCTCACCGCGACCGACGCGTCGTAGTTGGTCGCCGGGTCCCAGTAGTTGCCGATGATCAGAACCGGGCTGACCGTCCGCTTGTTGAACGGACCCTTGTACGCGTCCTCGTCCCGCACGGTCCAGGTGCTCCGCGCGCACTGGGCGTCGATCCAGCCCCAGGCCCGCCCGAAGTACGGTGCCTTGGTGTCCCGGGTGGCCGTGGCGCCCGGCCAGCTCGACGCGTTCTTCGGGTGCGTACCGTCGGTGCAGATGACCGCGCTGGTCGCCTCGAAACCGTTGTCGTACGGGAAGTCGTACCCGATCCGGCGGGCCGTCTGGATCCGGTCACTGACCGCCACCTTGGCCGCGGCCGCCGCCGACCCGCCGTTGATCAGTGCACTGACCTCGGCCGCGATCGACATGGTGTCCTCGCCCGCGTAGGTGCCGTAGAGCGAGCCGAGGATCGCCCCGACGAAGTCCGCGTACGTGATCGTGTAGGTCCCGAACTCGTCGGTGATCACCAGCGGCTTGGCCTTGAGGCTGTCCGCGATCGCCGCGAAGTTCTTCTCCGGGTTCCCGGCCGCGAACGGGCAGTACGTCTCGCCGGCCGCGTCACAGCGCTTGAAGATCTCCTTCAGCGCCCGGTACGCCCCGTCGGCCGAGTGCAGTCGCGCGTCCAGGATCTGGTCGCCCGCCTTGCCGTTGCCGGCCCAGGCCCGCGGGTCGAGGTTGCCGTCGATGGCGAGCGCCCGGAACCGGTCCGGGAACATGTTCGCGTACGTCTCGCCGAGCTCCGTACCGTAGCTGAAGCCCAGGTAGGTGAGCTTCTTGTCGCCCACCGCGCGCCGGACCACGTCCATGTCGCGGGCCACCTCGGCGGTCGACATGGCGCCGGCGAGCGACTTGCCCGTGGTCGAGCACGCCTTGCCGAGCTGCTGGGCGCCCTTGATGTAGGTCTGCTCCTGGCTCTTGCCGTACGGGAAGGCCACGCTCATCTTGTCGAAGACGGCGGTCTGATCCTTCACGGACTTGAAGCACTTCACGTTGGCGCTGGCCCCGATCCCCCGCGGGTCGACGCCGACGATGTCGAAGCGCTGCAGCACCGAGTCGCTCAGGAAGTACGGCGCGAAGAGGGCGAACGAGGTGGCCGAGCCGCCCGGCCCGCCCGGGTTCAGGAACAGGCTGCCGATCTTGTGCTTCTGGTCCTTGGCCTTGACCCGCAGAACCGCGATCTCGGTCTTCGCGCCCTTCGGCTTGTCGTAGTCGAGCGGCAGCTTCACCGTGGCGCACTCGGCGATGTCGTAGCACTTGTACCAGCCGAGCTTCGGTGTTGGGACCGAGTCGACCCGCTTGCGTTCGGCCTTGCTCGTGACCGCGGCCGTCGCGTACGCCTGTGCGGCGGACGGGACGGCGATGCTCGCGGCCACGGCGACGGCGGCGATGCCGGCGGCCAGCAGGCGTGATCGTGAGAGGTGCATGCGGTGCCCCTTTCTCGAGGAGGACCGCATCGTAGAAAGCTGATGCACAGGAAACACCTAGGTGATCTCCTGAATCGAGGGCCGCCACCTTAGACCGTCGTCGAGTCAGCCTGGCGGGGCGGGTCTCCCCTCGTGCACATACTCGCTTTCCGGATGTTTCGCCTCTCGCACCCCTGGGGTGACGACCCGCCGTTCCCATTTGGCACAGTGGACAGATGCTGACCGACGTGGACCTGCCCGCGCCCGGACTGCTCTGGACGCGCTGGGCGACACTGAGTGCCGCATTGACCGGCATCGGGAACACCGGACTCTGGTCGATCGACGACCACGGCGCCCATCTGGGCGGCCCGGACTCTCCCGGCAGCTGGGCCCGCTTCGCGCTGCTCGACGGCCGCCGTGCCGTGCTCTTCGGCCTGCACGCCGGGCAGCACGCGACCACCGACGCCGATCCACCGATCGACCTGCTCACCGGCGCCCCCGACTGGTTGCCCTGGGCGGAGCTCGGCCCGCTCGCCGAACGGGACCGGCTCGGCTTCGTGATCTGGCACGAGAACGGCCGCTGGTCCCGCGTCCGCTACCACCGCCCCCTGGCGGACGGCATGACCGGCCTGCTCACCTCGCTGCTGACCGAGGAGAACACGCTCTCCGCGCTGATGGCCGTCCTCACCGGCGCGGGCGGTCTCGACCTGCGCGAGGAGGTGCGGCGCGAGCGGGTGCACGCGGCCTGCGCCACGTTGCTTCATTCCGGCGTACGCGGGGAGGTCGCCGCCCGCCACTTCGAGGACCTGCTCACCGGCACCCCGTCCCCCGAGCCGCACCCGAACGCCGAGCCGCGCCCGGACACCGGGGCGCCGCCGGACAACGGGGCGCCGCCGGACAACGGGGCGCCGCCGGACAACCGGATGCAGTCGGACACCGGGACGCCATCGGACACCGGGGCGCGCCCGGACATCGCGGCGGCCGTCGCCGTCGCCGTCCGGGCCGGGATCGCCCCCGGCACCCGCCCGCCCCGGATCGCCCCCGGCAAGCGCCCGCCGATGCGCCGCGTCCGCCGGCTCAGCCAGGGCGAGCACGACCGTCTCGTCTGGGCCGCCATGCACGACGCCACCGAGCTGCCCCGCCCCACCCCACCCGCCACCGACGAGCTGGACACCCTGGTCGGCTGGCTGGAGGACCGCTCACCCACGGGCGACGGCCGCTGCTCCCTGCTCGCCTACGCCGACGCCACCAGCCTCGGCTCCCAGCCCGGCGACCACCCGCCCGGCGACCACCCCGGCGAGGAGCGGTACGCGTCCTTCCGCCACCTCACCGAGCTGGTCCGCGCCCTGCGCCACGCCGAGTCCGACCCGCGTTACGGCCGCTGGCTCTTCCTCCGCGTCGAGACCGGCCCCTCCGGCGTCCAGGTCGAACGCCGCTACGACTCCTGGCCCGCGTGGTGGCACGACGACGGCGTCTCCGGCCCGTGGCGTACCAACCTGCAGGAGGAGATGGCCGCCCGTGGCCCGTCCTGGCGGCCGCCCTGGACGTCCCTACTGGACCCGGAGGTCGCCTACCGCCCGGCCGCCACGTCCTGAGCGCGCGTCAGCGGGCCTTGCCGGCACGCAGCAGATCGAGCGACTTGGCCAGTCGGCGGTCGCGGGTCTCGGCGGTCTTCGCCGACGTGAGCTGGTCGGCGTGCCAGCGCCGGTTGCTGACGCTCATCCCGTCCCAGAACGCCTTCACCGGCGGCTCGGCGGCCAGCGCCGCGGCCAGGTCCGCCGGTACCTCGACGGTGCGCGGCGCGTCGTCCAGCTCGATCGTCAGGTCGTAGGTCTCGCCGCCCGAGAGGCCGCCCGCCGCCCGGCGGTCCGCGCTCACCCCGAGCCAGTAGGACCCGCCCATCTTCGCGATCGAGGACCGGAACTCGAAGTCCCCGGCCCGCACCACGACCTTGGGCCGCCCGCCCCCGCCGAGCCCCGCGACGAGGTCGTCCGGAATCTCGAACCCGGTGGTGTTACCCCCGGTCTTCTGCAACTCCCCGCGATACTCCATGCCGCGACGATAGGCCAACCGGCAGAACGATTCAGGCCGTCACGATCGTTCGGGAGGGTGGTTCCGTCCCGGCCGGGACTCGCCGTGGGGAGCCCGGCTGCCTCGGCGCTGTCGAGCAGTCGCCGGTCGTAGGTGACGAAGGCCAGCAGTGGCGAGCCGGACTCGTTCGACCCCGGACGCAGACGGTATGCCGAAGAGGCGGGGGACGGCCCCTGTCATCCACAGGGGGACGTCCTCCACAGGGCGGGTCATCTCTCGAAGTCGGCGCGGGTGAGGAAGGTCAGGCGGGCGGTCTTGTGGCCCAGGTCGATCTCCTCCCCCAGTGTGAATCCGTGGCGCTGGAGACGGGCGATCATGCGCTCGTTCCGGATGTCCGGCTCGGCGACCACCCGCCGGTGGGCCGGGTCGGCGAAGAGGAAGCGGAGCAGCACCGGGAAGACCGCGGTCGTCACGTGCGGGAGCTGCCGGTCGCCCGCGTCCAGCAGCAGGTGCATGCCGAAGTCGCCGGGGAGCACGGGGTAGAGCTCGCCGACCGGGTCGTGCGCGGGCTCGTACGTCTGGAAGACCCCGATCGGCGCGTCGTCGATCAGCAGCAGGTACGCATGGTGCGTGGTCAGGCCGTCGACGAAGCCGTAGACCTCCTCGACCTGGTCGACCGTGTGCTCGGTCATCCCCCAGAACCGGTTCCGCTCCTTGATCACCCAGCAGTGCACGATCGGGGCGTGCGCGGCCGGGTCCAGGCGGATCATGGTCAGCTCGCCGAGTCCGGCCAGCTTCTCCGAGACGACGGTCATCGGTACTCCTCGTACGGGGTGAGCCGGTCCCAGTCGGTGACCAGCGGGATCAGGTCGCCCGACTGCCAGAGCGGCAGCTGGTCCAGGAAGTGTGGCGAGTCCGGGGCGTCCGCGGCGCCGAACGGGACGACCCACCGGCTGCGCTGCCGGTCGTGCAGGTCCCAGACGTACCGGGCGACCGGGCCGCGCCAGCAGAGGTCGCTGAGACCGGGCACGCTCGCGGTGTTGAGCACGCAGTCGGACGAGCCGGCAAGCCGGGTCGGCGGGATCTCCGCGTCCAGCCCGGGCAGCAGGATCGGGTGGAGCAGGTGCCGGTCGCCCCAGGGCGGGGCGTCCACCGGGGTGGCGAGGTCCTCCGTATCGAGGCCCAGCCCGGCCAGGATGCCGTCCATGGCCAGGCCGATCCGGGCCCGCGGGTCGGTCCAGGGCCCGAAGACCGGGTCGTAGCCGTGCGGCTCGAAGAGCGGCTTCAGGTCCGGGTGCCGGTGCAGGGCGACGGCCACCGCGGTACGCCACGCCTGCCGCCGCCCGGCCTCGGCCGAGTCGGCGGGGTACGCGGTGTCCATGTGGATGCTCTCCGGCGCGGCCCCCGCGTCCAGCAGCGAACGGATCCGCCGCGCGCGGCCGGGCGGTGCGAAGTCCGCCCCGTACGGCTCGGTGTCCGGGCGGCGGTCGTTGGCGTTGACCGCGTCGGTCACCTCGGACCGGTGCATGACGGCCCAGCCGGGCTGCCAGGCGTACGCCGGATCCCAGGCCGGGACCGGGAGCAGGCGGTTGCGCTCGTGGCGCAGCGGCACCCGGCCCGCGGTGAGCTGCAGGACCCGGCCGCCGGTGTCGGTGACGAGCACGCTGTTGACCGGTTCCACCCAGAGCGCGAACGCCGCCGCCACGTCGTCCGCGGTCCGTGCCCGGAGCAGCGGCAGCAGAGCGCCGAACCCCAGGTCGGACGTGACCCGGGCCGGGGTGCGCAACGCCAGGTCCCCGTCGATGACCGGGCCGCGCGGCGTCTCCAGGATCTCCACCTCGACCGGCTCGCCGTCGCGTACCTCGATAAGCTCCTGGAGAGTGCGGGCCGGCTCCCAGCCGGACGCACCACGGACCTCGGCCCCCGCCCCGGTCCGGCGCACCTCTTCGCGGTAGAGATCCTGATAGTCGGCCATCGCGTTGGTGATCGCCCAGGCCACGGTGCCGGTGTGCCCGAAGTGCTGCACGCCCGGGACTCCGGGGAAGGTCAGCCCGGCCACGTCGAACTCGTCGCAGGCGAGCCGGACCTGCTGGTAGACGCCGGGCAGTTCGAGGACGCGGTGCGGGTCGCCGGCGATCTCGAACGGGACGGCCCACGCGTTGCTGCCCGAGCCCGCCGGTCCCTCGATCGCGAACCAGGGCAGCGCCCGCTCGCCCATCGTCCGCGCGACGTGCGCCCGCCACATCTTGTTGGGGAAGGTGCCGAAGAGGATGTGCTGCACCTGGAAGACGCCGAGCGACGACCACGGGTGCCACGGCACGCCGCCGGCCGTCACGCCCTCGGCGTAGGCGGTCAGGAACTCCCGGGTCTCGTCGGAGAGCGTGGCGAAGCAGCGCCGGGCGGTGTCGTCGAGCCGGGCCCGGCGGGCGAAGCGGTCCCAGCTCACCTCCTCGGCGCCGCGCACCGAGGCGAGCCGGCCCTCGGAGCGCAGCCGTTCCACGGTGATCTGGCGACCGCGATCGGACGCGGTCACCCGCCCCTGCAGGTAGGCCAGGTCGAGGACCGAGCCGGCCCGCAGGTGCGGGATCCCGTAGTCGTCGCGGTAGACCCTCACCCGAAGACCGCGATCGGATTCTCCAGCTCGCCCGCGAAGATCAGCGAGCTGGCCTGGTCGGTGAGGTCGACCATCTGCAGCGTGTTGCGCAGTTGCAGCCGGTTGAGGCAGGAGTGCGCGAAGGTCGGCCGGAGCAGGTCGAGCCGGCCGGCCAGGTCCGGGTGGTCCTTGGCGTGCTCGCGGACGCAGTCGCCGGCGAGTGCCCAGAACTCGCGCTCCGGCAGCACCCCGTCGACGGCGAGGATCCCGGCCAGGTGGCGCAGGAAGCCGTCGAAGACGTCCGTGAAGATCGCCAGTTCCTTGAGCTCGTCGGTGACGTCGACCCGGATCCGCTCCACCTCGGGCGGCAGCGGCTGGTCGTTCATCACCGCGACCTCCTCGCCGATGTCCTTCATGAACACCCGGCGCGGCACGTGGTTCTCGAGGACCAGGATCAGGTTCTCGCCGTGCGGCATGAAGGCCAGGTCGTGCCGGAGGATGCAGTGCACCACCGGGCGCAGGTAGGCCCGGAAGTAGGACGCCACCCACTCCGCGGCGCTCACCCCGGACTCCCGGATCAGGGCGGTGACCAGGGCGTTCCCGTCCCGGTCGCGGTGCAGCAGGCTGGCCATGGTGGCCAGCCGCTCGCCGGCGGCGAGCTGCGGCACGGGACTCTCGCGCCAGAGGGCGGCGAGCATCTTCGTGTACGCGCTGGGCACCCCGATCCGGTGGTAGGCGTCCCCGGTGTACCCCGCCGAGGCCAGCTCGCGGAGCACGCCGAAGCCGCACGCCCGCAGCTCCTCGTCGCCCGCCACCAGCCTCGCGACCCACTCGTTGATCGGCGGCGTGGCCTGCATGTACTTCGGCGAGAGCCCGCGCAGGAAGCCCATGTTCTGCACCGCGATCGCGGTCTTCACGTAGTGCCGGTCCGGCCGGTCCACGTTGAAGAACGTCCGGATCGACTGCTGGGCGCGGTACCGGTCGGTGCTCTCGTCGAGCGGCACGATCGCCCGGCTCGCCACGTCCGCGGCGAAGGTCACGGTGACCTTGTGCTCCCACTGCCACGGGTGGACCGGCAGGTAGCGGTACTCCTCCGGGTCCAGGCCGCGTCCTCGGAGCTGCTGCTCGAAGTGCGCGAGGCCCCCGGGACCGAGCTCGTCCTCGTAGTGGTCGCGTTCGTCACCGTCGTACACGAAAATGCTCTTGGTCTTGAGAACCGCGACCCAGCGCAGGCGGACCGGCTGCCCGGCCTCCGGGGCGAAGGCCTCGTGGTCCCGCAGACCGAAACCGATCCGGCCGTTGTTGGCCACGAAGCCGGGGTGGCCCTCGGTCATCGCGGCCTCGATGGTCGGGAAGTCGGCGTGCACCAGCTCGTCGGCGGTCTCCCGGCGGTGGGTGAGCTTCCAGGCGGTGCCGGCCAGCGTCGCGGAGATCTCCTCCAGGTACGTCCCGAGCAGCTTCTCCGGGATGCCGAGCGTCTCCCGCAGACCGGCGATGACGTCGAGCGCGTCGAGCGGGCCCTCGATCGAGTCGGCGTCGACCACCCAGTGCTCCAGCGCGAACCGCCGCGCGGTGAAGGTGTGGTCGCCGAACCGGTAGCGGTCCTCGCCCAGCGACACCGGTGCGATCAGGCGCTCGTGACTGAATTCGGCGATCGCCTTGGCGATCAGGCGCCGGTGGGCGTACGCGATCGTCTCCGGCCGCAGGTGCGGGACACTCATCTCGTACGCCGCCCGGGTGCAGAAGCTGAGCCGTCCCGTCTTGCCGTGCAGCGGGACGTCCTTCACCACCACGAAGCCGACCTCGGCGTTCTTCCGGGCGATCGCCTCGTTGGTGACGTCCGGCTCGACCACCACCCGGTCGACCCGGGAGTCGGCGAAGCAGAAGTCCATCACCGCGCGCATCACCGCCGAGGTGAGCCCGGAGCGCTTCCGGGTCGGCGGCGCGACCAGCACGTGCATGCCGATGTCGCCGGGCCGGACGTCGTAGTGCGGGGCGAGCTCGCTGTGCGCGGGATCGTACGTCTCGGCGAGGAAGAGCGGCGTGCCGTCGTCGTCCAGCCCGATCCACGCGTGGTGGTGCGGGTTGTCGACGATGCCCTGGTACTCCGCGCGGACCTGCTCGACGGTGGCGCCCTGCAGCATCCAGTAGACCGAGCGCGGGTGGGTGACCCAGCCGTGCAGCATCGCCAGGTCGCGATCGAGGTCGAGGGGTATCAGCCTCATGAGGTCACCAGCTGTCGGGGGAGGTCGGCGGTGGGAGCGCCGAACTGTTGGAAGGCGATCGACTCCTCGATCTGGTAGATCTCCCGGCCGGTGATGCCCTTGAGGATCACCGAGTTCCGGTATGCGCCCATGCCCAGGTCGGGATCGGTCACGCTGTGCGTGTGCTCGGCGGCGTTCTGCACGAAGATCTCGTCGCCGTTCCGGTCCACGCTGTAGCCCACGGTCACGTCGAAGCGGCCGCGGGCGTCCCAGTTGATCCGGTCGCGGACCGGGTCCAGGAAGGACGGCAGGCGCGGGGCGTACCCGGTGGCGAGCAGCAGGCCCCGGGTGCTCGCGGTGAACGAGCGATCCTGTTCCTCGTGGTGCAGCGCGAGCGTGTACCGCTGCTCGGCCTCGTCCCAGATCACGCCGGTCAGCGCGGTGCCGGTCAGCAGGGTGGTGTTCACCGGGCCGGTCAGGCTCTTGGCGTAGAGCGTGTCGTAGATGGTGTCGACCAGGTCACCGCTGATCCCCTTGTAGAGGTTGCGCTGCTCGCGGCCGAGCCGGTCGCGGGTCTGGATCGGCAGCGCCTGGTGGTACCGGATGTACTCCGGCGAGGTCATCTCCAGGGTCAGCTTGGTGTACTCCATCGGGAAGTACCGCGGCGACCGGGTGATCCAGCTCAGGTGGTAGCCGTACGTCTCGATCTCGCTCAGCAGGTCGAGGTAGATCTCGGCGGCGCTCTGCCCGCTGCCGACGATCGTGATGGAGTCCAGCTGCTGGAGCTCCGCCTTGTTCGGCAGGTAGTCGGCGCTGTGCACGTACGGCCCCTGGTCGACGGCGGCCGGGACGCGGGGCGCGGTGCCGATGCCGAGCACCAGCTTGCGGGCCCGGAACGTCTCCCCGGTCGCGGCGTGCACCAGGTACGCCTCACCGTCGTGGGTGACCGTGTCGACCCGGGTGTCCCAGCGGATCGTGGAGACCGACGTCGCCACCCACTTGCAGTACTCGTTGTACTCGGCGCGCAGCGGGTAGAAGCTCTCCCGGATGTAGAACGGGTAGAGCCGCCCGACCTGCTTGAGGTAGTTGAGGAAGGAGAACCGCGAGGTCGGATCGGCCATGGTGACCAGATCCGCCATGAACGGCACCTGGATGGTGACACCGTCGAGCATCAGCCCCGGGTGCCAGTCGAATGCGGACCGCGCCTCCAGGAAGATCCCGTCGATGTCCGGCAGGTCCTCGGTGAGCGCGGCCAGCCCCAGGTTGAACGGGCCGGCGCCGATCGCCACGAAGTCGTAGGTGTGCATCAGACCATCACCGCCGGAGTCTCCTCGCGCTCGCCCAGCATCTCCCGGCCGATGCCGCGGATCAGGCCCAGGACGTCGCGCACGTTGCCCATCGTCGTGTTCGGGTTCAGCAGGGTGAACTTCAGCCAGTAGTGGCCGCCGATCACGGTGCCGGCGACGATCGCCTGACCGCCGTAGAAGAGCCGCTGCCGCAGCCGGGGCATCAGCTCGTCGCACTCCTCGACGCCGAGCCCGTCCGGCCGGAACCGGAAGAGCACGGTGCTCAGCGTCGGCACGGCGAGGGTCTCGAAGTCCGGGTCCGCCTCGATCTGCTGGTACGACTCGGCCGCCCGGTCGATCACCGTGTCGAACATGTCGCCGATCTGGTCGGAGCCCATCGTCCGCAGGGTCATCCAGAGCTTCAGCGCGTCGAAGCGGCGGGTGGTCTGCAGGCTCTTGTCGACCTGGTTGGGCACGGTCGCGGTCTTCGGGTTGAGGTAGTCGGCGTGCACCGCGATCCGGCGCAGCGTCTCGCCCCGGCGGACCACGATCGCGCTGGAGCTCACCGGCTGGAAGAAGCTCTTGTGGAAGTCGACGGTGACCGAGTCGGCCCGCTCGATGCCGTCCAGCAGGTGCCGGCGGCGGGTGGAGACCAGCAGGCCACAGCCGTACGCGGCGTCGACGTGCAGCCAGAGGCCCTGGTCGGCGCAGATCCCCGCGATCGCGTCAACCGGGTCGATCCGCCCGAGGTCGGTGGTGCCGGCGGTGGCGACCACCGCCATCGGTATGCCGCCCGCCGCGCGGACCGCGGCGATCGCCGCGGCCAGGGCACCGGTGTCCATCGCGCCGGTGGCGTCGGTGGGCACCCCGACGACCGCGTCCGCGGACATGCCGAGGATGCCGGCCGACTTGCCGACGCTGAAGTGGCTCTGGGTGGTGGCGAAGACCCGCAGCCGCGGGATCGCGGTCGCCCGCTCCTCGGCCAGCCCGGCCAGGATCTCCTCCCGGGCCAGCAGCAGGCCCTGGAGGTTGGACTGGGTGCCACCGCTGGTGAAGACGCCGTCGGCACCGGGACCGAAGCCGATCCGGCCGGCGGTCCAGTCGATCAGGCGGCGCTCGATCAGGGTGCCGGTCGCGCTCTGGTCCCAGGTGTCGACCGAGGAGTTGACCGCGGAGATCAGCACCTCGGCGGTGAGCGCCGGGATGGCGACCGGGCAGTTGAGGTGGGCGACGTACGTCGGTTCGTGGAACCAGACGGCGTTGTCCAGGTAGAGCCGGGCGACCTCGTGCAGTGCCGCCCCGGTGTCGCCGAGCGGGCGGTCCAGGTCGACGGCGTCGACCTGCTCCTGCAGCTCGGTGACGGTGGCGCCGGAGTACGGCTGCCGCACTGCTTTGACCCGGTCGGCGAGCAGCGCCGACGCGTGCCACACACCGGACGTGTAGCCGTCGAGTGTGGCCCCGGAGAACAGATGCGGGGAAACGGACCCCTCCAACGCAGCCTCCTAAGGTTAACCTTACCTAACTTGAGGGGAGGCTAACCGGCCGGACATCGGAAGGAAACTTAAGCGCGGCACCACGGGGGTTCCGGGCGCGGTCCTCTGCGGCCTCCGGACGATCCACACGGCACGCCACCAGCACTGCCGCGAAATCTAAGATTGCGTTTTGCGATGGAGTGATTCGTCCCACCATGCGGAGCGGGGCCCGCTGCCCGAGACAGCGAACCCCGTCGATATACAGCCGCGCTGTTCAGAAAGCCGTCAGAGTGATGCCCGCCGATCGCGGGTCACCGTCGTGGACGAGCGACTCCTGGTTCTGCACGTCGTCGAAGGCGAACGCGTACGCCTTGCCGTCGGCCATGTTCGCGTGGATCGCCTTGGCGTACACGTTGGTGGGACTGCCCTGATAGAAGTCGCTCGCGGTGCCGCTCGGCTGGGTGTCGAGCCGGCCCAGCGTGGTGCGCTGCAGGGCGGCGCAGAGGGTCCGCGCGATCGGGCCGACCACCTGGTCGTTCGGGGCGGCCAGCGCGCCGTCGCAGCCCCAGACGTTCGCACTGGACGGCTTGGTGAACGAGGCGACGACCTTGCCCGAGGTGTCGGTGAAGTTCATGACGTCACCCGTCGTGCGCCCGGTGTACCTGACGCTCGGCTGATCCGTGAAGGGGACCACGGTCAGATTCTTTCCGGTGTACGCACTCCACGCGCTGGAGATGTAGGAGTCCAGGTAGGTCGCGCTCATCAGGCCCGCCTCGGCCGCCTTGCCCGGGGCGAGGACGCGCAGGACGGTGCCGTCGGCGGCGGTGACCACGCTCTTGGCGAAGTCGGCGTCCGCCTTGATCGCGTTGATCACCTTCTGCCGGCCGCCGGAGACCACCGCACCGGTCGACGAGGTGGTACCACTGCCGCCGAGGACGCTCACCACGTGCGGGATCGCGAACATGTCGACCTGCGAGCTGTTCAGCCAGAGACCGGACGAGTTGACGGTGAACTCGCTCCAGTCGAAGAGGATGTCGTGGTTCGGGTCGCCGGACGCCCAGGGCGCGGGCTGGACCAGGCCGTCGGTGGTGAGCCGGAAGTCCAGCTTCTTCCCGAACGAGAAGTAGAGCCGGCCGGAGATGTTGCGCGGCACCTTGATCGTGGTGCTCCCGCCGGTGGCCGGGCCGTCGATCGAGACGTCCGGCGCGGCGACCGGGACGGCCGCGCCGCCGGTCCAGGCGGTGAACGCGCCGGCCTTGTTCACGTAGCCGAGCCTGCCGGTGTCCAGGTTGACGCCGAGCACGTAGAGGTGGACCGCGTCCGAGCGGCCGGTCTTGTTCGTCACGGTGACCGGCAGCAGCGCCTCGGCGGGCGGGATCGAGGTCGCGGTCCCGGCCTCGGCAGCGGCCGTGGTCTTCGTCGCCGCCGTGGTGGCCGTCGCGGTAGCGGTCGCGGTCTTCGTGGCCGTGACCGCCGGGGCGACGGCCGTCGTGGCGGCGACCGGGGCCGTGGTCGCCGTCGTGCCGCCGGGCGTCCCGTCGCACGACTGGCCGTTGAGCTTGCAGCCGGTCGGCTGGGCACCCGAGCCGATGAATCCGAACGTCACCGTTCCGCCGACCGGAATCGTGCCGTTCCAACTACGATTCGTGAATGTCCGGTGACTCCCGTCGGCGGTCATCTGGCCTTCCCAGAAACTGCCGATCGTGGTGCCCGAGGGGAGGTCGAATTCGACTTTCCAGGAGGACATCGCGGACGTGCCGTCGTTCGTGACGACCACCTCGTCCTGCCAGCCGGTCCCCCAGTCCGAGACCGTACGCAGGGACGCCGTGGCCGACGCGGCCGAGGCGGGCAGCGCGAACCAGGCGGTTCCCAGCGCGGCGACGACGGTCACCGAGGCCAGGATCAGACTTCTCTTCCGGCGCATCTTTCCTCCAGGGGGACGACGGGGCGCGCCCATTATGGAGAGAATTCAATGGTGCCGGTGCGGTCTTTAAGGTTGCTTTAATGACTAAGTTCCGCGACGAGTTTCGCCGCGGCCGATAACACTTCTTCGGCAGAATTCTCCGGAAGCCGCCCACGGGTGGGCCGGGGCACGCTCGACACCCCGGCCCACCCGCGAACGGGGCTCAGGCCCGGGTCAGGCGCAGCGCGGTCCAGGAGACGCGGGGCAGCGTCGCGGTGATCGTGCCGCCGTCGACGGTGAGGCCGCCGGTGGGGATCTCCGCGGTGGGGCGGAGGGTGACCCGCTCCGGTTCGTCACGGGTGTTGCTCGCGCGCAGGTCGTCGTCGGTGAGGGTCCAGGAGTCGGCGACCGTCAGGTTCCCGCCGAACGCCGACAGGTCCACCGTCAGCTCCAGGGGGTTCTCCTGGTCGCGGTTGACCGCGAAGAGGACCACGTCGCCGGTGGCCGGGTCGTGCGTGGCGACCGCGTCGACCAGCGGGGCGGTGCCGTACCGGGCGGTCTCGTAGGTCGGGCTGTCGATCCGGGTCTCCAGCACGTCGCCCTTGGCCAGCGCGGCGGTCCGGGCGAACGGGTGGAAGATGGTCTGCCGCCAGGCCGGTCCGCCGGGCTCGGTCATGATCGGGGCGATCACGTTGACCAGCTGGGCCTGGCAGGCGGCGGTGACCCGGTCGCTGTGCCGGAGCAGCGAGATCAGCAGGTTGCCGACCACCACCGCGTCGGCCACGTTGTACTGATCCTCGATGACCGGCGGTGCGACCTTCCACTCCTCGGGCAGCGGCGCGCTCTGGAACCGGGAGAGGTACCAGACGTTCCACTCGTCGAACGAGAGGTTGATCTTCTTCTTGCTCTTCAGGCGCGCGCCGACGGCGTCCGCGGTGGCGACGATGCTGTCGACGAAGTGGTCCATGTCGACCGCGCAGGCCAGGAAGGAACCCAGGTCGCCGTCGTACTCCTCGTAGTACGCGTGGCAGGAGACGTACTCGACCACGTCGTACGCGTGCTCCAGCACCGTCGACTCCCACGAGCCGAAGGTCGGCATGGTCGAGCTGGAGCTGCCACAGGCCACCAGCTCCAGGTCCGGCTCGGCCGACTTGAGCGCCCGGGCGGTGGAGGCGGCGAGCAGACCGTACTCCTCCGGGGTCTTGTGGCCGGTCTGCCAGGGTCCGTCCAGCTCGTTGCCGAGACACCAGAGCTTGATCCCGTACGGCTTCTCGGCGCCGTTCGCCCGCCGCCGCTCGGAGAGCTCGGTGCCCTCCGGGTGGTTGACGTACTCGTGGACGTCGAGCGCCTCCTGGACGCCGCGGGTGCCGAGGTTGACCGCGTACATGATCTCGACGTCGGCCTTCTCCGCCCACTTGGCGAACTCGTCGATGCCGACCTGGTTCGTCTCGATACTCCGCCAGGCCAGGTCACGCCGGCGGGGGCGCTTCTCGACCGGGCCGGTGCCGTCCTCCCAGCGGTATCCGGAGACGAAGTTGCCGCCGGGGTAACGGACCATCGTGACACCGAGCTCGCGGGCCAGCGCCAGGACGTCGCCGCGGAAGCCGTCCTCGTCCGCGCTCGGGTGCCCGGGCTCGTAGATGCCGGTGTAGACGCAGCGGCCCATGTGCTCGACGAACGAGCCGAAGGTACGGCGGTTGACGGGGGCCACGACGGCAGCCGGATTCAATGCGACACGCGCACGGAGCATTTCGGTGTCCTTAACGAAGCGCTGGGGGAGGAGAAGACGTCACTTGACGGCGCCGATGGTCAAGCCACCGCGCCAGTAACGCTGAAGAAGGAGGAAGGCGGCGATCAGCGGCAGGATGGCCACCAGGGCGCCCGTCACGATCACGTTGAAGAGGGCCTCGCCGCCGTTGCCGAGGATCGCCGACATGTACCAGGTGCGCAGCCCGACCGTCAGCGGGAAGAGGTGGTCGTCGCTGAGCATCACCAGCGGCAGGAAGAAGTTGTTCCAGGACGCGACCATCGAGAAGAGCAGCACGGTGACCAGGGCCGGCCGCATCGCGGGCAGCGCGACGCTGGTGAAGACCCGCAGCTCGCCGGCGCCGTCGATGCGGGCCGCCTCGAGCATCTCGTCCGGCACCGACTCGTGGGTGTAGACCCGGAGCAGGTAGACCCCGAACGGGTTGAGCAGCGAGGGCAGGATCACCGCCCAGACCGTGTCGACCAGCCCGGCCTGCGACATCAGCAGGTAGGTCGGCAGCACCAGGGCGGTGGCCGGCACCATGATCAGACCGAGGAGCAGGGCGAAGAGCTTGGTCCGGCCGGGGAAGCGCAGCTTGGCGAAGGCGTACCCGGCGAGTGCCGAGACCACCGTCGCACCGAGCCCGCTGACCACCGCGTAGAGCGCGGAGTTGCGCAGCCAGACCAGGTAGATGCCGTTCTCCTGGGTGAAGACCGTCTTCAGGTTCCCGATCAGGTGGAAGTCGGCGAACCAGAGCGGCGCGGACTGGAACAGCCCGTCGTTGCTCTTGGTCGCGGCGACCAGCAGCCACCAGAACGGCAGCAGGAAGTAGATCGCCATCACGCCCATCACGATGTGCGGGACGATCCCGGCGCGCTCGTTCTTCGTGCTCACAGCGCGCTCCGTTTCCTGGTCGCGAAGAGGAAGATGTACGACCCGACGAAGACCACCGCTCCGAGCAGGAACGAGATCGCGGCCGAGTAGTTGTACTGCTGGAACGAGAACGCCTGGTTGAAGGCGTACACGTTGGGCGTGTAGTGCTGAGTGATCGAGCCCGGGTTGAGCGGCTGCAGGATCAGCGGCTCGGTGAAGAACTGCAGGGTGCCCAGGATGGTGAAGAGCGTGGCCAGGATGATCGCCGAGGAGATCATCGGGGTCTTGATCCGCCAGGCGATCTGGGCCGGCCCGGCACCGTCGATCTTGGCGGACTCGTAGACCTCGCGCGGCAGGCCCTGCAACGCCGCGTACAGCACGATCATGTTGTACCCGGCCCACTGCCAGGTCACGATGTTGCCGAGCGAGGCGAGGACCGTGCCGCCGGAGAGGAAGTCGACCCCCAGGAAGCTGAGCGGGCCGGTGTCCTTGCTGTACAGGAAGCCCCACATCAGCGTGCCGATCACCACCGGCACGGCGTAGGGCACGAACGCGGCCAGCCGGAAGATCCGGGAGAACCGCGACGTCGCGTGGTCGATCAGCAGCGCCGCGAGCAGCGCCAGACCGATCATCACCGGCGTCTGGACCAGTCCGAAGATGATCACCCGGAGCACGCCCTGGCGGACCAGCGGGTCCTGGAACGCCTGGGTGTAGTTCTCGAAGAGGGCGAAGTGCTCCCCCTCGATCAGGGTGGACCGGTACAGGCTCAGCTTGAGCGCGTACGCCATCGGAAGCAGAAGGAAGGCGACCAGCAGGACCACGAAGGGGAGGACGAAGATCCACCCGGTCAGGGCCTCACGGGCGTGACTCACCTTGTTCCGGGCCGCGGGACCCGCGGCCGCCGGAGCGGCCGCGGACCGGGTGTGCACCTGCGTCATTACTGAACCTTGAAGCCCTGCTGGGTGGCGTACTGGGTGATGTTGGTCTGCGCCGTGTCGAGCGCGGCCGTCCAGGAGCTCTTCTTCTCGATCGCCTGGTTCAGGCCGGTCGTCAACTGGTTGAAGTTGTAGCTGTTGAACGGGCTCCAGGAGAACGGCGCGATCGCCTTGTACGCCGGGACGAAGACGTCGTTGACCGTCTGGCCGCCGAAGAACTCGTACTCCTTCTTGAGGAACGCGTCCGACTCCAGGACCGGGGTCGCGGTCGGGAAGAGATAGGCCTCGTCGATGCCGATCTTCCACGCGTCGGTGTTGTCCGCGCCGAAGATCTCCATGGCGACCTTGGACGCGGCCTCCTTGTCCGAGGCCTGGTCGGTCACCGCGAACGACGAGCCGCCCCAGTCACCCTGCGCGTTCGCGCCGGCGGTCCACTGCGGCAGCGGGGCCGCGCGCCACTTGCCGGAGGTCGTCTTGGCCACGCTCGCCAGGTAACCCGGGCCCCAGCCGGCGGCCAGGTAGGTGACGTACTTGCCGGAGCCGAGACCGCTGTAGAAGTCGGTCGTACCGTAGGCCTTGGTGTCGGCGAGACCGCCGTTGACCATGCCCTCCCAGTACGTCAGGACCTGCTTGGTGGCCGCGTCGTTCACGGTCACGCCGATGTTCGACGGGTTCGCCGTGTCATAGGTGTACGGCTTCGCGCCCGCCTGCCAGCTGAGGCCGGTCAGGAAGCCGCCGTCGTTCGCGCCGAAGTCGGTCATGAACGCCTTGCCGGACGACGCCGTCTTCAGCTTCTCGGCCTGGGCCTTGTACTCGTCCCAGGTCTTCGGGATGGTCAGGCCGTACTGCTTGAAGAGGTCCTCGCGGTAGAGCATCGCCATCGGGCCGGAGTCGACCGGGATCGCGTAGACCTTGTCGCCGGTGCTGACCTGCTTCCAGGCCCAGTCGACGTACTTGCTCTTGAGGTCGTTGGCGCCGTACTCACCCATGTCCACCAGGTGCTTGGTGAGCTGGTAGGTGGGGAGCTCCTGGAACTCCAGCATGACCACGTCGGGCGCGCCCTTGCCGGCCTTGAGCGCGGTCTGCAGCTTGGTGTACTCGTCCTGGCCCGCGCCGGCGTTCGTCCACTCGATCTTGATGTCGGTGTGGGTCTTGTTGTAGAGGTCGACGACCTTCTGGAAGGAGGGGTACCACGCCCACACCTTCACCGTGGTCGGACCGGAGGCCTTGTCGGTACCGGCGTCGGAGCCACCACTGCACGCCGCCACGGCCAGGGCCGTGAAGGCGGCGACGGTCGCCACAACTGATCGCCGTGCACCCCGCCGTAGACTAGGGTTACGCACGTTCACTGGGTCCTCACAAAATTCGTATCCAGTTGATCGGGTCAGAGAGCCGGCCTCCGGTGCTGGCACACCGGGGGTCCGGCCGTACGCTCTCTTTTTCGCTGCGCGTCGTCTCATATTGCTACGCTTTTGCAGCGCTGCAAAACAGCATGCACGGACGGCCAATCGACGGCAAGGGGTAACCTGCCGGAAACTTGGCGCAGGCAGAGGGGGCATCATTGCGTCGAGAAGTCACGCTTCGTGACGTGGCCGAACTGGCCGGCGTGTCGAGCAGAACCGTCTCCAACGTGGTCAACGGCTACGCCAACGTCACCGAGCGGACCCGGGTCCGGGTGCAGAAAGCCGTGGAGGAGCTCGGGTACCGGCCCAACGTACTGGCCCGGAACCTGGCACAGGGCCGGTCCGGGCAGATCGCGCTGGTGGTGCCGTACCTGGACACCCCCTACTTCTCCGAGTTGTTGCAGAGCGTGATCCGTGCGGCACGGGAACGCGGTTATAACGTTCTGATCGACCAGACCGACGGCGACGCCGAGCACGAGCGCGCGTTCATCGCCCACGGCTCCCGCCGGCTCCTCTTCGACGGCGTCATCTTCAGCCCGCTCGGCCTCGACCAGAACGCCCTCGCCGACCACGACCCGAACCTGCCGCTGGTCATCCTCGGCGAGCGGACCAGCGACGGGACCTTCGACCACGTCGGCATCGACGACGTCGCCGCGTCCCGGCAGGCCACCGAGCACCTGCTCGACCTGGGCCGGACCCGGGTGGCCGCGATCGGCGACCAGCCGTACGCCACCGGCGAGGCGGCCCAGCTGCGCACCCGGGGTTTCCGGGAGGCGTTCGCGGCGCGCGGGCTGACCGCGCGCGAGGACCTGATCATCAGCACGCCCCGGTTCAACCGGCTCGACGGCGCGCGGGCGATGACCCACCTGCTGGACCTGCCGGAGCCACCGGACGCGGTCTTCTGCTACTCGGACCTGGTGGCGCTCGGGGCGATCCACACGCTGATCGCCCGGGGGTTGCGGGTGCCGGAGGACGTCGCGGTGATCGGGTACGACGACATCGAGGACGGGGCGTACTCGAACCCGTCGGTCACCACGATCTCACCGGACAAGGAGATGATCGCGACGACCGCGGTGGAGCGGCTCCTGCTGCGGATCGGCAGCCCTACCCCGCCGCCGGGCCTGGAGGTGCGGGCTCCGCATCGTCTGGTGATCCGGGAGAGCACTGCGGGTCGCCAGCCGCGGACTCGGCCCTAGGCCTCCGCCTCCGCCTCCGCCTCCGCCTCGCCGAGGCCCGCCGCGGCGTCACGGTCCGCCCATGCCAGTAACGGTGATATGTCGTGATTTATCGCGTCGATTCCGGCATGCAGGTCGCCCTTCGCGGCAAATCGGGCCGGAACCGTGCGCACCGTGAACTCCGCCGGGTCCACATCCGGAATCTCCGACCAGTCCACCGGAGTGGAGACCGTGGCCGTCGGCACCCCGCGGACCGAGTACGCACTCGCGATCGTGTGGTCACGGGCGTTCTGGTTGAAGTCGACGAAGACCGCCCGGGGATCCCGGTCCTTGCGCCACCAGGTCGTCGTCACGTCGTCCGGCGCGCGCCGCTCCACCTCGCGGGCGAACGCGAGGGCGGCCCGGCGGACGTCATCGAAGCCCCAGTCCGGCCTTATCCGCACATAGATGTGCAGGCCGCTGCCGCCGGAGGTCTTCGGGTAGCCGACCATGCCGAGCTCGTCGAGCACCTGGTGGACCACTCCGGCGACCCGCCGCACCGTGTCGAAGCCGCATGACGGCATCGGGTCCAGGTCGATCCGCCACTCGTCCGGCTTCTCGGTGTCGGCCCGGCGCGAGTTCCACGGATGGAACTCCACGGTGGACATCTGCACCGCCCAGATCACGTCGGCCGGCTTGGTCACGCAGAGCTCGTCGGCGTGCCGGTGGTACCGGGGGAACGTGACCCGGACCGTCTCCAGCCAGGGTGGCGCGCCGTTCGGCACCCGCTTCTGGTGCACCTTCTCGCCGGCCAGTCCGTCCGGGAACCGGTGCAGCATGCAGGGCCGCTCGCGGAGGGCGCGGACGATCCCGTCGCCCACCGCGAGGTAGTACCGCACCAGGTCGAGCTTGGTGACCCCGAGCTCGGGGAAGTAGACCCGATCCGGGTTGGAGACCCGGACCTCGTAGTCACCGGCCTCGACGACCGTGGCGGGAGAGGCCATGCCTCTGAAACTAACCCAACCAGGCGTCGTCGAGGTCGAGAAGCAGGGTGTCTCCCGAGTCGAGCAGGTCGAGCATCGGGTTGATCCGGGGCAGTTCGTGGGTGATGAAGTACCGGGCCGCGACGCGCTTGCCCTGGTAGAAGTCGCCCTCCTTACCCGCCGCGGCGTTCCACTGCTCCAGCCACATCCAGGCGACCACCAGGTGACCGGCGGCGTCGAGGTAGGCGGTGGCGTTGACCAGCGCGGTCGACGGATCACCACTCGCCCAGACCTTGGCCGTGGTCCGCTTCAGCCGCTCGCAGGCATCGAGGACCGGGCCGGAGATCTCCGGGCACTTCCGGGCGGCGGCCGCGACGCGATCGAGGAGGAGCGCCAGGCCCGCGCCGCCCTTCATCGTCACCTTGCGGCCGAGCAGGTCCAGCGCCTGGATGCCGTCGGTGCCCTCGTGGATCGAGTTCAGCCGGTTGTCCCGGTAGAACTGCTCCACCGGGTACTCCCGCGTGTAGCCGTAGCCGCCGTGGATCTGGATGGCGTGGTCGTCGGCGAGGCGGCACCACTGGGACGGCCAGGCCTTCACGATCGGGGTCAGCACGTCCAGGAGCAGGTCGTTCTCCGCCGACGGCTCGTCCAGCAACTTCGCCGCGAAGAGAACCAGAGCAAGACCGCCTTCCACGTACGTCTTGCTGGCCAGCAGCATCCGGCGTACGTCGGAATGCTTGATGATCGGCACCGGAGGGGCCGCGGGGTCCTTCGCGGCAGGAGGCCTGCCCTGCTCGCGCTCGCGGGCGTAGTCGAGGGCGTGCAGATAGCCGGTGTAACCGAGGGCGACCGCGCCCGACCCGACGCCGATCCGCGCCTCGTTCATCATGTGGAACATGTACTGCAGGCCGCGACCCTCCTCGCCGACCAGCTCACCGGCCGCGTCCTCGAACGCCAGCACCGCGTTGGTGGTGCCCCGGTAGCCCATCTTGTGGTTGAGCCCGGCCAGCGTGACGCCGTTGCGCTCGCCGGTCGCCGGGTCCCGCTTCGGCACGATGAAGAGCGAGAGGCCCTTGACCCCGGCCGGCGCACCGGCGACCCGGGCCAGGACCAGGTGGATGATGTTCTCGCTCAGCTCGTGGTCCCCGCCGGAGATCCACATCTTGCCGCCGGTGACCCGGTAGGTGCCGTCCGCCTGCTTGACCGCCCGGGTGGTGACCTCGCTCAGCGAGGACCCGGCCTGCGGCTCGGAGAGGCACATCGTCCCGGTGAACCGGCCCTCCAGCATCGGCAGCACGTACGTCCGCTTCTGCTCCTCGGTGCCGTGCGCCAGCAGCAGGTGCGCGTTGCCCGAGGTGAGCATCGCGTACGCCGAGGTGGCCGTGTTCGCCGCCTGGAACCAGAGGAAGCAGGCCCGCTGGACCACCTGCGGCAGCTGGAGCCCGCCGTACTCGGCGTCCATGGTCGCGCCGATCAGGCCGGACTCGGCGAAGACCTGGAGCGCCTTCGCGACCTCCGGGATGGTCTCCACACGGTTGCCGTCGAAGGTCGGCTCATGCAGGTCGTTCGCCCGGTTGTGCGGAGCGAAGTCCCGTTCGGCGATCCGCTGCGAGACGTCCAGGAACGCGTCGAACGTCTCCCGGGAGTGCTCGGCGAACCGCTCCCGTGCGGTCAGCGACTCGACGTTCAGCCATTCGTAGAGCAGGAAGTCGAGATCCCGCCGGGAGAGCACCGTGGAGTTCATGCACTCAGTGTGCATCAACTCCGGTCGGTAGCGCGATGCCGACCGGTATGCCCGGAAGCCTGACGACCGCGTTTGATCTCGTACATCGCGTGGTCGGCGGCCCGCAGCGCGGCGTCCGGATCCTCGGCCGGGGTGGCCATGTGCACGCCGACGCTCGCCCCGATGTGAATCTCCGCGCCGGCGATCCGGAACGGCAGCTCGACCACCTGGCGCACCCGGTTGCGGGTCGCCTCCACCGCGGCCGGCGAGATCTGCCCCGGCATCAGCACCACGAACTCGTCGCCGCCGACCCGGGCCAGCACGTCACCGGCCCGGATGCAGCCGCTCAGCCGGTCCGCCACCTGGCGCAGCAGCTCGTCGCCGGCCTCGTGGCCGTGCTCGTCGTTGACCGGCTTGAAGCCGTCCAGGTCGACGAAGAGCACCGCCACCGGGATCCGGCCCAGCGAGGTGCCGAGGACATCCTGCATCCGGCGACGGTTCGGCAGGCCGGTGAGCGCGTCGTGCTGGGCCTCGTGGGCCAGTCGCTCCTGGAAGGCCCGGTTCTCCGAGACGTCCCGGGCGTTGATCACGATGCCGTTCAGGGCCGGGTTCTGCATCTGGTTCGAGGCGGTGAAGTCGAACCAGCGGAAGTGCCCGGTGGCCGACCGGACCCGGCACTGCAGGCGCAGCACGCCGGACTGGTCGGCGAGCAGGGCGGCCAGCCGGGCCCGCATCCCCTCCTGGTCGTCCGGGTGCAGCATGTCGAAGACGCTCTGACCGGTGAGCGAGCCGTGCTCGTACCCGAGGACCGCGTGCGAGCTCGGGCTGGTGAAGATGATCCGGCCCTGGTCGTCCAGGATCGCGACCAGGTCCGGGGCGTGCTGGAACAGGGCCTGGAAGCGCTGGTCGGACCGGCGGCGCTGGATCAGCGTGCGGTACCCGAGCAGCGAGACGCCGGACATGCCGATCAGCACCACGAGCAGCAGCACCACGTTGAGGGTCTGGCTGCGGCCGTGCACCGCGCCGTCGAACGAGGACTTGCTCTGGGTCCGGACGTATGACCAGCCGCTGGGCAGCCCGCCGACCACGATCGCGATCATCGCGGTCTTCCCGGCCTTGTACTCGACGAAGTGCGTGGCGCCCGAGCCGAGCGACGGGTCGATCGCCTCGTTGAGCGAGCCACCGATCAGGTCCGGCACGCTGCTCGCGCCGACCCGCCCCGAGCTGTCCACGATCGCCGTGATGTACGCGTCGTCGGAGAGCTCCGCGGTGTACTTCTGCAGCGCCGTGGTGGCGATCTGGTTCAGCCCGACCAGGTATCCGCTGACCGTCCCCGCCACCGTCACCGGCACGGCGACCGCCGCGACCGTGATGTTGTCCACGATCATCACGCCGGAGAAGCCGGTCGTCGCGCCGTCCCGGAACTGCTCGCGCATCGGCGCCCAGGCCGCGTCGTCCTGGGCGGGCAGCCCCGAGTCGCGGCTCGCGGTCAGCACGTTCCCGTCGAGGTCGGTGAGCATCAGGCCGTACTGGAAGGTGGTGCTCTTGGCCGCCGCGGCGGTCAGGATCGCCCGATCGGCGGTGTCCGCCTTCGCCAGGCGCAGCGGATAGTCGGCGAGGACCTCGGCCAGCTCCTGCGCGGAGAGCAGTTGCAGCTGGCCGGTGAGCGTCGCGTTGTTCGCGCCCAGCGCCGTGCTGTCGGCCCGGTGCACCGCGTCGGCGGCGCTCACCGCCGAGCGGTTGACCAGCAGGGCGACCGTGCCGGCGGCCGCCAGCAGGATCACGCTGACCAGCACCGCGATCCAGTTCCGCACCCGCATGGCGTCCTCCTCACGGTAGTCATCGGCACGCCGGGGCGTCACTCAACCAAAACGGGACAGCGCGGAGGGGCATCGACCCGTGATGATGGGGGAAGGAACCGATCGATGATCGGAGCACCGCATGCCCAGACCCGTGGTCGCACCCCCACTCCGTGTCCGCATCCCGATGCCCCGGCGATCCCCCGAGGGGACGGCTCCGGAGAGGACGAGCCCCCGGATCATGCGGTCCGGCCTCAGCATCACCGGCGCCGGCACCGCCGTCGTCTTCCACACCCTCTCGTTCACACCGTCGTTGCTGCCCAGAGCCTGGTTCCTGCAGGGCGTGATCGCCGGCATCACGGCCGCCATGGGGTACGCCCTGGGCACCGCGATCGGCGCGCTGGTCCGGATCCGCTGGGAGAGCCGCTTCGCCTGGCGGATCCTGATCGCGATCCTGCCGCCGCTGCTCGCCGTCTCGCTCTGGCTCGGCACCCGCTGGCAGCGTGAGGTGCGCCTGCGGCTCGGGCTGCCCCCGGCCCAGGAGATCGACATCGTCCGGACCGTCGGGGCGAGCCTGCTCACCTTCGCGTTACTGCTGCTGATCGCCCGGGCACTCCGGCTGGCCACCCACGGGTGCGCCCAGGTGTTCCGGCTGATCGTGCCGGACCGGGCGGCGTACTGCGCGGGCACGCTGGTGGTCGCGGTGCTCAGCTACGGCGCTTTCGACGGGCTGCTCATCGCGCACCTGTTCGCGGTCGCCGACCGGACGGCCGCCGTGGTCAACGACGGGACCGGGACCGGGGTGCTGGTGCCCGCCTCCGGACTGCGGTCCGGCGGGCCGGGATCGGACGTCTCCTGGGACTCGCTCGGCCGGCAGGGCCGCAACTTCGTGGCGGGCTCCCCGACCACCGGGCAGCTGACCGATTTCGCCGGTCGTCCCGCCGCGCAGCCGATCCGCCTCTACGCCGGGCTGGACTCCGCGGACACCGTCGAGGAGCGGGCCGCCCTGGTGGTCCGCGAGATGGACCGGACCGGCGCGTTCGACCGGGCGGTGGTCGCCGTCTTCACCCCGACCGGCACCGGCTGGGTGGACAACCGGGTCACCCAGTCGCTGGAGTACATGTACGCCGGGGACACCGCGCTGGTCAGCATGCAGTACTCGTACCTGCCGAGCTGGATCGCGTTCCTCGGCGACCGGTCCGAGGTGGTGGACGCCGCCTCCGCGCTGATCACCGCGGTCCGGGACCGGTGGGCCGCGATGCCCGCCGCGCACCGGCCCAAGCTGCTGCTCTTCGGGGAGAGCCTGGGTACGTACGGGCTGGAGGCGACGTTCGGCACCGCACGGAACCTGGTCGACGGCGCGGACGGCATCCTCCTGGAGGGACCGACCTTCGCGAACCCGGTGCACCACGCGCTCACCCGGGCACGCGCTCCGGGCACGCCGGTCTGGGATCCGGTCTACCCGTCCCTGCCGGTGGAGTTCGCCGACACCGCCGAGGAACTGCGGAACCGGGCCGGCACCCAGCCGAAGGTGGTCTACCTGCAGAACTCGTCCGACCCGATCGTCTGGTGGAACTGGGACCTGCTCTGGAAACGCCCGGCGTGGCTCCGCGGCGAGCGGGGTCCGGACGTCACCCCGGCGATGCACTGGTATCCCGGCATCACGTTCTGGCAGACCACCTGCGACCTGCTCTTCGCCAACAAGGCGCCGACCGGGCACGGCCACGTCTACAAGGCGGCCACGGTGGACGGGTGGGCGACGGTCGCCCCACCGCCGGGCTGGTCCGTCGACGACACCATCCGCCTGCGGGCGCTGCTGGACGGTTAGCCCGGCTAGTCTCCGGTGATGAGCATTCATTGGGGATTATCGATACTGTTGATCGGAACCGGGCTCACCGGACCGGCACACTCCCCCACCTGGCATCTCAGCGACACCGGATCCACGGCCCGGTTCCGCGGACTCGCGCCGGTCAGCTCCCGCGTGGCCTGGGCCGCCGGGAGCGCGGGCACCGTCCTGCGTACCGTCGACGGGGGCCGCACCTGGTCCTCCGTCGGCCCGGCGGCCGCCGCCGACCTGCAGTTCCGCGACATCGAGGCCTTCGACGCCGACCACGCGGTCGCCCTGACCATCGGCTCCGGCACCGACTCCCGCGTCTACACCACCGCCGACGGCGGCACCACCTGGCTCGAGTCGTTCCGCAACCCGGACCCGGCCGCCTTCTACGACTGCCTGACCTTCCTCGACCCCCGCCACGGCCTGGCCCTCTCCGACCCGGTCGACGGCCGTTTCCGCATCCTGGCCACCACCGACGGGGGCCGCTCCTGGTCCGTGCGCCCCACGACGGGCATGCCGGAGGCGCTGCCGGGCGAGTTCGCCTTCGCCGCCAGCGGCACCTGCCTCGTCTCCGCCCCGGCCCACGACGCCCGATCCGCCACCTCGCGGGACTCCGCACCCGCGCCCGCTCCCGGACACGACGCCACGTCGCCGGTCTCCGCGCCCGCTCCCGGACACGACGCCTGGTTCGCCACCGGGGGCGGCGCCACGGCGCGGGTCTTCGCCACCCACGACGGCGGGCGCACCTGGTCCGTTTCGGTCACACCGATCCCGAGCGGCCCCAGCGCCGGCGTCTACGGCCTCGCCTTCCGCGACGCCCGGCACGGCCTGGCCGTGGGCGGCGACTACGCCACCCCCACCTCGGCGCCCTCCGCCGCCGCCTCCACCACGGACGGCGCCCGCTCGTGGACCGTCTCCCGCACCCCGCCCGGCGAGTACCGCTCCGGCGTCGCGTGGACCTCCGCCCCGGACACCGCCCTCGCCGTCGGCCCCACCGGCAGCGACATCACCCACGACGCCGGCCGCACCTGGCATCGTTTCGACACCGGCACATTCGACGCCGTCGCCTGCACCCCCGACGGCTCCTGCTGGTCCTCCGGCGCCGAGGGCCGCGTCGCCACCCTGACCTCCTGACCCAGAAAGGGGAGCGGGTCAGGCGTTGAGGTAGGTGAGGACGGCGAGGACGCGGCGGTTGTCGTCGTCGGAAGGAGGGAGGGCGAGCTTGGTGAAGATGCTGTTGATGTGTTTGCTGACGGCCTTCTCTCCGATGAAGAGCTTGGCGGCGATGGCGGCGTTGGAGCGGCCCTCGGCCATCTGGGTGAGGACCTCGTGCTCGCGCGTGGTCAGAGCCGTGAGCGGGGACTGGCGGCGGGCCAGGAGCTGGTAGACCACCTCGGGGTCCATCGCGGTGCCGCCGGTGGCGACGCGGCGGACGGCGTCGACGAACTGGGCGACGTGCGAGACGCGGTCCTTCAGGAGGTAGCCGACGCCGCCGGTGCGGTCGGAGAGCAGTTCACGGGCGTAGAGCGGCTCGACGTGCTGGGAGAGCACCAGGACCGGCAGGCCGGGGATCCGGGCGCGGGCGGCGATCGCGGCCTGCAGGCCCTCGTCGGTGAAGGTCGGCGGAAGGCGTACGTCGAGAACCGCGATGTCGGGCCGGTGCTCGATCAGCGCCGGCAACAGCGACGGTCCGTTGTCGACGGCCGCGACCACCTGGAAGTCGTGCGCGGAGAGCAAGCGCGTCAACCCGTCCCGGAGGAGGGCATGGTCTTCGGCGAGGACGACACGCACGGCAGCTCCATGATCACGACAGTCGGACCGCCCGGCGGGCTGGACAGGCTCATCGTGCCATCGAAGGCGGCGAGACGACGCTCGATGCCTCGCAGCCCGGTGCCGCCGGACGGGTCGGCACCGCCGAGGCCGTCGTCGCTGATCCGCATCGTCAGGGTGCCGCCGTGGTGCCAGAGCTGGACCTCGGCGTTGCGGGCGAAGCTGTGCCGGGTCACGTTGGCCAGGACCTCGGCGACCGCGAAATAGGCCGCGCTCTCCACCGGCGTGTCGAGCCGCCCCGGCACCGCCGCGCCCACCGACGTCGGGATGGGCAGCGCCATCGCGAGCGCCCGGACCGCGCCCTCCAGCCCGCGCTCGGCGAGCACCGGCGGATGGATCCCGCGGACCAGGTGCCGGAGCTCGACCAGCGCGGCCGAACTCGTCTCGCGCGCCTCGGCGAGCAGCTTGCGGGCACCGTCCGGGTCGTCGGCCACCATCTCCTCGGCCATCCCGATCGTCATGCCCAGCGAGACCAGCCGCGCCTGCGCGCCGTCGTGCAGGTCGCGCTCGATCCGGCGCAGCTCGGCGGCCTGCGCGTCGACCGTGTCGGCCCGGGTCACGGTGAGCTGGCTGACCCGCATGCGCAGCTGGGCGTTCCGGGTCGGCGCGAGCAGCAGCCGGCTGAAGAGCGCGTCGACGCGTCGCAGGTACGGCGCGGCCGCGATCCCGATCGCCAGGATCAGCGCGCCCTGCGGCAGCGACAGGAAACCCTGGCCGACCGTCTCGATCGGCCAGATCGCACCGTAGCCGTACCACCCCGTGCCGAGCCAGATCCAGAGCGGGATCAGCAGGATGCCCTCGACTCCGTAGAGCGGGACGGCCAGCGTGAGCACGCCCAGCACCAACCCGACCACGGCACCGGGCAGCAGCCAGGCCAGGTCGAGCCAGGTGCCCTGGTCGGTGATGATCCAGCGGTAGTCCCGCCAGCCGCCGAGGCGGATCCCCTCGGGACGCGGGCGGTAGGGCCGGGCGATCGTCACGCCGTAGCCCCCGGCGAGCCGCCGGGCCAGACCGGCGCGCCGCCGCACCAGCCGGGTGACCAGCGGGAAGAGGACCAACCCGAGGCCCGGCACGACACTCAGCACGAGGGTCACCAGGGAGAGCACGAGCAGCGGAAGGTTGAGCACCGCCAGCGCGATCCCGGCCACCCCGCCCGCCACGGCGCGGAGGCCGTCGCGGATCCAGTCACGCGAATCCATGTGTCCATCCTGGCCTCCGGCGACCGCCGTGTCGGTAGTGCTGGCACTACTCCTCGGCGGGAGCCAGCCATCCCCGGATGCCGTCGAGGACCGGCGGGCCGTAGTCACCGACCACGTCCCGGGCCAGGTCGGCCACGGTGACGGCACCCAGCGCGGACCGCCAGGCCTGATCGGCAGCGGACATCGCCCGCGAGATCGCGCAGGGCCGGACGCAGATCTCGGGAGGGGCGGCCATCGGGCCACGCTGCCGGATCTCGGTGCAGACGAAGGCGGGCGCCGGCCCGTCGACCGCGATGACCACGTCGAGCACGGTGATCTCGGACGCCGGGCGGGTCAGCGCGTAGCCGCCGGCGTGTCCCTGCACGGAGTGGATCAGTCCGGCCCGGGACAGCGCCTGGAGCTGCTTGGCCAGGTAGCTCCCGGACACGTCGTGCAGCTCGGCGAGGCGCGCCGCGGGCACCGGGCGCTCCGCCGCGGTCAGCACCACCGCACAGTGCAGCGCCCACTCGACGCCGCCGGACATCTTCATGCCGCCAGCCTACTTGACTCGGACACGACTTATCCGAGTAGCATCGAAGTCATCCCGGACAAGCAATGTCCGAGTTAATGAGGGGATCCACCACCATGAAGATCGTTGTCATCGGCGGCACCGGGCTCATCGGTTCCCGGCTGATCGCCCTGCTCCGCGAGCGAGGCCACGAGGCGGTCGCCGCCTCGCCCGCCACCGGGGTCGACACCCTGACCGGCGCCGGTCTCGCCGAGGTGCTGACGGGCGCGCGCGTCGTCGTCGACGTCTCCAACTCGCCGTCCTTCGCCGACGCGGACGTGCTCGCGTTCTTCCAGACCTCGGGGCACAACCTGCTCGCCGCAGAGCGGGCCGCCGGTGTCGCGCACCACGTCGCGCTCTCGGTGGTGGGCGCGGACCGGGCGCCGGAGAGCGGCTACCTGCGGGCCAAGGTCGCCCAGGAGGAGCTGATCCGGGAGAGCGGGGTCCCCTTCACGATCCTGCGGGCGACCCAGTTCTTCGAGTTCCTCGGCGCGATCGCGGGCGCCGGCACGGTGGACGGGGTGGTCCGCGTACCGTCCGGGCCGATGCAACCGGTGGCCGCCGACGACGTGGCCGCCACGCTGGCCGAGCTCGCCCCCGGCGAGCCGGCCGGCGGCATCGTCGAGCTGGGCGGACCCGACGCCTGCCCGCTCGACGACCTGCTCCGCCGCTACCTGGCCGCCACCGGCGACGACCGTCCGGTGGTGGGCGACCCGGCCGCGCGCTACTTCGGCACCGCGATCGGCCCGGACACCCTGATCACCGGCGCCGGCGCCCGGATCGGCGGGATCACCCTGACCGACTGGCTGACGAAGCGGGACTGAGCGAGCGCGAAGCAGGACCGAAGCGACGCGCGACCGGGACGGGGTGGTGCTGGCACTACCGGGAACCGTCACCCCTGCACTACCGACAGACCGCACGCGAAGCGGTTGGCTTGCGGACATGACGACGACCACGGGGAAGACACGGACGGCCGGAAGCGACTTCGCGGAGCTCAACCGGCGGATCAACGCCGCCGGCCTGCTGGAGCGGCGGCCCGCCCACTATGCCGTGCGCATCGGTCTGGTGACCCTCGCGCTGGCCGGTGGCTGGGCCGCCTTCCTGGTCGCCGGCGCGACCTGGTGGACCCTCGTGATCGCCGTGTTCCTCGCGGTCGTCTACACCCAGATCGCGCTGGTGGCGCACGACCTGGCACACCGGCAGGTGTTCCGCACCAACACACCGAGCGCCCGGGCCGGGCTGATCGCGGGGAACCTGGCGATCGGCATGTCCTACGGCTACTGGATGGACAAGCACACCAAGCACCACGCCAATCCGAACCACGACGATCTGGACCCGGACGTCGGACCCGGCGTTCTGGTCTGGTCCCGGGAGGCCGCGAAGAACAAGGGCTTTCTGGTACGACACCAGGCCTGGCTCTTCTTCCCGCTGCTCACCCTGCTCGGGCTCTCGCTGCGACGGGACAGCGTCCGGGCGCTGCTCGCCGGCATGGTGAAACGCCGTGGCCTGGAGGGCGCGCTGCTCGGCGCGCACATCGTGGGCTATCCGGCGGCGCTGCTGCTGGTGCTCACCCCGGGGCAGGCTCTGGCCTTCCTCGTGGTGCACCAGGCGCTGTTCGGGGTCTACCTCGGCATGACCTTCGCGCCGAACCACAAGGGCATGCCCCACCCCGACGGCACCGAGGATTACCTGCGCAAACAGGTGCTGACCTCACGTAACGTCCGGGGTGGCCGACTGGTCGACGCGGCGCTCGGCGGCCTGAACCACCAGATCGAGCACCACCTCTTCCCGGCCATGCCCAGCCCGAACCTGCGCCGCGCCCGGCCGATCGTCCAGGGCTACTGCGCCGAGATCGGGGTCCCCTACGAGGAGACCGGCCTGATCGAGTCCTACCGCCAGGCCCTGCGCCACCTCCACGACGTCGGCGCGGACCTGCGGCAGAACCGCTGAGGCCCGCGCCGCCACCCGGGCGGCGCGCGGCGCGGCGACGCGGGCGGCGGCACGGGGCGGCGCGCAGCGCGGCGACACTGGGGACCTAGCGAGGGATGTTGCGGAGGTTGGCGTGGGCCACGTGGAGCATCTGGCCCACGCCGCCGGCCAGGACGGTGCGGCCGATGCCGAGGGCGAAACCGGCCATCTCCTCCTTGGAGACGTGCGGCGGGACCTCCAGGGCATCCGGGTCGGTGACCACGTCGAGCAGGGCCGGGCCGTCGTGGTCCAGGACCTCGCGCATCGCCGCGCGGAGCTCGCCGGGCTTCTCGACCCGGACGGCGTGGAAGCCGGCGGCCGCGGCGATGGCGGCGAAGTCCACGTGGTCGTGGTCGGTCTCGTACGGCGGGTCGCCCGCGACGATCATCTCCAGGCGGACCATGCCCAGGCTGGAGTTGTTGAAGACCACCACCTTGACCGGGAGGCGGTGCGTACGCACGGTCAGCAGCTCGCCCAGCAGCATGGCGAGGCCGCCGTCGCCGGACATCGAGACCACCTGGCGGGTGCGGTCCAGTGTCTGCGCGCCGATCGCGTGCGGGAGGGCGTTCGCCATGGTGCCGTGTACGAACGAGCCGAGCACGCGGCGCCGGCCGTTCGGGGTCAGGTAGCGCGCGGCCCAGCTCGTGCACATGCCCGTGTCGGCCGTGAAGATCGCGTCGGCGGCGGCCTCCTCGTCGAGGACCCGGGCGACGTACTCGGGATGGATCGGGGTCGTCTCCCCGACGTCGTGGGTGTACGCCTCGACCACCCGGGAGAGTTCCGCGTCGTGCCGGTGCAGCATCCGGTCCAGGAAGTCGCGCTTCTTCGGGCGCAGGCGGGGCAGCAGCGCGCGGATGGTGGCGCCGACGTCACCGGTCACCGCCAGCTCCAGGGCGGTGCGGCGGCCCAGCCGTGCCGGGTCGGCGTCCACCTGCACGGTGTTCCGCTGCGGGAGGAACTGGCGGTACGGGAAGTCGGTGCCCAGCATCAGCAGGAGGTCCGCCTCGTGCATCGCCTCGTAGCACGCGCCGTACCCGAGCAGCCCGGTCATCCCCACGTCGAACGGGTTGTCGTACTGCAGCGACTCCTTGCCCCGCAGCGTGTGCCCGACCGGCGCGGCGATCACCTGGGCCAGGGCGAGCACCTCGTCCCGGGCGCCGGCGCAGCCGATCCCGCCGAAGATCGTCACCCGGTCCGCGGCATCGATCCGCTCGGCCAGCGCGGCGAGCACCGGCTCGGAGGGGACGGACGGCGCCGGTTCCGCGTACGGCTGCGGCGCACCGGTCTCCCCGGCCGCGGCAGCCGCGAGCACGTCCCCCGGCACCACCAGCACGGCCGCGCCGCGCCGGCCGACCGCCTCCTGGATGCCCACCCGGGCCATCCGGGGCAGCTGGGCGGGCGACGAGACCAGCTCGGTCCAGTGGCCGGCCTGCCCGAACAGCTGCTTCGGGTCGGTCTCCTGAAAGAAACCGGTGCCGATCTCGGTGGAGACGATGTGCGAGGCGATGGCGAGCACCGGCGCTCCGGACCGGTGCGCGTCGAACACGCCCTGGATCAGGTGCGTGTTGCCCGGGCCGCAACTGCCCGCGCAGACCGCCAGCCGCCCGGTGAGCTGTGCCTCGGCCGCCGCGGCCAGCGCCGCCGCCTCCTCGTTGTGCACGTGGACCCACTCGACGACGTCCTGCTTGCGGATCGCGTCGGTGAACGCGTTGAGGCTGTCCCCCACGATCCCGTAGATGCGCCGGACGCCGGCCTGAGCCAGCACCTCGACCAGTTGTTCCGCGACTGTCAGTTTCTTCCCGAGCACGATCCGGCTATACCCTCATCGCCGTACGCCGGAACCGGCACCCGGACGTGAGCGTGCGCACGGGAGCCTTCCGGTAACCGTCCGGTTATCCTGAAGACATCGTCCATCACCCACATACGTCACCGGCGTCACCGCTGGTAGTAGCCTCCTGTGAACCAGCGGGGCACGTGGCGTTTGCCTAGGATTAAGGTTTAGAGTGCCGCGCGTGAAGGTGACCTTGCAGGAGATCCGGGAGCGGACCTACAAGCCGGTCGACGCGTGGTGGACCGTGTTACTGGTCGACCCGTTGGCATCCAGGCTGGTGCGCCTCGTCGCGCCGTACCGGTGGATCACGCCCAATATCTTGACCCTGATCGCCACCGTCTTCGGTGTCGGCGCGATGGTCAGCTTCGCCCAGGGCGACCGGCTGTGGCTGATCGTGGGCGGCCTGCTCTTCCACGTCAGTTTCGTGGTCGACTGCATGGACGGCAAGATCGCCCGGCTGAACGGCACCGGCACGGTCTTCGGCCAGTGGCTGGACTTCGTGCTCGACCGCGTCCGGGTCTTCTTCTGCGCGCTGACCCTCTTCGGCGGGCAGTACCTGTACACCCACGACGTGGCCTGGCTCTGGCTGATGTCCGTCGCGGTCTTCCTCGACCTGTTCCGCTACCTCAACGGCAGCCAGGTGCACAAGGTGCGCCGCGGCATGCGGGAGCAGCTGGACGCGCTCCGCGGCGAGGTGCACCCGGAGTCGGCCGAGCAGATGGCCGAGCCGGGCGACGAGCTGCCCGAGGCCGGTGACGGCCCCGCCACCGCGGCACCGCAGCGGTCGCTCAAGCGCCGGGTCGGTGGCTACCTGCGCCGTAACCGGATCCGCACGCACCTGTTCAGCGGCATCGAGTATGAGATGTTCGTCTACATCCTCGGCCCGGTGACCGGCCTGATCTTCCCGGTCACCATCCTCTCCGGCGCCGGCCTGCTGCTCTTCGAGTTCTTCCTGATCTTCAAGTTCCTGCAGGCCTGCCGCCGCTTCCCGCAGCAGCTGGCGAAGGCCCAGGAGGCACACGACGCCCGGGAGGGTCACTTTCCCACCCCGGTGACGAGCCAGGCCACCAGCCCCGCCGCAGTCTGAGAAAAGTCCTCTCTCCACCCCGTCAGTCGCGGAAAGAAGCGCAGACTGACGGGGCAGCGAAGGAGGCAGCATGTCCGAGGGCTACCGGCGTTTCCGCAGCGCGCGAGACTTCCTGCTGGCACACCGTGAGGAGTACGCCACGGCGTACCAGCGGTTCGCCTGGCCGGAGCTGGACGAGTTCAACTGGGCACTCGACTGGTTCGACACGATCGCCGCCGGCAACCCGGAACCGGCACTCTGGATCGTCGAGGAGGACGGCTCCGAGCAGCGGTTCTCCTTCGCCGAGATGGCCGAGCGCTCGAACCGGGTGGCCAACTGGCTGCGGGACCGGGGCGTCGGGCGCGGCGACCGGATCGTGGTCATGCTCGGCAACCAGGTGGAGCTCTGGGACACGCTGCTCGCCGGGATCAAGCTGGGCGCGGTGATCATCCCGGCCACCCCGCTGCTCGGCCCGGCCGACGCCGCCGAGCGGGTGGCCCGCGGCGGTGCCCGGCACGTCGTCACCAACGCCGCGACCATCGGCAGGTTCGGCGCCGTCGACCCGTCGGTCACCCGGATCGCGGTAGGCGCCGCCGAGGGGTGGCACGACCTGCGCGAGGCGTGTGCCGGATCGGACGCGGCCTTCACCCCGGACGGTGTCACCCGCGCCGCCGACACGCTGCTGCTCTACTTCACCTCCGGCACGACGGCCCGGCCCAAGCTGGTCGAGCACACCCACGTGTCGTACCCGGTGGGTCATCTCTCGACGATGTACTGGATCGGTCTCCAGCCCGGCGACGTCCACCTCAACATCTCGTCCCCCGGCTGGGCCAAGCACGCCTGGAGCAACGTCTTCGCGCCGTGGAACGCTCAGGCCTGCGTCTTCATCTTCAACTACTCACGGTTCGACGCCGGCCGGCTGATGGCCGAGATGGATCGCTGCGGGGTGACCAGCTTCTGCGCACCGCCGACCGTCTGGCGGATGCTGATCCAGTCCGACCTGAGCGCGCTGAAGACCCCGCCACGGATCGCCGTCGGGGCCGGCGAGCCCCTCAACCCCGAGGTGATAGAGCAGGTCAGCAGCGGATGGGGGGTGACCATCCGGGACGGCTTCGGCCAGACCGAGACCTCGGTGCAGGTTGCCAACTCACCGGGGCAGCCGGTCAAGGCGGGGTCGATGGGACGCCCGGTGCCCGGCTTCCGGATCGCCCTGATCGATCCGGTGACCGGGACCGAGTCCACCGAGGGCGAGATCTGCGTGGCGATGGACCCGCGCCCGGCCGGCCTGATGGTCGGGTACCACGGCGACGCGGTGCTGACCGCCGAGCGGATGGCGGACGGCTATTACCACACCGGCGACGTGGCCTCCCGGGACGAGGACGGCTACATCACCTACGTCGGGCGTACCGACGACGTCTTCAAGGCCTCGGACTACCGGATCTCCCCGTTCGAGCTGGAGAGCGTGCTCATCGAGCACGAGGCGGTGGTCGAGGCCGCCGTCGTGCCGTCACCCGATCCGGTGCGCCTGGCCGTTCCGAAGGCCTACATCCTGCTCGCGCAGGGTTGGTCCCCCGATGCCGCGACGGCTTCCGCGATTTTCGCGTACGCCCGCGAGCACATGCCGCCGTACGCGCGGATCCGCCGTCTCGAGTTCGCCGATCTGCCCAAGACGATCTCCGGCAAGATCCGGCGGGTCGAGTTGCGCGAGGCCGAGCTGGTGAAGCACGCCGATCCGGCAACCACCCCGGAGGGCGAGTTCACCGGATAGATCAACAAGCTATCTTTGCCGGATGCTGCGACGCCTCTGGTACCCGCTCGTCGTTGTCGCGCTCCTGGGGCAGATGGCGTTCGCCATGGTCACCACGGCGATGCAGCAGTCGCCGACCATCGACGAGCCGGTCTACGTGGCCACCGCCGAGGTCTACACCCAGCAGCACAGCCTGCGGTTCAACCCGGAGCACCCGCCGCTCGGCAAGCTGATCCTGGCGGCGGGCCTGGCGTTCACCGACGTCCGGCTGGACACCGGTGTGCTGACCAACCAGACCCGGCTGGCCCGGCACGTGCTCTACGAGAGCGGCAACAACCCGTACCGGGTGATGCTGCTGGCCCGGCTGCCGGTCATCCTGCTGACCCTGCTCTTCGGCCTGGTCGTGCTCGCCTTCGCCCGCGACCTGGCCGGTCCGGCCGCCGGGCTGATCGCCCTCGCCCTGTACGCGTTCTCCCCCGACGTGATCGCGCACGGCTCGCTGGCCACCCTGGACGTCCCTGCTGTCGGGATGATGCTGACCGCACTCTGGTTCCTCTGGCGAGCGCGGAACCGCCCGGGGCTCTATCTGCCCCTGACGGCGGTGATGGTCGGTGCGGCGCTGGCGACCCGGATGAGCGCGCTCCCCGCCGTACCCGTGATGGTGCTCCTCGCGGCGCTCTCGACCTGGCACGCGCAACGTGCCCGCCCGGCGGAACCGGCCCCCGGGCCGGTGGCCGAAGCGCCAGCCGAGGCCGAGGCCGACGCGGAGGCCGAGACCAAGGGCGAGACCGAGGCCGCACCTGAGGCCGAGCCTGAGGCCGAGACCGAAAAGGAACAGCCGGAGAAGGCCGCACCACAGAGGGACTGGCCGCACCGGCTGCTGATCAGTTTCGGCGCGGCGGCCGGTGTGGGACTGATGTCGATCGCCGTGGTCTGGATCGTCTACCTCGCGGTCGACCCGCACCTGCGCTGGACCACGCCGGCCAACCTGCCGCACCCGGACGGCCTGCGCGGCCACCTCGTCGACCTGCTGCCGTTCCCGCAGGCCTACCGGGACGGCATGCTGATCCAGTTCAAGATCGAGAACCAGGTCCACAACGGGTTCCTGCTCGGCCAGGCCTACAAGGGCACGCTCTGGTACTACCTGCCGGTCGCGACGCTGATCAAGACGCCGCTCGGGATGCTGGCGCTCTGGCTCGCCGGCGCGATCACCATGCTGGTGGTCCGGCGGTTGCGGACGGCCGCGATCTACCTGCTCCCGGTCACCGCGGTGCTGATGGCGGTGGCGATGACCGGCACCCGCGACTACGGCTCCCGGTACGTGCTCTTCCTGCCGGTCTTCCTGGCGGTGGCGGCCGGGAGCGTGGCGCTGATCCGGTTCCGCTGGGCACACGCGGTCACGGCGGCCCTGGTGCTCTTCGTCGGGGTCAGCTCGCTGCGGACGTTCCCGTACTACCTGCCGTACTCGAACGAGGCCTTCGGCGGCACCGCGAACACGCACGAGAACCTGCACGACTCCAACGTCGACTGGGGGCAGGACCTGGCCCGGCTCGCCCAGCGGCTGCGGACCGCGTACCCGGGGGAGAAGATCTGGCTGGTCTACAAGGGCAGCGGGTCGCCCTCCTACTACGGGATCACCGCGTCCGATCCGTACTCGACGCCGGAGCAGAACGTCCGCGGCCTGCTGGTGATCTCCGATTCCCGGGTGGCGCTGGCCAGCAAGCGGCTGCAGTACCTGATCGACACGAGCACCCCGATCGACCAGGTCGGCTACTCGATCACCATCTACCGGCGATGACGCCTTCCCGGTCCAGTCGCAGCGCGGTCTCGCCGGCCCGGCGGGTGCGAATGGCCTCGTCGATGCGGGTGATCAGGAGCCACCAGCCGGCCTCCTCCTCGAGTCCCGCCGCGTAGCTCCGGACGGCCCACTCCACCTGGGCGTCCGTGACCTCCATCCGCAGCGGCGGGGTGAAGCTCTCGCCGCACCACATCGCGATGCCGACCCCGGTCGAAGTCCGCTCGGTGACGGCGTCGCCGGCCATCCGGCGGATCAGCGTGTCAATCACCGGTCCATCAAACCTCGTGACGGACGACACATTGGGGTCTAGCGGTTACCGGCGAGTAATGCTTAGGTGAAGCGATGACGGAGTACGACATAGTCATCGTCGGCAGCGGCTTCGGCGGCAGCGTCAGCGCCCTGCGCCTGTCCGAGAAGGGATACCGCGTCGGCGTCCTCGAGGCCGGCCGCCGGTTCACCCCGGACACGCTCCCCAAGACCTCCTGGGATCTGCGGAACTTCCTCTGGGCCCCGAAGCTCGGGCTCCGCGGCATCCAGCGGATCACGCTGCTCAAGGACCTCGTCGTACTCTCCGCCGCCGGGGTCGGCGGCGGCTCGCTCGTCTACGCGAACACGCTCTATCAGCCGCCCACCCGGTTCTTCGAGGACCCGCACTGGGCCGGCATCACCGACTGGGCGACGGAGCTGGCACCGCACTACGACCAGGCGACCCGGATGCTCGGGGTCACCGAGCAGCCCACCATGACCTCGTCCGACGTGGCGATCCAGCAGGTCGCCGAGGAGATGGGCGTCGGGCACACGTTCCACCGCACCCCGGTCGGGGTGTACTTCGGGGAGCCGGGCAAGACCGTGCCGGACCCGTACTTCGGGGGCGCGGGGCCGGATCGCACCGGCTGCGTGGAGTGCGGCAACTGCATGATCGGCTGCCGGGTCGGCGCGAAGAACCGGCTCGACGTGAACTACCTGTACCTGGCCGAGCGCGCGGGCGCCACGGTCCACCCGGACACCGAGGTCACCTCGCTGCGGCCGGCGGACGGCGACTGGCGGATCGAGACGAGCGCCGGGGTCTTCACCGCCGGCCAGGTGATCCTCTCGGCCGGGGCGCTCGGCACCCAGCGGATCCTGCACGCGATGCGCGACACCGGGGTGCTCCCCCGGATCTCCGCCCGGCTCGGCTCGCTGACCAGGACGAACTCGGAGGCGCTGCTCGGCGCGGAGACCAAACAGGTGCCGGCCGAGCCGTTCTCGAAGGGCGTCGCGATCACGTCGTCCTTCCACCCGGACGCGAACACCCACATCGAACCGGTCCGGTACGGCCCCGGCAGCAACGCGATGGGCCTGCTCTCCACGCTGCTGGTGGACGGCGGCGGGCGGGTGCCCCGGCCACTGCGGTTCCTCGGGGAGTGCCTGCGCCACCCGATGGTGCTGGCGTACTCGCTCTCGGTCCGGCGCTGGAGCGAGCGGACGATCATCGCGCTGGTCATGCAGACCCTGGACAATTCGCTGACCGTACGCCGTACCCGGCGCGGACGGCTCACCACCTCGCCCGGGCACGGTGACCCGAACCCGACCTGGATCCCGGTCGGCCACGAGGCGGTCCGGAAGCTGGCCGACCGGATCGGCGGCTTCCCCGGCGGCACGGTCGGCGACGTCTTCAACATCCCGATGACCGCGCACATCCTGGGCGGCGCGACGATCGGCGCCTCGGCCGAGGAGGGCGTGATCGACCCGTACCACCGGGTCTACGGCTATCCCGGGCTGCACGTCGTGGACGGTTCGGCGGTCCCGGCCAACCTCGGGGTGAATCCGTCGCTGACCATCACCGCGATGGCCGAGCGGGCGATGTCGCTCTGGCCGAACCGGGGCGACGCGGACGCCCGGCCCGATCTCGGCACCGCCTACCAGCGGGTCGAGCCGGTCGCGCCACGCTCCCCGGCGGTCCCGGCGCACGCGCCGACGGCGTTGCGGATCCTGCGATGATCCCTCCGCCCGCGGATCACGTACCTCGGGAAGAGGCCGACTGGAGAGCCGACTGGAGAGCCGGGGGATGACGCTGACGGGGAAGACCGCGATCGTCACCGGCGGCTCGCGCGGCATCGGGCGCGGGATCGTCCGCCGCCTGACCGCCGACGGCGCCCGGGTCGTCTTCACCTACCGTGCCGATCACGAGGCCGCCGCGGCGGTGACCGCCGAGACCGGCGCGCTCGCCGTCCGGTGCGATCAGGCCGATCCGGGCACGCTTCCCGCGGTCTTCGATCCGGTACGCGAGGACGGCCTGGACATCCTGGTCAACTCGGCCGCCGTGGCGGACCTCCGCCCGATCAGCGAGATCACCGTCGCCGAGTTCGATCGGGTGATCGCGATCAACACACGCTTTCCGCTGCTCGCCATCCGGGAGGCGGCCCCGCTGATGCGCGACGGCGGCCGGATCGTCAACCTCTCCACCCTGAACACGGCGCTGTCCGGGCCGGGGATGACGCTCTACTGCGCGAGCAAGGCGGCGTTGGAGCAGGTCACCGTCGTCGCCGCCAAGGAGTTCGGCCCGCGGGGCATCACGGTCAACACGGTCTCCCCCGGCGCCACCGACACCGACATGCTGCGGAGCGTCAACTCCGAGGAGGGGCTGGCCCAGACCGCCACGCTGACCAGTCTCGGACGCCTCGGCCGGCCCGAGGACATCGCCGCCGTGGTCGCCTTCCTGGCCGGGCCGGACTCGGGATGGATCACCGGACAGAACATCCGCGCGACCGGCGGCCTGATGTTCTGAGTCCCCGCACCGTGGTCCGCCGGCCCGGCGGAAAGCTCCGCGACGGACGGCCCGGGGGAAACGGCGAACCGCCCCGGCACCGGGGAATCGGCGACGAGGCGGCTCGGGTTCGGGGGGAGGCGTTCCCGGAGGGGAAGATCCTGGGAGCGCTCCCACCAGCTACGTTACCGTACATTCACGCGTACGAAAAGACCCTGGCCCGGGTCGGAGCGCGGAACCGCAAGCCACAATTGCGACATGCCAAGAGGGGCAATTTGCACTGGCCACCTCATGCGCGACAGAATGAATGCGACGACGAACCATTCGCGGGAAACCCTCCGGGTGCGCTCAGCCGTCATCTTCAATGACATCGCTGTAGGAGCGAACACACCATGGCCAAGCAGATTATTACCCTTCTGACCGATGACCTCGACGGAGGGGAAGCCGACCGGACCGTCGAATTCGGACTCGACGGCGTGAACTACACGATCGACCTGTCCGAGAAGAACGCCGGCAAGCTGCGTAAAGCCCTGGAACCGTTCCTCTCCTCCGCCACCCGCCTGGGCCGTGCGGGCGCCACCCCGGCCCTCACCCGCCGCGCCGCTCCGGCCGCGACCAGCCGCTCCAGCCGCGACCAGAATCAGGCCATTCGCGAGTGGGCCAACAAGAACGGGCACAACGTTTCCGAGCGCGGCCGCATCCCGAGCCACGTCGTCGAGGCGTACCACGCGAAGCGATAGTGCCGAGAAATCGGCGCCGCCGGCATCCGCCCGGCGGCGCCGCGGCATTTTCCGTGGACGGCGGGTTAGCGCTGCAAACGGGACCTCGGCGGGGCCGCTCCGGCGTTCACGCAAGGACGCGACCGTTACGTCGGCCGGTTCGCAGGATGATCGAGGTAAATCCGTGGCGAGGAGAATGCGGCCCGGCTCGGACGCGAGCTCCGGGGAATCGCGCATAAAGGCGGCGCGCGCGGGTAGCACAGGGCCATGCGTGTCGTGATCGTGGGCGCCGGCGGGAACGCCGGAACCGCCCTGCTGCGCCGCTTGCACGCCGAGCCCGACGTCGAGCCGATCGGCGTCTCCCGGCGTACGCCCGACGACAGCGGCCCGTACGCCGGCGTGGAGTGGCACTCGATCGACGTGGGCCGCGACGACGCGCCGGACCGGCTGACCGCGGTCTTCACCGGCGCCGACGCGGTGATCAACCTGGCCTGGCAGATCCAGCCCAGCCACGACGCCCGCCGCCTGTACCGGACCAACGTGCTCGGCAGCCGGACCGTGTTCCGGGCCGCACTGCGCGCCGGGGTGGCCACGCTGGTGCACGCCTCCTCGGTCGGCGTCTACGCGCCCGGCCCGAAGTGGACGTACGTCCGGGAGAGCTGGCTGCGCACCGGGGTGCCGGAGTCCTCTTACAGCCGGCACAAGGTGCTGGTGGAGAACATGCTCGACGAGATCGAGTCGGACCACCCGACGCTGCGCGTGGTCCGGGTGCGCCCGGGGCTGATCTTCCAGCGTGAGGCGGGCACCGAGATCGGGCGCTACTTCGCCGGGCCACTGCTTCCGGCGCGCCTACTGCGGTACGGTTGGATCCCGGCCCTCCCCGCGCACCCCGGGCTCCGGCTGCAGGCGGTGCACGCCGACGACGTGGCCGACGCCTATCTGCGGGTGCTCCGCGCCGACGTGCGGGGCGCGTTCAACGTCGCCGCCGGCCCGGTGCTGGATCCGGCGGCGATCGCGCGGGCGTTCCGGGGGTTGGCCGTACCCGTGCCGCAATTCGCCCTGGAGGGTGCGGCGGCACTGAGCTGGCGCCTGCGGATGCAGCCGGTGGATCGCGGATGGGTGCGCCTGGCGCTGAAAGCGCCGCTGATGTGCTGCGACCGGGCGGCCGAGGAGCTGGGCTGGGCACCGGCGACCGACGCGCTGACCGCGCTGCGGGAGGTGATCGGCGGCCTGGCCGACCGGGCCGCACGTCCGGAGAGCCCGGCCCTGGCCCCGGACCCCACCTTGCCGGGACGGCTCGGCGGGCTGCTGCGGGGCCGTCTGCCCGGCACCGGCGACCCCCATTGACCCGTGTTCCGGAACCCGGGCTGGACGGGATCAGACGGCGATCGCGTGGCTGCCGGCCAGCCAGGCGAGGACCTCGGTCGGGCCGAGCGGGCTGGAGAAGAGGAAGCCCTGGCCGAGCGGGCAGCCCAGCCGGACCAGCAGGTCGCGGTGCATGACGTCCTCGATCCCCTCGGCCACCACGATCATCCCGAGGGACTGCGCCAGGCTGACGATGCCGCTGACCAGCGGGCTGGACTCCATGTCGTCGATGAACGTCTTATCGATCTTCACCACGTCGATCGGGCGCTGGCGCAGGTAGCCCAGGGACGAGTACCCGGTGCCGAAGTCGTCGATCGCGATCCGGACGCCCATCTCGCGGAGCGCGAGCAGGTCCGCCCAGACCCGCTGCTCGTCGTCCTTCATCAGCAGCGTCTCGGTGATCTCCAGCATCAGGGCCTGCGGGGGTACGCCGGTGTGGTGCAGCGCGTTGCGGACCTGCTCCACGAACCCGGTCTCGCGGAACTGCCGGACCGAGACGTTCACGCTGACGTACGGCGCCCGGCCCGGCGGGAGCACCCGGCGCCACTCGGCGACCGTGCGCAGCGCCTCCTCCAGCACCCAGCGGCCCATCGGCACGATCAGGCCGCTCTCCTCGGCGACCTCGATGAACTGGTCCGGGGTGATGATGCCCTGCCGCGGGTGGTGCCAGCGGACCAGCGCCTCGAAGCCCGCCGCGGCCCCGGTGACCAGGTCCACGATCGGCTGGTAGTGCAGCAGGAAGTGGCCCTCGTTGACCGCGTGGTCGAGCGCCGAACGCAGCTCCAGCCGGGCCACCATCTCGTCGTGCAGGTGCTTCTGGTACCGCCGCCACTGGTTCTTGCCGGCCCCCTTCGCGACGTAGAGCCCCAGGTCGGCCTGGCGCAGCAGCTCGTCCGCGTCGTTCGACTCCAGTGTCGTGGTGATGCCGATGCTGGCGACCGCGAAGAGCGGCTTGGCGTCGGTCTGCACCGGCTCGGCGAGGGCGGCCAGGATCCGGTTCGCGGTCTCCTCCACCGCGCCGGGGTCGTTGACGTTCTCCACCAGCGCCGCGAACTCGTCGCCGCCGAGCCGGGCCGCGGTGTCGTCGGCCCGCAGCGCCCCGGCGATCCGCTGGGCCACCGCGATCAGCAGCTGGTCGCCGGCCGCGTGGCCGAGCGTGTCGTTGACGATCTTGAAGTCGTCCAGGTCGATGAAGAGCACGCCGACCACCGAGCCGTCCCGGGCGCTGCGGGCCAGCGCGTGCCGCAGCCGGTCGTGGAAGAGCACCCGGTTCGCCAGGCCGGTCATCGCGTCGTGGAACGCCTGGTGGGTGAGCTCACGCTCCAGCTCCCGCCGCTCGGTGACGTCCCGCATGGTGATCACCAGGCCGGCCACGCTGGGGTCGTCGCGCAGGTCCCGGCAGTGCATCTCCAGCAGGATGTCGGCGGGCCGGTTGCCGACCGCGCGGAAGTCCGGGTGGAGCCGGCTCTCGCCGTCCCGGACCGCGGCGAGGACCTCGGCGAGCCGCTCCCGGTCACCGGGATGGATCACGTCCGGCAGGCGTACGCCGGTCGGGTCGGCGCCGAACAGCCCGACGGCGGACGGGCTCGCGTACCGGATCCGGTCCTGCTCGTCGACGATGGTGATCACGTCGGCGGTGTTCTGGACCAGGGTGCGGAAGTACGTCTCGCTGTTGCGCCGGGTCACCTCGTGGCTGAGCGCGATCCGCTCCAGGGCCAGCGCGACCTGCCCGGCCAGCACCTCCACCGAGCGGCGCAGCACCTCCAGCGCCCAGCCCGGCGCGCCCACGTGCAGCACGCCGACCAGCGGATCCCCGGTCGGCCGGTCCTGCAGCACCATCGGGCAGCGCAGCGTCTCGGTGAACTGGGTGAGGCGTACCGAGACGGCCCAGTCGACGTCCCGGGTCTGCACGATCCGGGCCGCGGTGCCGATCGCCCGGTCCGCGGCGGCCTGCTCGGCGGCCTCCGGGGACTGCGGCTCGGACTGCGCGATCGCGATCGCCAGGACCACCCCGTGCGGCACGTCCCCGGGGAGCAGCTGGGCCACCGTGGTGCGTACGGCCAGCCCGACCGCCTCGGTGTCGGCCGCCGAGACCAGCGCCGCCGAGGCCTCGCGCAGCGCCCGCTCCCGGGCCAGCGCCTGCCGGTGACTCGCCATGATGCCGCCCATCCGGGCCAGCACCAGCAGGAGCACCAGCATGCTCAGCCCGGCGACCACCACCAGGCCGGACACCTGGCTGTCCCGGAACATCTTGACCAGCAGCACGGTCGGTGCGACCAGCGCGGCGACGGCGAGCAGTGCCAGACGGCCCCGGCTGGTCTCGGTGGCCGGCGGAGCGACCGCGGGACGGGTCAGGCCGGCCATCGCCGGGATCAGCGCGGCCATCCCGGCGGCGGCGTAGAGCGCGAGCTGCCCGGCCCAGGAGTGCCGGGCGATGTCGGCGACCAGCATCGCCGCGATCCCGGCGCCCAGCCACCACGCGGAGGCGACCAGCCGGCCGGGCACCGTGGTCAGCCGGATCAGCAGACCCAGGCAGAGCAGGTCGGCGAAGGGCATGGCGAGACCGAGCCCGTCGACCGAGGCGGCCGCGTCCATCCGCGGGCCGACCACGAACGTCCAGATCAGCAGGGCCACGCCGGAGGTGACGGTGAGCGCGTCGAGCAGGCCGGCCTGGTCCCGCGCGCTGCCGAGCCGCCGGAGCACGAAGCCGCCCAGGGCCAGGGCCAGCACCGGGTACGCGATCAGCATCACCGAGGTGCCGGCCGTGTTCATCCAGGTGAACCGGGTGCTGAGGACGTCCGGCGCCGAGGCCATCGAGCCACCCACACCGGAGAGCCCGGCCGCCACCGCGAGCAGCCACCACGGACGGCGGTCGTCGGGCTGGGCACGGCGCGTACCGAGGAGCACGGCGCCCGCCGCGGAGAGTCCGCCGACCAGGCGCAGCCAGCCGCCGAGGGCCGGCGCGACGCCGTAGACGACGCCGAGCACCAGGATCCAGGCGCCGAAGAGAGCGGCGGGCCAGCGGGTCGGCATGAGCCCCCTCTCACGTACCCCTTCGACGCCCATATCGGCCCGGCGGCCGATGATCTGAGCGAAAGCGGCACAATCGTGAGGTGCCACTCGACTTCGTCCGCGCCCACACCGTCCTGGCGCACGTCCCGTTCGTCCCGGAGGTCCTGCTGCGGCAGGCCGAGGAGCCGATCGCCCTCTGGGAGGCCACCGAGGCGGGCGGCGCCTCGCAGCCGCCGCCCTTCTGGGCGTTCGCCTGGGCGGGCGGGCAGGCACTGGCCCGGCACGTGCTCGACCATCCCGAGCTGGTGCACGGGCGCAGCGTGCTCGACCTGGCCACCGGGTCCGGGCTGGTCGCGGTCGCCGCGGCGAAGGCCGGTGCCGCGCCGGTGACCGCGAACGACATCGACCCGTACTCGCTCGCGGCGGCCCGGGCGAACGCCGAGGACAACCGGGTCTCCGTCGACACGATCGAGGCGGACCTGCTGGACACCGACGACAAGTACGGCGTGGTGCTGGCCGGCGACGTCTTCTACAGCCGGGAGATGGCCGGGCGGGTGCTGCCGTACCTCCGCCGGGCCGCCGGGCGCGGGTCACTGGTGCTGGTCGGCGACCCGGGGCGGGCGTACGCGCCGGAGGGCCTGATCCCGCGGGCGACCTACGACGTGCCGGTCAACGAGGCCCTGGAGAGCTGCGCGTTCCGGCACACCACGGTCTGGCAGATCACGGCCTAAACACCAGTCACCTAGCTGGACATCACGCCCAGCCCGCGCTTCGGCACCCGGCCGAGTGCGAGGCGCGGTCGGGTGCCGAAGCACGGGCTAGAGCACGAAGGCGTCCGTCCAGAGCTGGCGGGAACGGCCGGAGAGCGCCTCCATCAGACCCACGGCCTGGCTGTCGGTCAGGCCCGCCACGTAGTCGACGACCGCGCGGCCACGGGCCTGGGTGAGACGCTCGGGCGTGCCCGGCGGCAGCTCGGCCTCGCCCAGTTCGACCAGATCGCGCAGCCGGCGGGGCAGGCGCTCCGCCTCGTCGGGGTCGGTGAGCCAGCCGAGCAGGGCCTCCACCAGGGTGGCGAGCAGCCGGCCCTGGCCACGCTGGTGCAGAGCGAGGTCGGGCCGGGCCAGGACGAAGCGGTTCTGCACGAACTTGAGGACCTGCACCTCGTGCCACTGCTGGCGGGACAGCTGGACGTGCCCGCTGCGGATCGCCGGGGTGGCGGTCAGCTCGACCGACTCGACCAGGCGGCGGGTCCAGTTCGCCGAGAACGCGGCGACCTTGGCCTCGGCCGCCACCGAGCCGTCGAAGGGCTGGGCCAGCAGGCCGTCGACCAGCTCGGCGCGGACCAGCTCGACGGCGCCCGCGAACGCGTCGTCGTCGGCGATCCAGGCGTCCTTGCGGTGCAGCGTACGCCGCAGCGACTCGATCGCCCCGCCGTTGCGGTGCAGGTCGGTCGCGGTGCCCCAGCGCTGCCAGGCGGTCAGCTCGGTGGCGACCGCGCCCTGCTGCAGGACGCCGACCCGGTGCACATCCTCGAGATCGTGGATGGCGTACGCGATGTCGTCCGCCGTGTCCATCACCGAGGCCTCGACGGTCTGCTGCCAGTCGGCGACCCGCCCGCTGAACGGCTCCCGGGCGGCCCGGACGTCGGCGATCTCGGTCGAGTACGCCCCGAACTTCAGCGAACCGGTGTCCGGCTCGTCCGCGGGGGCCGCGGCGCCCCGCGGCGGCGGGTCCACCATGAAACGCGGGTGCGGGTCCGGGTAGTCGAGCCGGGTCCACGGGTACTTCAGCACGGCCGCCCGGACCGCGTTGGTCAGGTCCAGCCCGGCGGTGCTGGTCACGATCCGGTACGACTGGGCGTTGCCCTCGAACCCGTCGGCCAGCCCGAGCCGCTGCCGGGCCAGCCGGTCCAGCACCCGCTCGCCCAGGTGGCCGAAGGGCGGGTGACCGAGATCATGGGCGAGCGCGGCCGCCTCGACCACCTCCGGGTCGCAGCCGCCGAGCTTCTCGGCCAGGTCCGGCTGGGCCGACCGGACCCGCTCGGCGATCGCCCGGGCCACCTGGGCGACCTTGAGGCTGTGGGTGAGCCGGTTGTGCACCAACAGGCCCGCCCCGCCGGGGCTGATCACCTGGGTGACACCGGCGAGGCGGGCGAAGAAGGGGGAGCTGACGATCCGGTCCCGGTCCACCCGGAAAGGGCTCGAAGCCAGGTCGCCGGGGGCCACCAGGCTGTCGCCGTGGAGTCGTTGAGCACGGGGATCGTCCATCCCCGGGAGGTTACCGGGACTGCAGGGCGTCCAGGCCGACGGCCATCGCCACGACCAGCCGGCGGTCCAGGTGCGGGTCCGGGATGTTCACCCGGTACGAGTCCCGCAGACCCCACTTGCGCTCCACCGAGAAGGCCGGGCGGCCGTCCGCGTGCACGAAGTCGAAGTGGTACGGCAGCCAGGAGAGCTCGTCCACGAAGCGGCGCAGGATCGCCACGAACTGATTCCGCTCCTGGCCGACGAAGGTCGCGTAGCCGGGCTGCTCCAGCTCCCAGGTCGAGCGCAGCAGCGAGGCGCCGAACTTCTTGCGGAACAGGCCGATCGGGGTGCCGGCCGCGTCGGTCACGTCGTACGTCGCGCCCAGGTCGATGACCTGCCGCGCCTTGAAGCCGAGGACCGGGACCTGCTTGGTGTCGTCGGTGTAGAGGGTGACCTGCTCCTTGAACGCCAGCCGCTTCTGCTGGGCGAACGCCAGGACACCGGCCTCCTGGCCGTCGGGCGTGACGCCGTGCACCTCGTACTGGTTGACCATGAGGCGGATGCGCTGCCGGACTATGAGTTGACTCTGTTGCTGAAGGAAATCGACCGTCACGCGCGCAGTGTGTCATACGCGTCACTTGCTGAGGGGACGCTGAGCAAGCCGGTGGCCGGGACCCCTCCGATGGCGGCAGACTGGAGGCCATGGCGAAGCGTGCTCGAACCCGTACGGTGATGGCTCTGGCGCTGGGCGCCGCGGCAGTGGCCTGGGCGGCCCGGGACGTACCCGCCCAGATGGGCGCCAAAGCACGAGGTGTCCGCCGTGCCCGGATGGAGGCGTCCCCGCAGTTCTCCGGTGGTAAGTTCCGTAACACCGTCCCGGCCAGCGAGATCCCGGCCGCCTCGATGCCGTCGGTGGCGCTCGACGCGGTCCGCGGCAGCGAGGCCCGCCGCCCGCACCTGCCGGTCCCGCTGGTGACTCCCGGCCCGCCGGCCGCCGAGGGCCTGCACGTGACGTGGTATGGCCACTCCACCGCGCTGGTCGAGATCGAGGGCCGCCGGGTCCTGCTCGACCCGGTCTGGAGCGACCGCTGCTCCCCGTCCCGGCTGGCCGGCCCGCGCCGCCTGCACGAGCCGCCGATCCCGCTCCGCGAGCTCCCGCCGCTGGACGCCGTGGTCATCTCGCACGACCACTACGACCACCTCGACATGGTCAGCATCCAGAACCTGGTCGACCTGCAGGCCGCGCCCTTCCTGGTCCCGCTCGGCGTCGGCGCCCACCTGGAGCGCTGGGGAGTCCCGGAGACCCGGATCATCGAGCTCGACTGGAACGAGAGCCACCGGATCGGCACCCTGGAGCTGATCGCCACCCCGGCCCGGCACTTCTCCGGCCGCGGCTTCAACCGCGACGAGACCCTCTGGGCCAGCTGGGTGATCAAGGGCCCGACCCGCCGCGCGTTCTACTCCGGCGACACGGGTTACTTCCCCGGCTTCGCCGGGATCGGCGCGGAGCACGGCCCGTTCGACGTCTCCCTGGTCCAGGTCGGCGCGTACGGCGACGCCTGGCCGGACATCCACATGTTCCCCGAGGACGGCGTCGCCACCCACGTCGACGTCCAGGCCGGCCTGATGATCCCGGTCCACTGGGCGACGTTCAACCTGGCCCTGCACGACTGGTCCGAGCCCGCCGACCGCACGTGGTCCGAGGCCAAGGCCCGCGGCGTCCAGCTCGCCATCCCCCGCCCCGGCGAGCGCGTCGACGTCGACAACCCACCGCCGGTCGACGGCTGGTGGCAACAGATCGCCTGACAGATCGACTTCTTACCGTCGCAGCGGGGTGGCAGCCTTCAGTCCGCTCGATGGGTGGCGGGCGGGGCGGTCGGATGGGGGTACAGACCGCTGCTCCCGCCGAGGGCGCCTGCGGTCTTCGCCGGCCGCTGACGCGTCCAGAACGCTCCGCCCTCCGGCGCGACGTGCGTGGAGTGGTTGCGCTCGACGCGAGCCCCGTGCGTGGCCGCTGCCGTTGCGCGCTCCCGCCCCTGGCTGGCACTCGGGGGTGTGTCGGCGGGCTGGAGTGACCCGTGAGTGCCAGCTTTCCCGGCGTGGCTGGTGGTCAGGGGTCTCTCGGAGGGCCCGAGGCACCCCGGATCGCCAGCCCGCCGCTCTGAGGCACCCCGGATCGCCAGCCGACCGGCCGAGCCACCCCGGATTCGCCAGCCGGCCGGCTGAGGTGCCCTGGGCCGCCGGCTCACCGTCCGCGGGGTGCCGGCCGGGCGGTCCACGAATGAACCCTGGCAGGCGGAGCCGGCGATCCGCGGGCGGCGAGTGTTCGGGCGGGCACCCGGTCACGGGATCCGGCGTCCCGCCCAGGTGGTCCAGATGTGACCAGCAGGGTCGGTCCTGGATGCCAGCCACAAGCGCGCGACGCGGCACCGCCTCCGCCCGCGACCAGCACGCGCGGCGAACGCGGGCGAGCGAACGCGGGCGAGCGAACGCGGGCGAACGCGGGCGAACGCGGGCGAGCGAACGCGGGCGAACGCGGGCGAACGCGGGCGAACGCGAGCGTGGGTAGGCGGGCGCGGGTAGGCGGAGGCGGGCGCGGGCGTGGGCGTGAGTGGGTGGGTCAGTGGGTCAGTGGGTCAGTGGGTCAGGTCGAAGGCGGCGGCGGTGAGGCCGAGCAGGACCAGTAGGGCGCCGGTGGCTAATCGGGCGGTGTGTGACCAGGCCTGGCGACGGCTGGTGCGGACCGAGCGCTTGGCGGAACGGACGTCACGCCAGGCCGCCTCGGCGCGGCCCCAGCGGTAGGCGGCGGTGAGCGCGGCGGCGACGGCCGACAGCGCGCCCACGGCTCCGGCAGCGTGCATGCTCATGAGGATCCCCCTACGGAAGGAACGGTTTCCGCAAAGTCTGCGGGGATCAACGCCGACAATCCACGGGATATGCGGGCGAATAGCACGAGAACAGCACCGGACCGCGACGAACCTCGCTGTCGCCTATCGGTCAGTCGAATCGCCTGACGATTGCGGGACACAGACCCGGACGGCGCCGGGGACCACCGAGGCGGAGAACTTCCGGGTACGCCCCCGCGCGCCCCCGTCCAGCTCGTACGGAAGCTTCCCGGCGAGCCGGACGTCGACCCGCCGTGCCCGGGTGGTCCGCACGAACGGCGAATGGTCCGACCGGCCGACCGCCATCGTGCCCAGCGCCCGCGCCCACTGCAGGGCGCCCTGCGCGGTGGCCACCCCGACGTCGAGCCAGCCGTCCGTGGGTGTCGCGTCGTCGAAGGCCCGGATGCCGCCGGTGATCGTGCCGACGTTGCCGATCAGTACACAGCTCGCGGCGTCGTCGAACCACGGCGTGCCGTCCACCTCGATCCGGGTCCGCGGTGCCTCGGCGCCGACGTGCCGGATCCCGGTCCAGACGTACGCGAGCTTCCCGAGCCGGTCCTTGAGGTCCCCGTCGGCGTCCTTGATCATCGCGCCGTCGAAGCCGACCCCGGCCATCACCGCGAAATGCTCGCCACCGAGCCCGCCCAGGTCGAGCCGGCCCAGGTCGAGCCGGCGACGGCGGCCGGAGAACGCGATCTCGACGGCCTGTTCCAGGTCGGTGGGGATGCCCAGGTTGCCGGCGAACAGGTTGCCGGTGCCGGCCGGCATGATCGCCACCGGGACGTCCGAGCCGGCCACCACGTCCAGGGTCCGCTGCACCATCCCGTCGCCACCCCAGACGACGATCAGGTCGGGGTCCTTCCGGAGCGCCTTGCGAACCCTGTCCGGCGCCTTGCGGCTCTTCGGGATCTCGTACCAGAAAAGCTTTTTGATCTTGTGGTCGGTGATCCGGCGGCGGAGCTCGTCGAGCCCGCCGTCGAGGGTCTTCCGCTGATGGGCAACGACGGCGATCGTGCGTGGGGGTCGCATGTCGCCGCCGTTACCCGGTCCGGCGGCCGGGCCAAACCATCGACATCGGCCGAGGGAGGGGACGTCAGCGGAAGCCGAAGCGGCGGCGCTTCTTCCGGCCGAAGAGGGTCTGTACCGTGTCCGCGCCCTGACGGAGCAGCCGGGAGGCCCGGTTCGCGCCGCGGCGGCGCTCGACGGCGTCACTGAGCTTGCGGGCGCCGGTGGCGGCCAGCGGGACGACCACGGCGGTGACGGCGAGTCTGCGTAGGAGGTTCATGACCGTCACATACCCACTCCGGGAGATCGGTTATCAGTTCACCGTCTCCCGCATACGCTGCTCGGCGGCGGCGCTGCGGATCACCATGAGACGCAGCTCCAGCTCGTCGGAGACGATGGAGGCGAGGTGCTCCAGGGCCCGCAGCTGGCGTGGCGCGGCCTCGCGCGGCCGGTTGTCGATCACGTTGACCGTGCCCAGGCGGTATCCGTCGTGGGTACGGATCGGCGCCGCCGCGTAGAAGCGGAGGCCCAGCTCGCCCCGGACCAGCGGGTGCTCCAGGGTGCGCGGGTCCACCGCCGCGTTGTTGATCACGTAGACGTCGTCCTGGGCGATCACCGAGGCGCAGAGCCCCGGCTCCTTGCCGATCTCCCGGACGCCGGTCAGGCCCTGGCACGCCGCGAGCCACACGCGGTCCCGCTCGACCAGGGACACCGTCGCGATCGGAGTGTCGAAGATGGCCGCGGCAACGTACGCGATCCGGTCGTACGCATCCTCCACCGGCTGATCGACCAGCCGGTAGCGGCGTACCGCCGCGAGGCGGGCCTGCTCCTGTTGGCCCACGTTGTCCAGATACTCGTATGCGTTCGACTCGACAGTCATGGACGCGAGACTATTCCTCCGGGAGCGCCGCGCCACGCGTGTTCAGCCGTCCGGGCGAGACCTGGCCCGCAATCGAACCCCGGTGATCGCCCGTCCGGTCACCTCGACCACCTCGGCGGTGAACGCGGGCAGCGTGACCACCTCGCCGGGCCCGGTCGGGATGTGCCCGAGCGAGGCCAGCATCATCCCGGCGACCGTGGTGTATCCGCCCTCCTCGTGCGAGAAGCCCAGATCCGGCAGCTGGTGCAGCGGGAACGAGCCGGCGATCAGCAGCGCGCCGTCGGCCTCCCGGACGGCCGCCGCCACGTCCCGGTCGGTCTCGTCGTAGATCTCCCCGACGATCTCCTCGACCAGATCCTCCATGGTGACGATGCCGTCCACCGCGCCCCGCTCGTCGACCACCAGGGCCAGCTGGCGGCGCTCGGCGCGCATCTGCCGGAGCGCGTCGGAGACCCGCAGCGTGTCGGGCAGGTACAGCACCGGCCGGGTCAGCTCGTCGACCGGGCGGTCCACGCCGATCAGGTCGCGCAGGTGCACCACGCCGACCGCGTCGTCCAGCCCGGCCGGGCCGGTCACCGGTGCCCGGGAGTGCCCGCTCTCGATCAGCAGGCCCAGCGCGCCGGGCGCGGGCGTGCCGCTCGGCAGGGTGAACACGTCCCGGCGGGGCACCAGGATCTCCCGGAGGATCCGGCCGGCGATCTCGAAGGCGCCGGAGATGATGGTCCGCTGCTCGGCGGAGAAGTCCTGCCGGGCGGCGACCATGTCCCGGATCTCCTCGGTGGTGACCTCCTCGCGCTGGGCGCCGGGATCGCCGCCGGCCAGGCGTACGGCGAGGTCGGTGGCCTTGCCGAGCAGCCAGACCACCGGGCGGGAGATCCGGGCCAGCAGGTCCAGCGGCCGGGCCACGGCCAGCGCCCACCCCTCCGGGCGCTGCATCGCGATCCGCTTCGGCGCCAGTTCGCCGAGGACCAGCGTGACGAAGGCCAGCGCCATGGTGACCAGCGTGACCGCGACCGGGCGGGCGGCCGAGCCGAGGAAGCCGAGCACCCCGATCAGCGGCGTGGCGAGGGAGACCGCCGCGGTCGCCGAGGCGAGGAACCCGGCGAGCGTGATGCCGATCTGGACGGTGCCGAGGAACCGGTTCGGGTCGCGGGCCAGCCGGGCGAGCACCCGGCCGCCGCGGGACTGCCGCTCAAGTCGTTGCAGCTGGCTGTCCCGGAGCGAGACCAGGGCCATCTCGCTGCCCGAGAACGCGGCGTTGACCAGCACCAGGATCAGGACGAGAAGTATTTCACCGCCCGTATCATCCACTCGGACACCGTAGCGAAGGTCAGTACTTCGCGAAGGAGCGCACCGGCATGCGGGGGCCGAACTTCGGCGCGGTGTGGCCACCCAGGGCGAGCAGGTCGCAGACCCGGCCCCGGTGCCCGCGGAACGGCTCCAGCAGCTCCAGCATCCGGGCGTCGGTGCCGCGGGCCTCGCCGGCCAGTGCCCAGGCCACCGTGTTCGGGATGTGGAAGTCGCCGACGCTGACCGCGTCCGGGTCGCCGAAGACGATCCGGACCACCTCGGCGGCGGTCCACGGGCCGATGCCGGACAGCGCGGTCATCCGGGCGGTCGCCTCGGCCGGGTCCGCGCAGCGCTCCAGGCGGGCGGCGACCGCGGCGGCGCGCAGCAGGGTCTGGGTGCGGCGCTGCTCGACGCCGAACGGGTGGAAGGCCCAGTAGGGGGTGGCCGCCACCGCCTCCGGGTCGGGCGGCAGCACCAGGCCGGCCGGGCCGGGCGCGGGCTCGCCGAAGTGCCGGCAGATCGCCCGGTAGGCGCGGTGCGCCTCCTTGCCGGTGACCTTCTGCTCCAGGATCGCCCGGAGCAGGCGCGGGAAGAGCAGGCCGGTGGCGGGCATCCGGACCCCGGCGAAGGTGCGGGCCAGGCGGGCCACCAGGGGATGACGGTCCGCGATCGCGGCGAAGCCCTCGACGTCGTCGCGGAGGCCGGCGATCGCGTCGGCCCGGTCGGTGATCCAGCGCGCCCCCGGGCCGTGGCCGGTGGCGATCAGCTCGGTTCCGGCGCGGGCCAGGTGCAGGGTCGCGCCTCCCTCCGGCGTACGAGCGGAGAACGCGATCTCCCCGTCCCGGGAGAAGCCGGTCGGGTCGTGCTTCGGCACCAGCAGCCCGCCGACCGAGGGCCCGAACCGATAGCGCTCCGGCGGCGTCAACCGGCGGATCACCTCGGACGTCACCCGAGAACTGTGCCACGGGCGGGGCCGTACCGGAAGCGGGCCGATGGCCCTGACCCGTGCTCCGGGGGTCAGGGCCATCGGGTTGGCGACCGGACACCCGAGAAGGTCCGGTCATCCCAGTTGCGGAGCGGTGCCCCGGGTGGAGGCCGGGCAGCCGCGCTACACGTCCGGCAGGGGGAAGGACGGTCGCCGTCCCTGAAGGGGGGTCCCGGAACCGCTCCGGTGGGAACGGGGCGGTTCCGGCTCAGGCCCGGCGAAGCGACTGTGCTCCGCGAACGTCGTACTACGTGCTAGCGCACCCGGATCTTGACCACGTCGAACGCCGGGGTCTGGTTGGCGCGCTCCATCATCGGGATACGGTGCGAGCCGTCACCGGCCCACGAGGCGCACTGGGCGGTACCCGCGGTGGGCATGCCGGTCACCTGGATGGCGACCGTGTCCGGGGTGGCGCCACCCTTGCTGTCCTCGGTCGCCACGAAGAACGCGGGCACCGGGTCCGGCGCGGGAGCCTCGTTGGTGCTGTCCAGCATCCGGCAGGCGGTATGGAAGTGACCGCGGACCAGACCGTTGGACAGAACGCTGGACTCCACGTAGTAACCGCCCTGGCCAGCCGCGAGGAACCGGTCACGGATCAGGTTCCGGGTGCTCACCTGCAGGGTGAACGCCTGGCCGACCCGCACCTGGTTCGGCGCCGAGGTGATCAGCAGCGACGGGTTGTTGGCCGCCGTGCCGACCTCACCGAACTCGGTGGAGACGCAGCGGTTGCCCTCCTGGAAACCGGTGTGCGGCGCCAGGTTGCTGGTGTCGCAGCTGTTGGTCAGGATGCCCAGGCCGGCACCGGGAGGCGCGGTGGTCGGCGCCGCGGTGGCACCGTCGTCACCGGTGTCGTCGCCGTTGTTGTTGTCATCGGCGTCGTCGTCACCGGTGTCCTCGGCAGGGGCGGTGGTCGGCGCGGTGGTGGCGGCACCACCGTTGTTGTTGCCGCCGTTGTTGTTGTTCCCACCGTTGTTGTTGTTGCCGTTGTTGTTGTTACCGCCGTTGTTGTTACCCGCGTTATTGCCGTTGTTGTTGTTCCCACGGTTCCGGCGGGCGAGCGTGTCAGCGGTGGCGGCCACGTTCTCCGTGACCCACTCGCGGCAGCGGGCCCGCACCTGGGCGGTGGTCGCCACGTCCGAGGCGCCGTCGTCCGAGTGCTGGGTGACCGTGCCGTTGTTCGTGGTGTACGTGCCCTTACGGGTCTCCGTCGACAACTTCGTGGCCGAGCCGGCCGTGAGGTTGTCGCAGGCGGCCAGGGCGGTCTTCTGGGTCGCGTCCGTGCTCGCGCTCGAGATCTGCGTGACTGTGACGACCCCGCCGAACGCTGCCAGCGTGGCGGCCACGGCGATGATCCGTCGCTTACCGCTGAACCACGTTGTGTTGCTGGCGCGCCGGTACTTGGACCTTCGCATGGGTGACACCTTTCTTCGTCGCCGTCGGCGAGTTCTCTAGGGCTACCGCGCTCGCATGATGCGCATGGTCGTGATGACTCCGACCACGAGCGCGCCGGCCAGGACGAGCAGGATCACGGTGTTGCTGAGCCCGGGGACGCCACCACCCTGAGTGGCCGCGGCGAGCATCTGGTTGTCCACCGGCACGGGACCCTTCTGGGTACTGACCGGTGCCGCGGCCGTAGGCAGGGCCGCGTAGTCGACGACGCCGCTGCTCTCCAGCAGCGTCATGTGCGTGGCGACGAACTGGTTCGCCTGCTGAGCCAGCTTCCGGACGCTGTCGTTCCGGGTCGAGGCCCGGATCGTCGCGATGGCCGGGAAGATCTTGCCGTGCGCGGCGCGGAGGCGGTCGACGTAGATCTGGTCGAACTGGGTGCCCTCGGCGTTCCGCATCTCCGCCAGCCAGCCCTGCTGATCGTCGTTCGGCTGGTTCGGGAGGTCGATGTTGAGCTGCTTCGCCACCGTCCGGTCGAGCTCGTCGAGGATGACGTGCTGAGCGGAGATCATCTTCCCGATGTTGACGATGTTCGGGTCGTCCGACTTCTCCTGCGCCATGTTGCCGGCCGGGATCTCCCAGAGGCCGGCCAGTCGCACCTTGATCACGAAGTCGGTGTCCGCGGCGCTGACGACGCCCTTACCGGTGGTCGTGAGCCCTGTGGTGGGCGGCACCGGGATGCCGTCCTCCGCTCGCGCCGGCGATGCCGGGGTGAGCAGGAAGACCAGCGTCACGGCCGCAGCGCCGGTCAGCCACTTGGGGATGCGGGCCACCTTCATCTCTCTCCTCCTAAACCCGGAACGATGCGGCTCAGTAGCTGATGTCGCTGCCGGAGTCACTCGCGTCGCTCTCCTCGTCCGCCGGGGGCGAGACGGGCTTCGAGATCGCGGGCAGGCAGGTCAGGTTCTTGGTTCCGGTCGGCGTGATCACGAACCACTTGCCGTTGACGTTCTGGCCCTTCCACTGACCGGCCTTCTTGTCACCGACGTAGCGGTAGAGGGGCCAGCCCTTGAGGGTCAGCTGCTTGGTGCCGTCCGCGCGGGTGACCGTGCCGACCAGGTCGGCGCTCACGCCCTTGATCGTCGGCTCGCCGTCGTTCGTGTAGGCGGGCGGCCAGACCTTCGCGCAGTCACCGTTGCAGTTGGACTTGGACGGGTCGTCGCCGTCGTCGTCGAACCGGTACAGGACGAAGCCGTCCTGGTCCTCGACGACCTTGCCCATCTTCGCCACCTTGGTCCCGGTGAGCGACGAGGTCACCAGGTCCGAGGCCACCTCGGCGGTGCCGGCGTCGTCGGGGTCGACACCCGCGGTGGCCTCCGCGGTCGGGTCGACTTCGGCGGCGGCCGCGTCGGTCGCCTCGGGCGTAGCCGCGTCGGCAGCGGCAGCCGGTTCGGCAGCATTGCCGTAGTCGGCGTCGTCGTATCCGGCCGGAGCACAAGCGGCGAGCGCCACCAGCGCTGCCAGGCCCGTGCTGACGACCATCAACTTTCGCTTCTCCGGAACCACTGCCCCTCCAGCTGGTTGAGACCTCTGCTCAATTCCGCGCTGTAGTACGGCGGGGATCGCCCGGCGGATGAACATCGGGCTCGATCAAATTGGGGAATTTTTGTTTGAACCCTCCGCCGGGCCTCATACGTATGACAAAGACCTGTGGATACGAAAAAGGGCCGCACCGTCGCCGGTGCGGCCCTTTCGTGTTCGTGCGGTTACTGAAAGTACCCGTTACGGAATGCTGATAAGCGTGTCACCGGTGCCGCTGGAGGTGAGCTCCTGAACCTGGACGTGGGCGATGTCGTCGCGTGCGGTTCCGGTCACGGCCTGCAACATCAGCGGGGACGGGTTGGCCGCGGTGCCCCAGCCCTTCTCGCCGATGGTCCAGCTGGCCACCCGCTCCGAGGTGCCGTCGGTGTGCACCAGCACGAGCGCGCAGGTCTTCGGGCCCTTGATGTTGGAGACCGCGAAGGAGACCTGGGTACCCCAGTCCTTCTCCTCCAGACCGACGGCCGCACTGACCCCGCTGCGCGGGTCGGAGCCGCTGTAGTTCGTGCCGGGCAGCTCGGTGCCACCGATGCCGACGCCGTCGCTGTCCGGCAGCGGGTCGAGCTGGCTGCTGTCGCGCTGCGCGGTCGTGCCCGGCGTGGTGCTGTCGCCGGCGCCGAGCCACTTGCCGCCGGCGAAGAGCGCGCCGATGGAGAGCATCGCGAAGACGACCACGGCGGCGGCGAGCGAGTAGAGCCGCTTGCTGTTCGCCCGGCGCCGGTCGGTGCGCACCTCGCGGATCACCTTGGTGAGCAGGACGCCGTCCTTCTCCGACTTCTCCGCGGCGAGCAGAGCCTCCGCGTCGACGTCGGCGAGCACGTCCGCCACCTGGACGAAGGACTCCAGCTCATAGGCGCACTGCGGGCACTCGATGAGGTGGTCCTCGAACCGGGCGGCATCACGGGCGTCGAGCACGCCGAGGGCGTACGACGCGACGTCGTAGTGCTCCTCCTGCGTCATTGTGTCACCCCCCGCTGCTGCAGAGCCGTACGCAGTGCACGAAGAGCGTAGTACACCCGCGACTTGGCCGTGCCCAGCGGAAGGTTCAGAACCTCGGCCGCTTCGGGGACCGTACGTCCCCGGAAGTACGTCTCGATCAGGATCTCCCGGTGCGAGTGACTCAACTGGCGGAGCGCGTCCGACACGGTCATCGACTGCAGCACCCGATCGGTGTCGTCCGCCGTACTCGGGAAGCTCTCCAGCTCCCGGTCGTACGTCTCGGCGGGCCGCGCGTTGGCGCTGCGGTGCTCGTCGATCGCGATGCGACGGGCGACGGTCACGAGCCACGGGCGGAGCGACTGCTGCCCCTGGGCGCCGAGCCGGTGCGCGTTGCGCCAGGCCCGGAGCAGGGTCTCCTGCACGATGTCCTCGGCGCGCTGCCGGTCACCACCGGTCAGCCGCAGCACGAACATCAGCAACGGTCCCGCGTGCTCTTCGTAGAGCAGCTTGACCAGCGTGTCCTCGTGACTCGGGGTGCTACTGGCCGCGGCACCGTGCCGGGCCGACTGCTGCCGGGGGATCACCGAACCGTCATCCTGCGCATCACGGCCTCCGTCGAGAGCCTGCCACCTATTACCGGAGTGTCGTGCCATCACACGCACCCTCTCCGGCGCCAGCCGATCCTCGGCCACCGCATGCATCGATACCTCCGCCCGGACCTTTCCCCGTCGCCTGAGATACGGCTGTGGGGCCGGCCGGGATCAAAGCCGGTCGAAGATTTTCCGGGACACGCGGTCTCAAGGGTCCTCCGCTGTGGGTGATGCAGTGACGACGATCATGACGGCGCGCCGAACGCCGATCAATCGGGAGCATTGATCTGCGACGATTAGGACGCCGGGTAAGGCGGAATACTACTCAATACCGAGCGACCGTAGACACGCCCCTGAGAATAATTTCCCCGGACGCGGGAGAGCGTGATCCCGGAGCGTGAACGAGCGATTCCGCAGCGTGCTTGTAAGCACGTATTGACTGATGAAAGGCATGGTGAGCGGTCCGTACGGGGGATAGTGGAATACCGCTCGTACTCTTTTGGGCGTCACCCGGCCGGGAGCGCTCCCAATAGCCGGACTCGAATTCGCCCGGGTCCGGGCCATGATTTCCGGATCTTCACGGACGGCCGAAGTGGACACCGATCCGCCCACTTATTGGGACGCCGACGTCCCTCGTGTGTGCTCGAGCACAGACGCCCGGCGGGCCGGCCGTGTCTCTGGACCGGGCCGGGTGCGAGGCGCGGCCGGGTTCCGAAACGCGGGCTAGCGCAGCCGGGTCGTCGCCAGCGCGAGCGCGCGGTGCAGCACCCGGGCGTCGCCGAGCATGCCCCGCAGCCGCCGTTCCAGGCCCGCGATCGGCACCAGGTTCTGCGGCGCCCGGGGGTCCTTGTACGCCGCCGACGCGAACCTCGGCACCGTCGCGCCGGAGATCTCGGCCAGCTCGATCGCCTGATCCGCGGTGAGGTCCGGCGAGCACTCCACCCGGACGATCCCGGACCACGGCGCGCCGTTGCCGCCCGGCAGCCGCAGATACCAGGTCCAACCGCCCCAGACGCCCTCCAGACGGAAGACCGGCGTCCGCTGGGTCGGCCGCAACGAGGTCACCACCCCGGTGAGCGCGGCGGGCAGATAGTGCTTCTGCTGGGTCTTGATGTACCCGATGGTGCGCGGCAACTGGCGGCGGCTCCGGAGAGGACCGTCCACGATCAGCAGATCGGCGCCGTCCGAACCACCCGCGCGCGCGGCGCTGGAGATCTCGATCTCCAGCGCCGTCAGCGACGGTTGCACCGCGGCGGGCAGCCTACTCGCCTCCCCCGGGCCCTCCAGCTTGTGGATCGTGTAACAGATCCGGTCGGCCCGGAGGTCGCCGACCGACGGGCTCGCCGTGAAGAGACCACGCCGCACCTGCGCGTCGACCAGGTCGGCCGCGCCACGGCCCAGATCACACCGGACCACCCCGGCGGCGTAGGAGGCGGCCAGCCCCGGGAAGGAGGTGCCGTCCTCCTCCGCCGTCCACAGTCCGGCGTCGTTGCGGCGCACGCCGTCGACCAGGAACACCACCTCCGGCACGAGGTCGTCGCCCGCGGCCTCGATCGGCGCCCAGTCCGCCGCCCGGATCTCGACGTCGGTGTCCACCTGGGTGCTGCTCGAGGAGGAGGGCCCCTCGCCACCCTCGTAGGAGGACCCGTACGACGGGTCCCACGCGTCGACGAACATCCTGGTCACAAGCCGGCCCTTTCGACGTGGGCGGTACGCGCGTCCTTGTGCACCTCGAACCGGACCGGCACCCGCTCGGCCAGCGCCTGGACGTGGGTGACCAGGCCCACCATCCGGTCGCCACGGGCCGCGAGGTTCTCCAGGGTGGCCGCGACCACGTCCAGGGTGGCCGCGTCCAGGGTGCCGAAGCCCTCGTCCAGCACGATCGACTCCAGGCTGGCCGCGGTGGTGCTCATCCCGGCGAGCTGCTCGGAGAGGGCGAGCGCCAGCGCCAGCGACGCCTGGAAGGTCTCGCCGCCGGAGAGCGTGCGGACACCGCGGCGCAGTCCCGCGTCGTGGTGGTCGACCACGAAGAACTCGCCCTTGTCGTGGATCAGTTCGTACTGCCCGCCGGTGAGCTCGCGGAGGATCCCGGAGGCGCCGTCGACCAGCAGGTCCAACGCCTCCTCCAGCAGCCACCGCTCGAAGTTGTTGGCCCGCAGGTGACCGGCGAGCGACTTGGCCACCCGGCCCTCCCGCTGCAGGGTGAGCCGCTGCTCCTGCTGCTCCCGGGCCTGCTCACGGCGCTCGTCCAGGCGCTTCCAGGCCGCCTCGGCCCGCTCGGCGGTGACCGCGGCGGCCCGGATCAGGGTGGCCTCGGCGTCCTCCGGCGCGGCGGCCGGGGGCTGCACCCCGGCGTCGGTGAAGAGCCCGGCGACCGCGGTGTGCGCCGCCGTCGTGGCCGCCCGCGCGGCGTCGACCGCCGTCTCCGCCGCGGCCCGGGCCGCGGTCCGGGCGCCGTGCTCGGCCCGGGCCCACTCGACCAGCGTCCGCCAGGCGGCGGCCAGGTCGTCCCGGTCGGCGGGCGGCGGCACGAAGCGGGCCAGGCCGTCGCGGACCGCGTCGAACCGGCGCCACGCCGTGCGCTGCTCCTCCTCGGCCGAGGTGACCACGGCCTGCGCGGCGCGCAGCCGGTCCCGGGCGGCCCGGACCGCCGCGGTGGCGTCCTCCAGCCGCCCCTGCAACCGGCCGAACTCGGCCAGCTGCTGTTCGATCGCCGCCGCGCTCGGCAGCGCCTGCACCGCCTTGCGCACCTCGGCGAGCCGGCCCCGGTGGTGTTCGTACTGGCCGCGCTTGCGCTCCAGGTCGCTCTCCACGTTGCGGGCCACCGCGTCGCGCTGCTGCCAGCGGGCGGTGGCCTGCTCGGCCGCCTCACGGGCCGCGTTGCCGGCCGCCTCGGCGAGCCGGACCGCCGACTCGCCCGGCACCTCCGGCACCACCGCGACCTTCTGCTCGCAGACCGGGCAGTCGTCCCCGGCGGCCAGGTGCCCGCGCAGCGCCGCCGCGCGGTCCCGCTGCTGGGCATCCCGGTAGTCCTGGCGGGCCTGCTCCAGCAGCTGCTGGGCGCCGAGGTGCTCGGCCTGGGCCAGATCGGCGGCGGCCCGGGCGTCGTGGCTCTCCACCTCGGCCACCGAGACCTTGCCGGCGAACCAGCCCTCCTGCTCGGTGAGGCGGGCCAGCTCGGTGTGCCGGTCCAGCGCGACCCGCAGCGATCCGGCGTCGCCGGCCCCGGCCAGCCGGCCGCGGACCTTCTCCTCGGCCTCCTCGGCCTCGTGCACCTCCTCCGCCGCCTTGGCGGCGGCGTTCCGGGCGGTGGCGATCGCTCCGGTCGCCTCGTCCAGGTTCTCCGGGGTACGCACCGCGGCGAGGGCCCGGAGCTCGGCGTCGACGGTGTCCCGGGTGCCGACCGCCGTCGCCTCCGACTCTCGTGCCGCCCGCAGGCCGGGCATCGCCGCCTCGACGGCCCCGGTCAGCTCGCGCATCCGGGTCAGATGCCCGTGGGCCGCCTCGACCGCCTCGTCGGTGGCGTCGTCCAGCCCGGCCAGCGACTGCTCCACCACGGAGAGCTTGGCCTCCGCGGCCTTACCCCGCTCGGCGGCCTTGATCTGCACGTCCTCGTAGACGTGCAGGCCGAGCAGGTTGACCAGGATCTGCTGCCGGGTGGCCGGCTTGGCGTGCAGGAAGTCGGCGAACTGGCCCTGCGGCAGCACCACGCAGCTGGTGAACTGCTCGTACGGCAGGCCGACCGCGTCCAGCACGGCCTCCTCCATCTCGGCCGGGGTGCCCGCCAGCGCCTCGCCGAGATCCTCCAGGTCCATGCCGGTGTCCAGCTTGGTCACGTCGAAGCCGGGCGGCATCAGCTGCAGCCCGGCACCGGCCGTCTTGACGTTGCCCCGGCCGTCCCGGCGGACCACCCGGGTGGCGACGTAGCGGTCGCCGGCCGACTCGAAGACCAGGCGCACCCGGGCCTCGACGGCCGACGGGGCGAGGGCGTTGGCGATGCCCCGGGCACCGCCCCAGCGGGGGACGGTGCCGTACAGGGCGAAACAGATCGCGTCGAGCACCGTCGACTTGCCCGAGCCGGTCGGCCCGACAAGAGCGAAGTAGTCGGCGTCGGTGAAGTCCACGGTGGTCGGATCACGGAACACCGTGAACCCGGCCATGTCCAGCCGAAGGGGCCTCATTTGTCGCTGCTCACCTCGTCGTACAGCTGGTCGAAGAGCTCGCGGACGCCCTCCTCGGCGTTGCCGCGACTGTCCAGGTAGTCCCCGAAGAGCTCGCGCGGGGACCGGCCGGCCCGTTGCGCGGCACGCTGTGCCGTCCGGTCGGGCAGCATGTCCGGGTCGATGCGGACCTCCAGGGCGTTCGGCAGGAGCTCCTGCACGTCCTCGCGCAGGCCGGGGCGGGGCGCCTCACGCACCAGGACACGCAGCCAGGCCTCCGGAAGGTTCACCTTCGCCAGCTGTTCGAGATCACCGCGGACGGTACGCAGCGGCCGGGCCGAGGTCACCGGCACGTCGCGGACCTGCGCGGCCCGGTCCACGGCCACGTCGACGACCGCCACCGAGCTGACGTTCTCCTCCTCGCCGAAGTCGACGGCGAGCGGGCTGCCGCTGTACCGCGTCGGGCACGGGGCGATCACCCGCTGCGACCGGTGCAGGTGGCCGAGGGCGACGTAGTGCGCGTTCGGCGGGAACACCGTGGCCGGTACGGCGTACCCCATGATGGTGTGCGCCTCCCGCTCGCCGCCGCCGGTGCTCGCCCCGACCAGGGTCAGGTGTGCGGTGACCAGGTTGACCACACCCGGCTCGTCGAACGACTCGCTCAGCTTGCCGATCAGGCGGGCCACCAGGTCGGCGTAGGTCTGGTTCGCCTCCGCGGCGGTGAGGTGGTACATCTCCGCGGCCCGGATCGCGAACCGCTGGGAGAGGAAGGGGAGCGCGACCAGGCGCCAGCGCTCGCCCCCGGCGGTGGTCCCCTCGATCAGCAGGTCCCGCGGGTCGTCGCGGAACGAGCCGCGCAGCTCGATGCCGGCCGCGTCGGCCCACGGCCGCAGCGCGTCCAGGGCCTGGCCGTTGTCGTGGTTGCCGCCGATCGCCACCACCCGCGCGCCGGTCTTGCGCAGCGCGGAGAGCGCCCGGGTGACCAGGCGGGTCGCCTCCGCGGTAGGCGCCGCGGTGTCGTAGAGGTCACCGGCGACGATCACCAGATCGGGCTGCTCGGCCTGGGCGATCTCGATCACCTGGGCGAGCACCCGCTTGTGCTCGTCGCGCCGGTCACGGCCCTTGAGGACCTTCCCGACGTGCCAGTCGGAGGTGTGCAGGATGCGCATCGTCGAACCTTAGTCGGTAGCGCTCAGAAGGGGATGTCGTCGTCGGCCCCGCCGCGCCCGCCGATCACGGCGAAGGGGTCGGCGCCCTGGACGATCGAGCGGAGCGACTCGGCCGGCGGCGAGCCCGCCTCGGACTTGCGGGTGGCCCAGGCCGGGAAGGGGAACTCGACGCAGAGCGGCACCGGGATGTCCGGCTGGTTGACGAACATCGTGCCGGGGCGGGCCAGCAGGGCGCGCTGGCGCATCGCGGTGGGGAGGAAGCCGTACTCCGGGCGGGAGGCCTCGGCCGGGTCGAGGCGGCCGACCACCCGGATCGCCGAGTTGGTGACGATCCGGCGCTCCACCTCGCTGGCGGTCTGCTGGGCGCCGATCAGGATCACCCCGAGCGAACGGCCCCGCTCGGCGATGTCGAGCAGCACCTCCTTGATCGGCGAGGAGCCCTCGCGCGGCGCGTACTTGTTCAGCTCGTCGAGGACGACGAAGAGCAGCGGGCGGCCGGTGCCGGACTTCTCCTTCTCCTCGAACTCGCTCTTGAGCGTCACGCCGACCACGAACCGCTGCGCCCGGTCCGGCAGGTTGTGCAGGTCGACCACGGTGACCTGGGCGCTGTCCGCGGTCTTGATCTGGTGCGGGCGGCGCTGGGCCAGGTCGCCGCGGATCAGCCGGGAGAGGTCGCGCTTGCTGCCGATCAGGCGCCGGGCGAACGCGTTCACGGTGCCCATGTTGACCGCGCTGCCCGCCCAGATGGAGCGGGTGTCGTCGTCGGTGAGCTGCTCGACGACGTGGTCGACCAGGTCGCCGTACGACCCGATCCGGCGGCCGTCGATGCTGATGCCGCCCTCGGCCGGTACCGCGTACCGGTGCAGGTGGGCGGTGACCGAGTGGACCACCATCGTGTACTGCTGGCGCTCGTCGTCGGCGTCGGCGAAGACGTACGGCAGGAGCTTCGCCGAGCAGAACTCCTCGAGCGTCCAGTAGAACGCGTCGACCCCGGTCAGCCGGCTGCTCACGTCCGGGGCGCCGGAGGAGTCGCCGGCCCGCGGCGGCGCGTAGACCCGGACGTCGGTGAACGGGGCGGCCGGCAGGTCGAGCAGCTTGTAGTACGCCCGGGTGCTCTCGTCCAGCTTGGTGTTCGGGTGGTCGAGGAAGAGCAGGTCCTCGCCCTTGACGTTGAAGATCAGCGCACGGGCGTTCGCACCGTCCGCCCCGAGCTGACCGGAACGGAACACCGAGTACAGCAGGAACGTCGCGAAGCTGGTCTTGGTGGCCACGCCGGAGATGCCGGAGATCGAGACGTGCGCGCCCCGGGTGCCGTCCAGGAAGTCGGCGTTGAGGAAGACCGGGACGCCGTCGCGGCCGGTGCCCATCGGGACCCGGCGCTCCATCCGGTCGAAGTGCAGGGCGGCGTCGCGGTCCTCGCCGGTGGCCCGGTGCACGATCGCGCCGGGGGCGGGCGGGACGTAGAGCTCCGGATCGACCCGCGTGGTGGTGATCTCGGCGGCCTCCTGCACCATCGCGGGCAGCGTGCCGTCGGCGATGGCGAAGACGTCCGAGTCGAACTGGGCGCCCTCGTGCCGGGCGCGCACCTGGGTCACCACGCCCGAGATCGTCACGGGCTCACGGTCCGGCAGCTCGCGCGTGGTCGTCACGACGTCGTCGAGCTGCAGGTAGCTGTCGGGCGCGACGGCCGTCCAGAACTGCAGCGGGGTGGCATCCGCGGTGCCCAGGACCCGCCCGACGGGGTTCGGGGCAGGCGCAGCTTCGTCAGACATGCCGATCATGGTGCCTCAGAGGTACGACAAAATGCCCGTCGCCTCGGTCGTCCACAACTTCTGGGGTTCATCCACAGAGTTATGCACAAGATCTTGATCACCTATCGACGACACGCGGGCCGGTCCTGCGGGCGTACCGGAGGAACAGCATGTCCTGCCGCGTGAGCGCGTGCCGCAGCGACATCTCCACCGGAGGCGCCGGCGGACCGGTCGCGATGCGGCCGGCATCGCCGCCGACCAGCAACGGAGCGACCGTGAGGCAGAGCTCGTCGACCAGATCGGCGGCGACCAGCGCACCCAGCAGACCCGGGCCGCCCTCGCAGAGCAGCTGGGTGGCGCCGCGCTGCTGCAGCATCATCACCCCGGCCACCAGGTTGACAGTGTCGTCACCCAGAGCGATCACCTCGGCGACCTCTCGAATCGGCGAGGGCGGCGCCGCGCGATGCGTCAACACGATCGGGCGGATCGGCGCGTCGGAGAAGACAAGCTGCTCAGGGTCGAGATCCAGGGAGCCGGAGACGATCACCATGAGCGGGAACTCGGGCAGCCCCCGGGCCAGCCGCCACTCCCGCGCCGCCGGGGTGAGCCGTAACGCGTCGTAACGCTCGGCGCGGAGCGTGCCGGCCGCGACGATCAGGCCGTCGCAGACCGTCCGCAGGGTGTCGAAGACCTCCCGGTCCCCCGGACCCTGCAGCCCGCCGGAGAGGCCGTCGACCGCGACCGCGCCGTCCGCGCTCGCGATGAAGTTCACCCGGAGGGTGGGCTCCGGGTTGCGCGGATAGCAGGCACGCAGGCCCTCGGCGGTCGCCGGGAGGACACCGGTCATGAGCCGGGCGGGCCGGTGACCGGCGGGACGGGCACCGGCTCGCGGTGCTGGCAGTCGCACCAGGATCCGCCGCGGCACTCGTGGTGCCGCCGCTCCCGGCAGGCCGGACAGATCATGAGCACGACCCTACTTGCCCCACACCGGCCCACTTGTCCAACACCGGACAACGGTGGCACTCCCGGGGAGCCCGGATGCTTACTCTAAGTTGTGAAACCCTGCATAGACATGCAGCTTGACGGGCGGGACATGGTCGTGCAATCGCCCCGAAACGCCAGGTAGGCACGCTGTTCAACAAGGACGGCGGCACCGGTCGTCCGTGACGGGAGGAGTTACATGTTGCTGCGGGTTCGAGTCACCCTGCCGGACCGTCCCGGCGCCCTCGGCCAGGTCGCGCGCACCCTCGGGGTGGCCGGCGCGGACATCGTGCAGGTCGTGGTGCTGGAGCGCCTCGGCGGCCGGGCCGTCGACGACTTCACCGTCGTGTGGCCGGGCGCCTCCCGTGTCGAGCGTCTCCTCGCCGGTCTCGCCGCCATCCCCGGCGTCCAGGTCGACGGCGTGTGGCAGGCGATAGGAGCACCGGTCAACGGCGGCCACGACGCCGAGCTGCTCGCCCAGGTCGCCGCGAACCCGGCGGACGGCCTGGCCACCCTGGTCGACGCGGTCCCCGGCCTGCTCGCCGCCGACTGGGCCGCCGCGGCCGTCGTCCCGGCCGACTGGGCCGCCCGCAACGGCGCCAACGGGGTCGGCTCCGAGCCCCGGGTGGCGTACGCCTCCTGGCGCGCCCCGTCCCCGCTGCACCTGCCCGAGGTGACCCCGCTGCGCGCCCGCCCGTTCGCCGAGCCCGGTGGCCCGCGGTACGCCGTCGCCCCGTTCGGCCGCGCCGGGCTGGTCCTGCTGGTGGCGCGTACCGACGAGGACGACATGCAGGCCGCCGCGTTCCACGTCACCGAGGTGGACCGGGTCGCCCAGCTGGTCCGCGCCGCCGCGGTGATCCTCGGCGACCGGCTGGACACGGCCGGCACCCCGGCGGCCACCGCGCAGGCCTGACCTCCACCCGCCGGCATCCACCCACCCGACATCCACCCGGTGTGACCGTCCGCACCGGATGTGTGATCGTTCTAACCCACGAAATCCCAGCTCAGGCAATAGCCGCGCAACAACGCCGGGGCACTCTTGAGTTCAGCGAACGAAGGGAGTGCCCCGCATGGCGTTGTGGCGGATCCGTGCCACGGTCGACGACCGGCCCGGCTATCTTTCCGTACTCACCGCGAGCCTCGCCCTGAAGTCGGTGAACCTGCTCGCCGTCCAGGTGCACACCACCGAGGCCGGCGCGGTGGACGACTTCCTGGTCGACGCCCCGGAGACGATGACCGAGAACGATCTTCTCGCCGCGGTCATCAAGGGTCGCGGGCGGGACGCGTTCGTCGCCCGGGCCGAGGCACAGGGATTAGTCGATCAGCCCACCCGCGCACTGGCTCTGGCCGGGCGCCTGGTGCACGATCCCGAGGCGCTCGGCGAGACCCTGGTCGCGCTCCTCGACGCGACCGACGTCCGCTGGCGGCCCCGTCCCCCGGCCGACCAGCCCGGCGTGCACGGCGGGCGGATGACCCTGATCGACCCGGCCGGCGGCTCGTACGAGGTGCTCCGCGCCCTCCCCGCCTTCACCCCGGCCGAGTACGCGCGTGCCCAGGCCCTGGTCGAGCTCTCCGCCGCGGTCGTCCGCCACCAGCGGGAGAACGTCGCGCTGATGCTCGCCGACGGCGCCGAGGTCACCCTGCGCCCGGCCGGCCCGGACGACCTGGGCGCCCTCCGCGAGCTGCACGACGCGTGCTCGCCCGCCACCCTGCGGCACCGCTACCTCGGCGGGGGCGTCCCGGGCGAGGCCCGGCTGCGCCGTCTGCTGCAGCCGGCCGGCGGGGTGACCCTGCTCGCGGTGGCACCCACCGGGCGGGTCGTCGCGATGGCCACGCTCACCGCCGAGGGCGACCTGGGCGAGATCTCGGTGCTGGTCGAGGACGCGTGGCAGCGCCGTGGCCTGGGCACCGCGCTGCTGCGGCGGCTCCGGGCGCACGCCGACCGGGGCGGGTTCGCGGCGCTGGTGGCGTACACCGGGGCGGAGAACGTCGCCCTGCTGCGTGCGCTGCGGCGGCTCGGCCCGGCCTCCACCGAGCGAGACGGCGGCGTGGTCAGCGTGACACTGGCCGCCGCCGGCCAGCCGGAGAGGGCGCCCGCGACGTCAGGCTGACGCCGGCCGGAGAGGGCGCCCGCGACCGTCAGGCTGACGCGGTCCGTCCGTGCTCCACACACGACGCCGTCCAGGATGTCGGCAGCACCTGCACCTTCATCCTGCGGCGGCACTCGGGACAGAACCGGGGCGGCTCGAGCTGCCGCGCCCGGGCGCAGTCCGCGTGGTCACCCCGGTCGGCGGGCTCGCCGCATCGGTCGCAGTACATGCTCAGAACGTCGCCGACAGGGTCTTGACCGGCATCTTCAGGTCGGCCAGCAGGTCCAGGTCGGCGGTGGCCGGGCGGCCCAGCGTCGTCAGGTAGTTGCCGACGATCACCGCGTTGATGCCGCCGAGCAGGCCGTCCCGGGTACCCAGGTCGCCGAGAGTGATCTCCCGGCCACCGGCGTACCGGAGAATGGTCCTCGGCATGGCCAGCCGGAACGCGGCGATGGCGCGCAGCGCGTCCCTCCCCTCCACCACCGGACGGTCGGCGAACGGGGTGCCGGGACGGGCGTCCAGGAAGTTCAGCGGGACCTCGTGCGGGTCGAGCTCGGCCAGCTGGGCGGCGAACTCGGCGCGCTGCTCGATCGTCTCGCCCATGCCGAGGATGCCGCCGCAGCAGACCTCCATGCCGGAGTCCCGGACCATCCGCAGCGTGCCCCAGCGCTCCTCCCACGAATGGGTGGTGACCACGTTGGGGAAGTGTGAGCGGCAGGTCTCCAGATTGTGGTTGTACCGGTGCACGCCCATCGCGACGAGCTCGTCGACCTGCTCCTGGGTAAGCATGCCGAGGCTGGCGGCGACCTGGATGTCGACCGCCTCCTTGATCGCCTTGACGCCCTCGCGCATCTGGTCCATCAGGCGCTTGTCCGGCCCGCGGACCGCCGCGACGATGCAGAACTCGGTCGCCCCGGTGGCGGCGGTCTGCCGTGCGGCCTCCACGAGAGAGGGAATGTCGAGCCAGACCGCCCGGACGGGGGACGCGAAAAGGCCCGATTGCGAGCAGAAGTGACAGTCCTCCGGGCAGCCGCCGGTCTTCAGCGAGACGATGCCCTCGACCTCGACCTCCGGGCCGCACCACCGCATCCGGACCTCGTGCGCGAGCTGCAGCAGTGCTGGCAGGTCCTCATCGGGCAGTCGCAGGACCTCGAGGATCTCCGCTTCCCCGAGGCCGGATCCGTCGGCGAGAACCCGGGCACGGGCCCGATCGAGGATGTCAGCCATGCCCGTACCCTACAGAGTTCCCGGGCCGCTGGAACTGTCGGCGGTGGGTGGTAGTTTCCGTTCCTCGTGATCTCAAGGGGTGTCGTGACCGGCTGGTTGGCGTCGCTGGATCGCCTGGCCCACGAGCGGGCCAAGGCGGGACTCACCCGTCGGTTGCGACCGCGGTCGGCGGACGACACCGTGGTCGACCTCGCCGGGAACGACTACCTCGGCCTCGCCGGCCACCCCGCGGTGGTGGCGGCCGCGCGCGACGCCCTGACCGCGTACGGGCTGGGCGCCACCGGCTCCCGCCTGGTCCGCGGCTCCACCGACGCGCACGAGGCGCTGGAGACCGCGCTGGCCGGCTGGCTCGGCGCCGCGAGCGCGCTGGTCTTCTCCTCGGGCTACCTGGCGAACCTGGCCGCGGTCCGGGCCGCCGCCACGGTCTGCGACCTGATCGTCTCGGACGCCTACAACCACGCGTCGCTGATCGACGGCTGCAGGATCTCCGGGGCCGAGGTGATCGTGGCACCGCACAACGACCCCGCCGCGGTCGCCGCGATCCTGGACGGGCACCCGGGGCGGACCGCCGCGGTCGTCACCGAGTCGGTCTTCTCGGTCGACGGCGACCTGGCCCCCCTCGACGGCCTGCACCGGGCCGTCAGCGCCCGCGGCGGCCTGCTGATCGTCGACGACGCGCACGCGCTCGGCCTGCTCGGGCCGGACGGCGCCGGCGGGGTCGCCGCCGCCGGGCTGGCCGGGGAGCCGGACGTGCTGGTCACCGCCACCCTCTCCAAGTCACTCGGCGGCGCGGGCGGGGTGGTCGCCGGGCATCCGACGGTGATCCAGCACCTGGTCGACACCGGCCGCAGCTTCATCTACGACACCGCGCCACCGCCGGCCGTGGTCGCCGGGGTGCTCGCCGCGGTGGAGATCGCCCGGGCCGCCGACGACCGGCGCGCGCTGCTCGCCGAGCGCGGCGCCCGGATCGCCGGCCGGCTGCGGGCCGCCGGCTTCCCCGCCACCGACCCGGCCGCCGGGGTGCTCTCCGTGCCCGCGCCCGGGCCGGAGGCCGCCGTGGCCTGGGCGGCGGACTGCCGCGACCGCGGCGTGGCGGTCGGGTGCTTCCGGCCGCCCTCGACACCGGACGGCAGCTCGCGACTGCGACTGACCGTGAACGCGGGGGTGCCCGAGGCGGACTTCGCCCGGGCCCTGGACGTGATCGTGGAGTGCGCACCATGAACGGCAGTTCCTCCTATTCCGGGATCGCGGTGACCCCGGCGCCGCGCGGGGCACGCAGCGGCGGGCACGGTCTGCCGCTCCCCAGCCCGCGGACGCCGGTGCTGGAACGGGATCCGCTCCAGGCACACGGCGGCGGACATCCGGTGGATCCGGCTCCGGGCACACCCGCCCCGCCCCTCGAGCCCTCCTCTCCCACCACATCCACTCCCTCCAGCGCGCCCGCCTCTCCCGGAGAATCCACCCCTTCCGACGCATCCGGCATTTCGGATACGTCGGATTCATCCGGCGCGGATGGCGCGGATGGCGCGGATGGCGCGGCGGACGGCGCGGACGGCGCGGATGGCGCTTCTTCGGGTTCCGCTTCCCCGGAGACGGCTTCCTCAGAGACGGCTTCCCCGGAAGCGGTGCCGGAGGTGCCCGAATCGCGGCAGGAAGCGCCCGCGCGCCGGGCCGAGCCGCACGAGTGGCACGGGATCGTGCTGGTGACCGGGACCGACACCGAGGTGGGCAAGACGATCGCGACCGCCGCGATGGCCGCGGCCGCGCAGGCCGCCGGGCTGCGCGTCGCTGTGATCAAACCCGGTCAGACCGGCATCAACACCGGCGCGCCCACCGACGCCGAGGTGGTCACCCGGCTGGCCGGGCCCGAGACGGTCCGCACCCTGGCCGAGTACCCCGAACCGCTGGCGCCGCTCGCCGCCGCCAAGGTCGCCGGGATGGCCGCGCTGGAGCTCTACGAGGTGGTCGACGCGATCCGCGCCGAGGCCGAGAAGCACGACCTGGTGCTGGTCGAGGGCGCGGGCGGGCTGCTGGTGCCGATGGGGCTGCGGCCCTCCGGCGAGGCCTGGACCTTCGCCGATCTGGCCACCACGCTCGGCGCCAAGGTGATCGTCGTCTCCCGGGCCGGCCTCGGCACGCTCAACCACACCGCGCTGACCCTGGAGGCGCTGAGCCGCCGCGGGGTGCCGGCCCGGGTGGTCCTCGGCGCCTGGCCCGACGAGCCTGAGCTGGTCCACTGGGCGAACCTCGGCGAGCTGGTCCCGCACCTGGTCGGCGCGCTGCCCGCCGGCGCCGGATCGATGGAACCGGGTGTGTTCCGGCGCTCGGCTCCGGGCTGGCTGACTCCGGCGCTCCACGGGGTATTGGATAATTGGCGCGTATGGGCCGAGGAAGCGGGCTGACCGCTCCCCCGGCCGCGCCACGTCCGATCCACCGCAGCGAGAGGCCCCAAGTGACGAGCGAAACAGGATCGTTTCCGGACCTCCCGAAAGGGCAATCGGCACGGGCAGCCGCCTTCACGCTGACCATCGACTGCGGCGGCGGCGGGATCAAGGGCTCGGTGCTGGACGAGGCGGGCACCATGCGGGCCCAGCCCATCCGGGTGCCCACCCCCTACCCCCTGCCGCCCGACCTCTTCGTGAAGACCCTGGTCACCCTCGGTGAGCAGCTGCCGAACGCGGACCGGGTCACCGTCGGCATGCCCGGCATGATCCGGCACGGCGTGGTGGTGGCCACCCCGCACTACGTGACCCGGAGCGGGCCGCGGACCAAGGTCGACCCGGAGCTGGTCGACGCCTGGCACGGGTTCGACGCGCGAACCGCGCTGGCCGAGGCGTTCGGGCTGCCCACGCTGGTGCTCAACGACGCCGAGGTGCACGGGGCCGGCGTGGTCGCGGGCACCGGCTGCGAGCTGGTGCTGACCCTCGGGACCGGGCTGGGCTGCGCGCTCTTCGACGGCGGGGAGCTCGCGCCGCACCTGGAGATGTCGCAGGCCCCGGTGCGCTGGGGGATGTCGTACGACACGTACATCGGGGAGCACGAGCGGCGGCGTCTCGGCGACGCGCTCTGGTCCCGCAGGGTCCGCAACGTGATCGAGGGCCTGCGCCCGGTCTTCCTCTGGGACCGCGTCTACCTCGGCGGCGGCAACTCCCGCCTGATCACCCCGGCCCAGCTGGCCCGGATGGGCGACGACGTGGTGGTGGTGCCGAACACGGCGGGCATCGTGGGCGGCGTACGCGCCTGGACCCTGGGACACTCCCGGTGACGCCCGCCGCGGTCCTCCTCGACTTCGGCGGCGTCCTGGCCGAGTCGGCCGCACCCGCCGTACCCCCGCCCGCCGGGCAGGCCGACCCGATCGTCCCGCCCGAACTGGTACTCCGCGTCTTCAACCTGATCACGGGGGCGCTCACCCCCGGTGAGATCAGGCGCCGGCTCACCGAGGCGGCCGTGGCGTACGCCGACTGGCGCGACGAGGATCACCCCGACGAGCTGTCCCAGGCCGAGGTCTGGGAGCGGTTCGTGCTGCCCGGCTGGCCGCCCCTGGTGCAGGCGCGGGTCCGTACGGCGGTCCCCCGCCTCAGCTACGAGTGGGCCTGGCGGGACAGCTGGGAGCTGCGGCCCGGCATCCCCGAGGCGCTGGCCGGATTCACCGCCGCGGGCATCCCGCTGGCCGTGGTCAGCAACACGCTCTGCGGCGCCGCCCACCGCGACTTCCTCACCAGGGTGGGGGTGGGCCACCTCTTCGCGGCGCAGATCTACAGCGACGAGGCCGGCGTCCGCAAACCCAACCCGCAGATGATCTGGAACGCCACCGACCAGCTCGGCGTCCCACCGTCCGCCTGCTGGTTCGTCGGCGACAGCCGCCGCCGGGACGTGGCGTGCGCCCGCCGCGCCGACATCGGCACCGCGATCCTCTTCACGTCCCGCCGCACGGTGACCGAGGACCCCACCCTCTGGCCCGCCCCCGACCACACCGTGGACGACGGCCACACCCTCTTCGCCCTTCTTTGACCCCTTCTCCGGTACGGCACCCGCGCCGCACCGCCCCCTCGGACGCGACCCGCGCCACGGGGCCGCGACCACCTGCCCACTCCCGCCCACCGCGCGGGTCCCGGTTCTGGCTGGTGCTCACGGGTGTCTCCAGCGGAGCGAGACACCCGTGAGCACCAGCCAGAAGAGCGGGCGCCGCGCGATGGGCGGGCCGGCCACGGCGTCGCGTCAGGTGGGGCGGGTCGCGCGCTTGAGGCGGGAGCGCAGGACGCGGGTGGCCAGCGGGCCGAGCTCGTCGACCAGTTCGACCAGGACGGCCAGCTGGGAAAGGGCGCTGAGGGCCTGGTCGGCGCCGGCCGGGTCGACGCCCTCGTAGAGTTCGAGCCCCACGAAGGCGGCCGCGATCGCGCGGGCCAGGCCGGGGATGTCGGCGAACTCGGAGAACGGGGAGTCGGCGAGGAGACGGTGCAGGACCGCCTCGATCTCGGCGGTCCAGAGCTGGAGGGCCTCGCCGGTGGGGCCGGCCAGCTTGTGGCCGGTCTGTGCGGCGGCGAGCAGCTGGGCCAGCATCGAGACGTTGCCCTCGGCCAGCTCCTCGGCGTGCAGCGCGCGGCCGACGTCGAGCAGCTCGCGGAGGGTGGTGACGGCGGCGAAGCGGTCGGCGTACCGGGCGACGCGGCTGCGGGTGGTGGTCACGCAGGCGGCGGCGAGCAGGTCGTCGACCGTGCCGTAGTGGTAGAAGATGAGCGCCTGGTTCACCCCGGCGGCGGTGGCGATGGTGCGGGCCGAGGCACCGGTCACGCCGTGTTCGCGGAGGGCGGTGAGGGCGCCGTCGAGCAGCTTCTGCTTGGTATCGGTCATCGCTCCTCCGAGAGTGCGACGGCGGGATCCGGCGGGACGACCGGGGAAGCCCCGGCGGCGTGTGGTGCCGCGGCCGGGGATACGCCGGCGGGGTGGGGTGGGGCGGCCGGGGATACGCCGGCGGGGTGGGGTGGGGCGATCAGCGCGTCGGAGAGCAGCTGGGCCAGCGGGGCGATCACCGGCAGGGCGAGGAACCACGCCGCGTACGCCCAGGGCAGTGAGACGTGTTCCATCCCCCGGGCCACCGCGGCGACGCCCGAGGCGGTGAACCCGTCGGGGGCCGTGTAACGGGCACGCCACAGGACGGTGGGATGGGCGGCCGCGGGCATGATGCTCAAGCCTAGGGGTGCCCGCCGGGCCAGGGCGTCCCGGGTGGCGGCGCAGGGACCGCAGTCGCCGTCGAGCCAGAGCCGGGCCGGGTCGACCCGGGCGGGGGAACCGGGTTGGGGGTGGGGACGGAAGCGGGGAATCCAGTCGCGGACCGAGCCGCGGTACGCGCGCCACGCCGGCCCGTGGCGGTGCTCCAGGTCGTCGCGTTCGTGCGGTGCGGCCACCCCGATCGAGAACGCCACGGTGGCGAGGACCACCCCGGCCAGCGTGACGCTGCGGGTGACCACGGCCAGGAGCGCGAGCAGCAGGACCATGCCGAGCTGCATCGGGTTCGCGACGTAGGCGTAGACCCCGGTGGTGACCAGGCGACGGGGTGGATCCCAGGGGAACGGGGTGCCGTCGCCGCGCAGCGCGAACTCGCGTACCCCCGCAAGCGGAACGAGCGCGAGCGCACCGCCCAGCTGGACCACCGCGAGGAGCGCGGGAGGCGGCAGCCGGAGCAGGTGGCTCCAGGAACCGTCACCGAGGGTGAAGGCCGCGGTCGGCACGAGCCACAGGGTGAGACCGGCGAAAACGGCCATCTGGAGCAGAAGCCGGGGGATCAAGTGGCGGCCCGCGGCGGTCCAGCGGCCGAGCAGCTGTGCCGGCAGAGCAACCGTGAGCAGGCCGATCGCGTCACCGGTCGGCCAGCCCGGCCCGAGGCGGAGCAACGGATCGAGAGCGGGCATCGCCAGCAGGTCGACCCAGAAGAGCAGGCCGAGCGCGATCGGCAGCGGAAGGTGACGGCGCAGCAGCACCGGGATCGGGCCCCAGAGCGCGGCCCAGCCCAGCCAGAGATCCACCGGCATCCCGCGATAGGCGCCGTCGACCCGCGCGAACGCGTACCAGCCGACGAGCTCGTGGGTGATCGCGAGGCCCAGAACCGCGGCCAGGAAGGCGAGGAGGGCACCCGCCCGTTCCTTCCGGTTCTTCCCGTACGCGCAGACGAGCACCACCATCGACGGAAGAGCCAGGGCGAGATACCGGGGCAGGATCATCGCGGGGTGAGCATGTCGAGCAGGTGCTCGGCGCCGGCGTGCATCAGCCGGTCCTGGAGCGGTCCGAAGTACCAGGACGGGTCGAGCCCCCGCCGGTAGTCGATCCGCAACGTCACCTCGGTCCGCCCGGCACCCGCCGCGTGCCAGCCGAGCGTGGCGTCGCGCAGCCCCACCCAGCGCCCGGTGATCGCGGTGTCCTCCAGCACCGCGAAGGTGACCCGCCCGGCACCGGCGTCGCGCACCTCGGTGACGATGTCGCCGCCCGGGCCGTGCGCGCTGCCGTGGTACGCGAACGTCCAGCGGTCGCCCGGCTCCAGCCCGTCGCCGTGCACGTGGTCCGGGACGGGCACCCCGAGCATCCGCAGCGACCACTGCCGGGTGCCGACCGGCTGCGGACCGGCCTCCAGCATCGCGGCGACCTGCTCCGGCGCCAGCGCCACCACCCGGCTGACCTCGACGGACTGCTCCGGGTGGACGCGCCACTGCGGGTTCACCCCCTCCACGCCGCCGACCAGCAGCAGCGGAAGCGGGATCAGCACCGGGAGCGGACGGCGGGGAGCCTCCTTCACCGCCTGGACCATCAGGGTGACGCCGTGAGCGACCGCGTAGACCAGCGGGGCGGCGAGCACGACACAGATCGCGCCCTCGTGCAGCGCCACCGCCGCGAGCAACAGACCGATGGTGGTGAGCCGGAAGACGCTGCCGTGCGTGGTCTTCCCCGGTTCGAGGGAGAGCGCGGCCGCGAGCACGGTCGGCAACACCACGAAGAGCAGTGCGCTGTCGCCCCGGCCGGATCGCACCGTGAGCAGGAAGAACACCGCCCCGAAGAGGGTTATCAGGCCGAACAGCACCACGTTCGCCCGCCGTATCGCCACCATCGGTCCCCCCGTTGCCACTCCTTGAGCAGTCGCTCAAATCCGCAGCCTAGACCGACTTGAGCGACTGCTCAAGTCCGGGTTTCGGCTGGTGCCCAGGGGTCCGTCGCTCCGCGCCGGGCACCCCTGAGCACCAGCCAGAGGAGTAACGTGGCCGCTTACCTGAAATCGGTGTAAGCATGTAATCACTGCAAGAACCAAGGAGGTCGTCATGCGCTTCCGTCCCGCCCCGCCCGGGGCCCGCACCGAGCCACCGCCCGCCGAGGACGCCGCCGCCTGGATCACCGGAGCCGTGCCGGACGGCTGGTTCATCGAGCCACCCGAGGTGATCACCGACCGCGACGAGATCATCGTCTGGGGCCGCCTGCCCGAGCCGGACCTGGCCGCCGACGCCACCGACGCCGACCGGGCCGCGGCCCAGGCCGGGCGGATCGCCCAGTTCCGGGAGGACACCCGCGACGACCGGATCCGGGTCGCCCGCCAGGTCGAGCACCGCTACCAGCGCAAGGTCGCGTGGGGCGCGCGCTGCGGGGACGGCTCCGAGCTCTGGACCCACCTGTCCGCCCCGGTGATGACCCGGCTGCGCCAGCCCGAGCGCCGGGTGCTGGACACCCTGGTCGAGGCGGGGGTGGCCCGCTCCCGGTCGGACGCGCTCGCCTGGTGCGTCAAGCTGGTCGGCCAGCACAGCTCGGAGTGGCTCGGCGACCTCCGGGAGGCCCTGACCAAGGTCGACGAACTGCGCCGCCAGGGACCCGCCTAACGCCCGGGCCGGGGCACGACCGCGCCCGAGGTGCGATCGGTTCCGGTCAGGGCGCTACTGGTTCCGGTCAGGACGCTATGGTGAGCGGCGTGCTGCGCCAGGTCACCGCGATCAGATACGTCACCCCGCTCCGTGAGGGCGGCTCACTGCCGGGCGTGGTCGAGGCCGACGACTTCGGTACGTACGTGGTGAAGTTCCGCGGTGCCGGCCAGGGCCCGAAGGCGCTGGTGGCCGAGGTGATCGCGGGTGAACTGGCGCGGCGGCTGGACCTCCCGATGCCGGACCTGGCCCGGGTCGAGCTGGATCCGGTGGTGGCCCGGGCCGAGCCGGACGAGGAGGTCCAAGAGCTGATCAAGGCGAGCGCGGGCCTCAACCTCGGCATGGACTTCCTTCCCGGAGCGCTCGGGTACGACCCCAACGCGCACCCGGTGGAGGCACGCCTGGCCAGCCGGGTGCTCGCGTTCGACGCGTACGTGGAGAACGTGGACCGGTCGTGGCGGAACCCGAACCTGCTGATCTGGCACGGCGGGCTCCGGCTGATCGACCACGGCGCCACGCTCTACTTCCACCACGACTGGGCACGCGCGGAGAAGGTCGTGCACCGGGCGTACCCATGGGACGACCACGTGCTGAAGCCGTACGCGACCGAGCTGGCGACCGAGGGCCCGGCGCTGGCCGCGCTCCTCACCGCCGGCCTGATCGACGAGGTGCTCGGGCTGGTACCCCCGGAGTGGCTCGACGACGGCGACCGGGACGCCTACCTGGACCATCTCGTGCGCCGCGCGGCGCGTCCGGAGGCGTGGCTGCCGTGAAGCCGGTCCCGTACGAGTACGCGATCATCCAGGCCGTCCCGCGGATCGAGCGCGGCGAACTGATCAACGTCGGGGTGCTGCTCTACAGCCAGCGGCACGACTACCTCGCCGCGCGGACCCACCTGGACGAGGCGCGGCTGCTGGCGCTGGACCCGGGCGCGGACGTGGACGCGGTACGGCGGGCGCTGGACTCCTGGGACACCACCTGCCAGGGCGGCGGGGCGCCGTCCGGGATGCGGCTGGGCGAGCGGTTCCGCTGGCTGGTCGCGCCGCGCAGCACGATCCTGCGCGCCGGCCCGGTCCACATGGGACTGGCGGCCGACCCCGCCGCCGAACTCGACCGCCTGCTCACCCTGCTGGTCCTATAACGAGAGCTTGAAGCCCGTGTGTGAGGCGGTGAAGCCGAGGCGCAGGTAGAAGCGGTGGGCGGCCTCGCGGCGGTGGTCCGAGGTCAGCTGGACCATCCGGCAGCCGCGTGCCCGGGCCTGGTCGAGGGACCAGCGGACCAGCCGCTCGCCGAGGCCCCGGCCGCGCAGGTCGGCACGGATCCGGACGGCCTCGATCTGCATGCGCTCGGCGCCGCCGCGGCTGAGACCGGGAAGGTACGTGAGCTGGCAGGTGCCGACCACCTCGCCGGCGAGCTCCGCGACGATCAGCTCGTTGCGCGGGTCCTCGTCGATCGCCTCGAAGGCGGCCCAGACCCCGGCGTCGACCTCCTCGGGGACGATGCCGAAACCGCGCTCGCGGGTGATGTCGTCGTCGGCGAGCAGGCCGAGGATCGCCGGGACGTCCGCCCTCGCCGCGACCCGGAAGGTGATCACTTCGCCGGGCAACGCTTGCCCTCCGCCGGGACGGTCAGATCGATCAGGTAGCCGTCCACGGCCTGGGTGATGCAGGTGGTGGACGGGTACGCCGTGTGGCCCTCGCCCTCCCAGGTCAGCACGTGCCCGACGCCGAGCATGGTGGCCAGGTCGGCGGTGTTCTCGTACGGCGTGGCCGGGTCGCCGGTGGTGCCCACCACCACGATCGGCGGCGCGCCCTCGGCCTTGCCCGCCGGGTACGGATCCCGCTCACCCGGCCAGTAGGTGCAGGGCAGCATCCCCACCGCGATCGCGGCGCCGAAGAGCGGGTACTTCTTGCGCCACTCGGTCTGCAGCGTGCGCACCTGCTCGGCGGTGGGCGCGTCGTCGGCGTCCGCGCAGTTGACCGCGAGGTTGGCGTCGAACAGGTTGGTGTAGCTGCCGTCCGCCTTGCGCTCGGTGTACTGGTCGGCCAGCTCGAAGATGCCCTTGGCGTCGCCGGACTGCAGGCCGTCGATCGCCTGGGCCAGCGTGGTCCAGCCGGACTCGGTGTAGAGCGACGAGATCAGACCGATGAAGATCCAACCCGAGGTCGCCGTACGGCCGTCCGAGTTCGTGACCGGGGAGGACTCCGCCTTCGCCATCGCGTCGGTGATCGCGCCGCGTGGATCGGCCGAGATCGGGCAACTCCCCGGCGTCTTGGTGCACCAGGCGGAGAAGTTGGAGAAGGCCCGTTCGAAGCCCTTGGCCTGCTCCTCGGAGCCGGCGATGTACGACTCGGTCGGGTCGACCGCGCCGTCCAGCACCATGGCCCGGACGTTCTGCGGGTAGAGCTGGGCGTAGGTGGCGCCGAGCAGTGTCCCGTACGAGAAACCGAGGTAGCTGAGTTTGGTGTCACCGACCGCGGTGCGCAGCGCGTCCATGTCCCGGGCGGTCTGCTCGGTGGAGAAGTACTTCAACTGATCGCCGTACTTCGCGCCGCACGTCTCGGCGATCCGCTTGTTCAGCGCGGCGACCTGGTTGAACTCGGTGGTACTGACCGGGTCCGGGTCGGCGCCGAAGCTGGCGTCCTGGTCGGCGGTGCTGATGCACTTCACCGGGCTGGACCGGCCGACGCCGCGCGGGTCGAAGCCGATGATGTCGAACCGGTCGGTGATCTCGGTGGGCAGGCCGCCGAGCGCCTCGCCGAACGAGAGGTAGACCGCGAGGTCGATGCCGGAGCCGCCGGGGCCGCCGGGGTTCAGCAGCAGCGAGCCGATCCGGTTCTTCTGGGTGGCCGAGCGGATCCGGATCATCGCGACGTCGTACGTCTCGCCGGCCTTCGGGCTGGACCAGTCGCGCGGCACGGCGACCGTCGCGCAGTCGTAGGTCATCCCGGTGGCGCCGCGGCCGACCAGTTCCTGCGGGATCTCCGGGCAGGAGCTCCACTGTGCCAGCGTGCCGGGGACGGATGCGCTGGCCGTACCGCTGCCGCTGGAGGTGGCCGGTTCGTCGGCCCCGTCCGGCGCGAAGGCGGGCAATGTGCACCCGGCGACGGCCACGACCACGGCGGTGAGGAATCCGGCGACCGGACGTGAACGACGAGGCACCACGCGAGCCTAGCCGGTCCGCGCTCAGCGCCCGGCCAGCACCTCACTGAGATCGAATCGCACCGGGTGCTCCAGTTGCTCGTAGGTGCAGGTCGCCGGGGTGCGATCGGGACGCCAACGTTCGAACTGGGCGGTGTGCCGGAAGCGGATGCCCTCCATGTAGTCGTACCGGACCTCGACCACGCGCTCCGGCCGCAGCGGGGTGAAGGAGAGGTCCTTACCGTTGTTCCAGCGGCTGACCTCGTTCCTGCGCGGGGTGCGTTCGCCCTGCTCGTGGGCGGCCCAGTTCCAGGGGTGGCCGTCGAAGCCGGTGACCAGCGGCTGCAACTCGGCGAAGAGCTCCTCGCGCACCTTCATCGGGAACGAGCCGATGACGCCGACGCTCACCAGCACGCCGCGCTCGTCGTGGAGACCGAGCAGCAGCGAGCCGATGCGGTTCTCCGCCGATTTGTGTACGCGGTAGCCGGCGACGACGCAGTCCGCGGTGCGCTTGTGCTTGATCTTCGACATGACGCGCTTGTCGGGCTGGTAGAGCAGGCCCGGGTCCTTCGCGATGAGCCCGTCCAGACCGGCGCCCTCGAACTCCTCGAACCACCGCCGGGCCGTCGCCGGATCGCTGGTGGCCGGGGTGATGTGCACGGGTGGCCCGGCCGCCGCGAGCGCCTGCTCGAGACGCGCGCGCCGCTGCGCGAACGGCAGGCCGGTCAGGTCCTCGTCGCCGACGGCCAGCAGGTCGAAGGCGACGAAGCTGGCCGGCGTCTGCTCGGAGAGCAGCCGCACCCGGCTGGCGGCGGGGTGGATCCGCTGCTGGAGCGCCTCGAAGTCGAGGGTGTTCCGCTCGATGTCGGCGACGATCACCTCGCCGTCGATCACCGCCCGGTCCGGGAAGTTCGCCAGCACCGCCGCGACCACCTCGGGGAAGTAGCGGGTCATCGGCTTCTCGTTGCGGCTGCCGATCTCCACCTCGTCCCCGTCCCGGAAGACGATCGACCGGAATCCGTCCCATTTGGGCTCGTAGACCTGCCCGGGCGGGATGTCCGCGACCGGCTTGGCGAGCATCGGCTTGACCGGCGGCATGAGCGGTAGCTGCATGGCTCTCGATCTCCCCCTCTTTCCGTGCTTGTCGTTCTTTCCGTGCTTGTCGTTCCTTCAGAGCTTGTCTTTCCTTCAGAGCTTGAGGTCGCGGTTCTTCGACGGCTGGACGCGTTTGGGTTCGCCGGGCATCTTCGGGTGGTCGGGCGGGTAGGGCAGGTCGCCGAGGCCGGACCTCTCGTCGCGGGCGGACCACTCCAGCAGCGGGGTGATGTCGTGCGGGGTGTCGTCGATGCCGGCGTGCGGGTCGCCGACGGTGGACAGGCGCTGCGGGACGGTCCGCAGGTCGAAGTCGTCGGGCTCGACGTCGGGGAGCTCGGACCAGGTCACCGGTGTGGAGACGGTGGCGCGCGGGTTGGCGCGCAGCGAGTACGCGCAGGCGATGGTGCGGTCGCGAGCGGTCTGGTTGAAGTCGAGGAAGACGCGGTCGCCGCGCTCCTCCTTCCACCACGCCGTGGTGATGGCGGCCGGGTCGCGGCGTTCCACCTCGCGGGCCAGGGCGATGGCGGCCCGGCGGACCTGGATGAAGTCCCAGCGCGGGGCGATCCGGACGTAGACGTGGACGCCGCGGCCGCCGGAGGTCTTGGGGTAACCGGTCCAGCCCAGTTCGCCGAGGATCTCGTGGACCACGGCGGCGGCCGCGGTGACGTCGGCGAAGGTGCGGCCGGGCTGGGGATCCAGGTCGATGCGGAGCTCGTCGGGGTGGTCCGGTGCGGAACCGCGGACCGGCCACGGGTGGAAGACCACGGTGCCCATCTGGGCGGCCCACGCGACGTGGGCCAGGTCGGCCGGGCAGAGCTCGTCGGCCGTACGGGAACTGGGGAAGGTGATCTCGGCGGTGTTGATCCAATCGGGGACACCGCGGGTGGGTATGCGCTTCTGGAAGAACATCTCGCCCTCGATGCCGTCCGGGAAACGCTGCAATGTGGTGGGACGGTCCCGCAGGGCGCGCAGGATGCCGTCGCCGGCGGCGAGGTAGTACTCGAAGACGTCCCGCTTGGTGTATCCCCGGGCCGGGAACACGATCTTGTCGGGGCTGGACAGCCGCACGGTACGCCCGGCGACCTCGATCTCCTGCGCGGCGGCTTTCGGCATGTCACGACGATATGCCGTACGGCCGGTACGCGTGAGGGCCACCCGACATTACCGGGTGACCCTCACAAATCGGACACGGCGTCGATCAGGCGGTCTTGCGGCGGCGGGTGTACCAGAGAGCCGCGGCCCCACCACCGACCAGCAGGCCACCGAGCGCGAGGGTGCCGGCCAGCGGAGCACCGGTCACGGCCAGCGTGCCGCCCTTGGTCGTGGTCTTGACCGGCGGGACGCGCTCGTCCTGGACACCGGCCGGCGGCACCGCCTTGGTGCCCCCGGTCCCGGTGGGCGTCGGGCTGACCGTCTCGTTCAGCTCGTAACCGCTGTGCCCACGGGTGCCGCCGGTCGGCAGGACCGCGACGGGCGACTCCGACGGCACGGTCGCCGGCGGCGTGGTCGGCGGCGTCGTCACGGGCGTCGAGGCGGGCGGCGGGGCCGTGGTGTCGTCGACCGTCGGGTAGCCGCCGTCGCCGCCCCGGTCGCCCGGGCTGGCCACGACGGCGGGCTTGCCACCCTGGTCGGAGACGTCGGGCGACGCGGTGGCCGGCGACGCGAGGGCGAGGGTGGCGAAGACGGTGATACCGGCCGCGGGCAATCCGGCGGCCAGCCGGCGCACATTGCTCATGAGGGAGTATCCGTTCTGTTGCTTAATGGTCTATTGCATGGTCGCACGGGAGCTTAGCGGGGATTGCCCGTTTTACCCGCAAAACACCCCCGGCGGGTCATCAACTCGGAAGACCACCGAATCGGTGACTTCGCCACAAATGCGACAAAGCAAACACCTTCAGCTCGAACTGGGGATCTGCGGCAAAAAGTCCGCCGCTGTACGGCGCGTGCAACTGCACGCTGGCTCCGGAGTCCAGGTAGACGGAGACCACGTTGCGGCGCCCCCGGCGCTCGGCGCGCAGATCGACGACCCGGCTCCACGGCGCCTCGCCCTCCTCGAGTAGCGAGGACGTGCGGATGCCCCGGGAACCCACCTCCACACCCGTACGCCGGCCGGAGACGAGCCCGAGGGCCACGCCCAGCAGGAGCGGCGCCAGGGCCAGCGTCAGCCAGGCCCACGCCGGCGGGGCGGACGGTCCCGGCCAGGCGAGCGCGGCGATCACCCCCGTCGCGAGACTCGCCAGGGAGCTCAGGGCCCCGAGGTAGAGGCCGTGGCCGAGGGCCTGGCGCCGGGTGGGCCGGAACGTCGGGGAGGAGGCTTCCATAGACGGCTCAACGGCGCGGACCCGCCGGTCGCCGGACCGCCGGTGCGACGGAGTACGACGTACGGTTGACGGCATGGCAACCGACGAGACCACCCTGCCCACGACCGAGGACGAGTGGCGCATCCGGCTCAGCCCGGACGAGTTCCGGGTTCTCCGGGAGGCGGGCACGGAGGCGCCGTTCAGCGGCGAGTACGTGGACACGAAGACCGAGGGGATGTACGACTGCCGGGCGTGTGGCGCCCCGCTCTACCCGAGCGACACCAAGTTCGACAGCCACTGCGGATGGCCGTCGTTCGACGACGCGATCCCGGGCGCGATCAAGGAGATCGAGGACGCCAGCCTCGGGATGGTGCGTACCGAGATCCGGTGCGCGCGCTGCGACTCCCACCTGGGCCACGTGTTCCGCGGTGAGGGCTTCACCCCGAAGAACACCCGGCACTGCGTGAACAGCCTGTCGATCAGGCTCGACCCGAGGTAACCGGCCGCGAGGCCGGCGCCTCGTCGCCGGTGTCGAAGGCGACCAGGAACCGCGGCCGGTTCTGCGTGGCGGCGTAGATCCGGCCGACGTACTCACCGAGCATGCCGAGGCAGACCAACTGGACCGCGCCGAGCAGCAGTATCGCCACGTAGAGCGAGGTCCAGCCCGGGACGGTGAAGCCGAAGCCCCAGGCGGCCAGGCCGCTGACGATCAGGCTCAGGCAGACCACGAAGGTGACCATGCCGAGCCAGGTGGCCACCCGCAGCGGTGCCGCCGAGAAGCCGGTCAGGCCGTCCAGGCTCAGCCCGACCATCTTGCCGAGCGGGTACTTCGTCGCGCCGGCGACCCGCTCGCCGCGAACGTACGTCACCTCGCCGCTCGCGAAGCCGAGCGAGGGCACCACCAGGCGGTAGACCGGGCGCTGCTCCGGCAGGTCGTTCAGGGTGTCCACCACCGGGCGGCTCATCAGCCGGAAGTCGCCGGCCTGGCTGGACACCCAGGGGCCGGCCATCCGGCGCATCAGCCAGTAGAACAGCCCGGCGGTCCGCCGTTTGAAGACCGTGTCGGCACTGCGGTCGCCGCGCACGCCGTAGACCACGTCGAGGTGCTCGGCGCGGGCCTTGGCCAGCATCTCGCCGATCACCTCGGGCGGATCCTGCAGATCGGCGTCGATGCTCACCACGTACGCACCGGAGGCCGCGCGCAGCCCGGCGGCGAGCGCGGCCTGGTGACCGACGTTGCGCCGGAGCTTCACCACGCGCAGCTGGGCCCAGTCCGCACGCAGCTCCAGCAGGCGCGAGACGGTGCCGTCGGTGCTGCCGTCGTCGACCGCGACCACCTCGTAGCCGACCCCGAGCCCGTCGAGCACCGGGCGGAGGCGGGCGGCGAAGTGGTCCAGCGCCTCCCGCTCGTCGTACATGGGAGAAACCACGGACAGCGTCACCGGCATCGTCATCCACTCCCCGGCACTCGGCGGGCCCCCCGATGCGGCGAGACTAGCCAGGCCGGGTTAAAGCAAGACGTCCGTACTGCGTCACGCGGCGGAACGAGTGAGATCCTGAACCCGGTAGCGGACCCCGCCCGGCGCCTCCTGCCAGGGCGTCTCCGCGGAGACCACCCATTCGGGCCCGAGCTCCGGCGCGTGGGTGTCGCCCTCGACATCGAGATCGATCAGCGTACGCACCACGTGCCCGGCCCGCGGGAGGAAGAGCGCGTAGATCTCCGCCCCGCCCATCACCCAGTACTCCTCGCCGGCGATCCCGTCCGGCCCGGCGACCACGTCGGCGCCCTCGGCGGACCAGCCGGGATCGCGGGTGAGCACGACGTTGCGGCGCCCCGGAAGCGGCCGGACCCGGGCGGGCAGCGAGTCCCAGGTGACCCGGCCCATCACCACGGTGCCGCCGAGCGTGCGCTCCTTGAAGAGCCGCTGCTCCCCCGGGATCCGCCAGGGGATCTCCCCCCGGTGGCCGATGACACGCCCCCGCGCCTCGGCCCAGATCAGGTGGACCGTCACACCGCCACCGGGGCCTTGATCAACGGGTGGTGCCGGTACCCGGCCACGGTGAAGTCCTCGTACCGGTAGTCGAAGAGGCCCGGACGCTCGGCGATCTCCACCTCGGGGAACGCGTACGGCTCCCGGCTCAGCTGCTCGGTGACCTGCTCCACGTGGTTGTCGTAGATGTGGCAGTCGCCGCCCACCCAGATGAAGTCGCCGGGGACGAGACCGGCCTGGGCCGCGATCATCCGGGTCAGCAGGGCGTAGCTGGCGATGTTGAACGGCACGCCGAGGAAGAGGTCGGCGCTGCGCTGGTAGAGCTGGCAGGAGAGCTTGCCGCCGGCCACGTAGAACTGGAACATCGCGTGGCAGGGCGCCAGCGCCATCTCGTCGAGCTGGCCCACGTTCCAGGCCGAGACGATCATGCGACGCGAGTCGGGGTTCGTCCGGAGCGTGTCCATGATTTCCGAAATCTGATCGATATTTCGGTCTTTATCCGGCCAGGAACGCCACTGATAGCCGTAAACAGGGCCCAGCTCCCCGGCATCGGACGCCCATTCGTCCCAGATCGTCACGCCCTGGTCGCGCATCCACTGGACGTTGGTCTCTCCGCGGAGGAACCAGAGCAGCTCGACGGCGATCGACTTGAAGTGCACCCGCTTGGTAGTGATCAGCGGGAAGCCCTGCGACAGGTCGTACCGCAGGCGCTCCCCGAAGAGGCTGCGGGTACCGGTGCCGGTACGGTCGCTCTTCGGCGTACCGTCCCGCAGGACTCTTCGTAAGAGATCTTCGTACTGGGTGTCGACGGGCATGGCCGCCACCGTACTCTACCTGCTGAGCTTCCCCGCAATTCCGACAATTCGCCCAGCAAGATGATCCAGCGCGGCGTACTGGGCGTCGCCGAGTGGGGTGTCGTTGGTCCCACCGGTCACGTGCGAGACGCCGTACGGGTTCCCGTCGGAGAACTTGAGCGGGTCGGTGTACCCGGGCGCCACCACGATCCCGCCGAAGTGGTAGATCGTGTTGTAGAGCGCGAGCAGGGTCGACTCCTGGCCGCCGTGCTCGGTCATCGAGGCGGTGAACCCCGCGTACGCCTTGTTCGCCAGCAGGCCCTGGCCCCACTGCGGCCCGAGCGTGTCGATGAACTGCTTGAGCTGGCTGGAGACGTTGCCGTACCGGGTCGGCGTACCGAAGAGCACCGCGTCCGCCCAGACCACGTCGTCGGCGGTCGCCCTCGGCTCGTTCTTGGTCCGGTCGAAGTGCTGGCTCCACGCCGCGTTGGAGGCGATCGCCTCGGCGGGAGCGAGCTCGGCGACCTGGCGCAGGCGCACCTCGGCACCGGCCTTCTGCCCCGCCTCCTCCAGCCTGCGTGCCATGGCGTGGATGGTGCCGGTCGACGAGTAGTAGACGATCGCCAGTTTGACGTCTGCCACGTTTCCCCCTCAGGGACGGCTGCTGACTTGACGGGTCAAGCTCATCCCCTGGACGGGCCGCGTGAAACGTTTATAGGTGGAGTTCGCTGCCCTCCGGGTCGTCGAACCAGACGCCGCCGGTGGCCAGGTAGCGGAACTCGTACCGGCCGGGGTCGAGTGGGACGCTGACCGAGCGGGTGCCGTTGCGGCGTGGCTGGAGCTCGTGCCGGCCCGGTTCCCAGTCGTTGAACGTGCCGACCACGCTGACCGTCCCGTCCGCCGCGTCCGCCGGGACGCTGAAGGTCACCCGTGTCTTGTTGCCGAACAGCCTGCTCTTTTTGATCACATTCCTACAACAGCACAAGACCGCGACCGGTTAGCGTGAAGAGCAATAAGCTGTGCCGATGCATCCGGTTCCGCACGACGAGTTCCGGGTCGCGTCCTTCCGCGACCTGGACACCACCACGTTGTACGCCATCCTCAAGCTCCGGGTCGACGTGTTCGTCGTGGAGCAGGAGTGCCCCTATCCGGAGCTGGACGGACGGGACATCGAGCCCGGCACCCGGCACCTCTGGGTGGAAAAAGACGGAGATATCCGGGCGTACCTGAGAATCCTCCGCGACGAGCACGCGGAGCGGATCGGCCGCGTCATCACCGTCAAGCAGGCCCGGGGAGAGGGACTGGCCGGGCGCCTGATGGCCCAGGCGCTGGACGTGATCGGCAACCGGCCGAGCGTCCTGGACGCCCAGGCGCACCTGACCGGGTTCTACGGAAAATTCGGATTTGAGGAAGCCGGCCCCGCATACCTCGAGGACGGCATCCCCCACATCCCGATGATCAGGGCAGAGCCGCGACCAGCTCGGTGACCGACCGGCGGCGACCGGTGTAGAACGGCACCTCTTCCCGCACGTGCCGCCGCGCCCGCGAGGCCCGCAGGTCCCGCATCAGGTCGACGATCCGGTGCAGCTCGTCGGCCTCGAACGCCAGCATCCACTCGTAGTCGCCGAGCGCGAACGAGGCGACCGTGTTGGCCCGGACGTCCGGGTATCCGCGGGCCTGCCGGCCGTGCTCGGCGAGCATGTCGCGGCGCTCCTCGTCGGGGAGCAGGTACCACTCGTACGACCGGACGAACGGGTAGACGCAGATGTAGGGCCGCGCCTCCTCGCCCGCCAGGAACGCCGGGAGGTGACTCTTGTTGAACTCGGCCGGCCGGTGCAGCGCCATCTGCGACCAGACCGGGGTCAGGTGCCGGCCCAGCGCGGTACGCCGGAACAGCGAGTACGCCTCCTGCAGGTTGTCCGGGTCGCTCGAGTGCCACCAGACCATCACGTCCGCGTCGGCGCGCAGGCCGGAGACGTCGTACGTGCCGCGGATCGTCACGTCCTTCGACTCCAGCTGACCGAAGAGCGTGTCGACCTCGCCGGCCAGCTCGTCGCGGAGGGCCGGCAGCGGGGTGGACGCCCGGAAGACCGACCACATGGTGTACCGGATCGTGGCGTTCAGCTCGTTGATCCGAGCCGCGTTCGTCTGCTCGCTCATGCTTGTCCTGCCTCCAAATGACTGCTCACATCGTCCGCCGCCCGCTCTCCGCTGGCCACACAGACGGGGATGCCGACCCCGTCGAAGGCCGCGCCGGCGAGCGCGAGGCCCGGCGGCAGCGCGGCCCGGGCCGCCACGATCCGATCGGAGTGACCCGGCGCGTACTGCGGCAGGCCGCCTCCCCAGCGCTGGATCCAGGACGCGTCCGGGGACGGCAGGTCCACACCGGCCAGCGCGCTCAGCTCCCGGTGTGCCCGGACCAGCAGCGCCGCGTCGTCCCGCTGGAGTCGTTCCTCCTCGCCGGCCCGCCCCAGCGAGGCCCGCACGATCACCGGGCCGTCCTCGCGGCTCAGGTGCGGCCACTTGCGGGTGACGAAGGTCGCGGCCTTGACCAGCGTCCCCTCACCGGGCGGCACCAGGAATCCGGAGAGTTCGGGCAGCCGGGTCCCGGCGGGCAGCGCCATGCCGGCCAGCGCCACACTCGCGTAGTCCAGCTCGCCGACCGCGGCCGAGGCCTCCGGGGACACCTCGCTCAGCAGTCGCGCGGCGGGTCTGGCCGGCACCGCGAGGATCACCGCGTCGACCTCGGTCTCCCGCGGCTCCGGGGCCGGGCCGAGGATCAATTTCCAACCGTTTCGGGTACGCGTGAGCTCCCGTACCGCAAGTCCGAGGCTGATCACCGCGCCGCTCGCCGCGGCGGCGGCGCCCACCAGCCGGGTCATCCCGCCGTCCACGGCCGCGAAGACCGGTCGTCCCGGCACCCGCTTGCTCTGCGCCTGGGCGGCCCGCACGGCGTCGCGCAGGGTGTGCTCGGTCTCGGCGGCGCGGGCCAGCTGGGGCATGGTGACCCGCAGCGAGAGACGGTCGGCCCGGCCCGCGTACACCCCGCCGAGCATCGGGTCGACCAGGCGGTCCACCACCTCGGCGCCGTACCGGGAGCGGACCAGCTCGCCGACCGCGACATCCTCGCCGGGCGCCAGCAGGGGCCGCCCGGTGTCCCGGTCGGCGTCCTCCTCGGGCAGCGCCACACCGTCGAGCGTGGACAGGTCACCGGGGACGCCGACCAGGGTGCCGGCCGGGATCCGGGTGAGGTGCCCGCCGATCGAGAGGGCGGCCGGCTCCGGCGCCGGGTGCACCAGCACGCCGTCGAGGCCGAGGCGCCGGGCCAGGGCCACGGCCGCGGACTCGCCCCCGTCGGGAGCGCCGTTCAGAAAGGACTCGGCGCCGCGCTCGACCCGCAGGCCGGCCAGCTCGCCGGTCCGCAGCTTGCCGCCGAGGGCGCCGGACTGCTCGTACACGAGGATCTCGGTGTCCTCGGGCGTCAGCTCCCGCAACCGCACGGCGGCGGCGAGCCCGGCGATGCCTCCACCGATGACCGCGATCCGCTTACCCACGCCTCCACCCTCCCAGGCCCGTCCACGCCCGCTGGTCCCGGGGTTGGCCACTGTGAGCTTGCCGCCCACCGTCCGGGGGGCGCCTCACTCCCGGTGCGGCACCCCGGAACACCGCCCGGCCCCGCACACCGTTTCGCAGCCCGGCCGGTGCGGCTCCCGACCGGACCGAAACGAATCCTGCCCCACCCCTCCCGGCCCGATCAGGGCCGAAAGTCCTCTCCAGCATGGTTGCAGCGCAACGAAAGTCGCATTTCGCCCGTCGTTGTCGAGGGCTCCGAAAACGGCAAGCGAAGCGGGGCCGGGTTTGGGGGCCCGGGCCCCCACCACCCCGGGGGGGGGAGGCCCCCCCGGGCGGGGGGCGCCGCGGG